>JBAVVP010000078.1:0-10892 GCA_049697355.1 Terriglobales bacterium
GCTTGCAGAGAGGAAAAATGCCCTACCCCTGGGAATACGATCTTGTCCGCCGCTGCCACCGTCTCAGGCTGGTCGGTCACGACGACCTCGGCGCCGAGATAGTCGAACGCCTTCTTCACCGAATTCAGGTTGCCGGCGCCGTAATCGACGATGGCGATCATAGGAGTCCCTTGGTGCTCGGGAGCATGCGGCCCAAGCGGCGATCGCGGGAGCACGCGACGCGCAGGGCCCGCGCAAAAGCTTTGAAGAGCGCTTCGATTTTGTGGTGGCTGGAGCGTCCGTAGAGCACGCGCGCGTGAACATTGGCCCGTGCGCCCCGCGCAAAGCCCTCGAAGAAATCGTTGACTAGTTCTGCTTGCAGATCTCCCACTCGCGCCGCACGAACTTTCGTATCGACCACCGCGACTGCGCGTCCACCGAAATCCACGGACGCTAAGCCGAGAGTCTCATCCATGGGCATGACAAAGTAGCCAGCGCGCAGAATGCCGCGGCGATCTCCCAAGGCGCGGTCGAAAACCTCGCCCAGCGCAATGCCGACGTCCTCCACGGTGTGGTGCTGATCCACGTCCAGGTCGCCCACCGCTCGGAGTTTCAGATCGAACGCGCCGTGCCGCGCAAAGAGCTCGAGCATGTGGTCGAGAAAACGGATTCCCGTCGAGACCTCATACTTCCCCCGGCCCTCAATCGTGAGCGCGATTTGGATTTCCGTTTCCGCGGTCTTGCGATGCAGCCTGGCTTTCCTCACGCCCTCACCTCACGGCGTTCCCTGAGTTTTGCGACCACTTCCCGCAGCGCACTGATCAAAATCCGCGTATGTTCGTCTGATCCCACGGTCAGGCGCACGCAACCTTCACATCGTGGATCGGAGTTCCGATCGCGCACCAGGATTCCCTGCGCGCGCAAAGCTCGCACAAATTCGGCGTGGGCGTCGCCGACGCGTACCAGCACAAAGTTGGCGCGGCTTGGCCAGTAGTGCAGACCGAGACTGCTGAGTTCCCGCTCCAAGATTGCGCGGCCATGGTGCACCTCGGCGACATAATGTTCCACGTACTCCTGATCTCGAAGTGCCTCCGGCAACGCCGCCAGCGCGACCGCGTTCACGTTGTAGGGCGAAGCGACGCGGCGCACCATCGCCATCTGTCCCGCATCTCCGGCAAGAATGCCGATGCGAAGACCCGCCAAGCCGTAGGCCTTGGAAAAGGTGCGCGCCACGAAAACGTTCTCTGGCCGAGCGGCGTGGTGAAGGATCGTCTCGCCATGAAACTCAAAATAAGCTTCGTCCACCAGAAGAGCCGTCTGGGGTGCGGCTTGGGCAATCTGAAGTAAGACCTCGGATGCTACCGCCGCTCCGGTTGGATTGTTCGGATTCGCTATCGCGATGAGCCGTGTGCGGGGGCTGAGCCGCGACAATAGATCTTCCATAGGAAAGGCAAAGTTCTCACCGGAGAGAACCTGGATCACGCGAGCGCCTTCCGCCTGCGCGAAGATGGCATACAGCGCAAACGTGGGCACCGCGATGATCGCTTCGTCTCCGGGCTCGAGATAGGTCGAGCAAAGCAGATGAATGGCCTCATCCACGCCGTTCGTGAGCAGAACCTGAGCCGGATCGAGGCCGAAAAAATCGGCGGCCTCGCGTTCCACCGGCTCGCGTTCGGGATAGCGTGCCAGGGTTTCGGCATCCAGCGAGCGCAGCCGTGCCAATACGCGTGGCGAGCATCCGATCGTGCTCTCGTTGAAGTCAAGACGCAGTCCTTGACGCCCGGCCAGGGGCGGCCGATAGGCATGCAAACTCTTCACCGCGGCGCGGGCTTCAAGCATAAGAGGACCTCACTTGCAACGATTCCGCGTGTCCCAGTAAGCTTTCGGCTTCGGCCAGCACAATCGCCGGTGCCGCGATTTGGCGAATCCCTGTGCGGGAAACTTCCTGGCAAGAGACGATGCGGACGTAATCCAGCACGCTCAAGCCGCCACGCACGCGGGCCATCGCTCCCGTAGGCAAAACGTGGCTCGGGCCCGAGATGTAGTCGCCTGCGGACTGCGGCGTGAACTCGTTTACGAAAATCGACCCCGCATTCTGCACTGCTGGTACGAGCGCCGACGGCAGCGTGAGATGCTCGGGTGCGATGCGGTTAGCGGTTTCGACCGCCTGATCGAGCGAAGCAACCAGAAGGATGGCCCCGCGACGGGAAAGTGACTGGCTAGCAATTGGATTAGCCCGCGTGCGCCGCTTCACTTCCGTCTGCACCGCCTTCGCGAATCGACGCGACGTCGTTAGCAAGATGCAGAGCGCGTCGGGATCATGCTCGGCCTGCGCCACTAGATCGCACGCAATAAAAACCGGGTCGCCGTCGCCCTCCTTGCTATTGCTAACGAACACGGCTTCCGTAGGGCCAGCGAGAAACTCGATGGCGCAATCGAACGCAACCAGTTTCTTGGCTGCGGTCACGTACCGGTTGCCGGGACCCACGATCTTGTTCACGCGCGGAATGCTCTTCGTCCCGTAGGCCAGCGCTGCGATTGCCTGTGCTCCGCCAACGCGGTAGAACTCGCGCACGCCAAGATACGCGGCCGCCGCCAAAGTAGCCTGGGCCGGACGCGGCGACACCACACGAATCCGCGGCACGCCTGCGACCTGCGCCGGAATCACCGTCATCAGCAACGTGGAAGGCAATGGATAGCGCCCGCCGGGAACGTAGCACCCCACCGCTTCTATGGGGCGGACTAGCTGTCCCACGCGAACTCCGGGCCGAATTTCGCGCCGCCACTCCTCGGGTTTCTGCCACTCGCAGTAAGTGCGGATGTTGGCTGCGGCCTGCGCGATCGCGTCCTGCAGTTCCGGGGGAGTTCTCTGCCATGCTTCCTGCAGGTCAGCCTCGGGCACGCGCAGAGGGTCGCCGCTGCCCAACCCGTCCCACCGCTCCGCGTATCGCCGTAAGGCAGAATCGCCTTTCCGCCGGACATTGCTCACGATGCGCCGCACCGCGGGCTCAACCTCGGCCAGATCCTGGGCGCCGCGCTGCTCCAGCGCGTGCACAAGCCGATCTCGCTTAAGGCCTTCGAGAATGCGCATCATCATCTTCATCACATCACCACCTTGTTCAGCGGATACTCGACGATCCCTTGCGCATTCGCGAGCTTGAGCTGCGGTATCAACGTCCAGGCGGTTTGCTCTTCAATGACGGTATTGATCGCAACCCATTCGCCATCGGCCAAGGGCGCGACCGTAGGATTCTTCAGCGCAGGCAGCAAGCTCAGAACGGCAGCCAAATCCGGCTTGCGCACGTTGAGCATCAGCCCGACCCGGCCCTGAGCGGCCATGGCCCCGCAGAGCATCACGGCCAGGTTTTCGATCTTTTGCCGCCGCGCGGGATCGGCCCACGCCGCCTTGTTCGCGACGAGTTGCGTGTTCGACTCCAGCACCGTTGCGATGATTCGCAGATGATTCGCGCGCAGCGAGCTTCCCGTCTCGGTGACTTCGACGATGGCATCGGCCAGCAACGGCGGCTTCACTTCCGTCGCGCCCCAGGAGAACTCGACCCGCACCGGCACGTTCCGGCTGGCAAAGTAATTCTGCGTGACACTCACGAGTTCGGTGGCGACGATGCGGCCCGCAAGGTCATCGGGCTTCTGGAAAGCGGAATCCTCCGGCACGGCCAGCACCCACTTCACTTTGCCCATGCTCTGTTTCGCATAGATGAGGTCGGTCACGCTGATTACTTCGAGGCCGCTTTCCAGCACCCAGTCCAGGCCGGTCAGGCCCGCATCCAGCGCGCCGTGTTCGACGTAGCGCGCCATTTCCTGCGCCCGAATGAGCAGGCATTCAATTTCAGGATCGTCGGTTGCCGCGAAGTAGGAGCGCGGGTTGGTGTAAACTCGCAGCCCGGCGCGCGTAAACAAGCTGAGCGTCGCTTCCTGCAAACTTCCTTTGGGAATGCCGAGACGAAGTTTCATCGCCGCGCCTCTTCTTCGACGGCCGCGCCCAGCGGCAGTTCCCGCGTGAAGCAGGATCGGGACCCGGTGTGGCAAACCTTGCCTGCGCCCAGCACGCGGACCCGCAGCAGCACTGTGTCGCGGTCGCAGTCCGTCCAGGCCGCCACGACCTCCAGGCGATTGCCGGAGGTTTCTCCTTTGGTCCACAGCGTCCGCCGGGTACGGCTGTAGAAGGTGACAAAGCTCGTCCGCAAGGTCGCCGTCAGCGCTTCGCGGTTCATGAAGCCAACCATCAGCAGCTCGCCGGTGGCTGCATCTTGAATCACGGCGGGCGCCAAGCCTTGCATCTTGTCGAAATCGATCTCCATTGCGATCTCCTCTTTCCATTCGTTCCCGGTGCTTCGAATGCCCGCAACAAAAAAAAGACCCGCTGTTGCGAAGTTCGCATCAGCGGGCTCGGAGTTCCTATGACTGCTTCAGGCTATCATCCGTCGTTCTCCGCCGACACGCTCATCGCATGGGGATGATGATGGTGACGGTGATGGCAGAAGCTCGACGAGATCATAACGATTCGACCTTAGGGCACTCCGCCTTTCTCCGTCAATCGAATTCCACGCCGTCGCCATGGGCAGAAATCAAGAACGCTGCGATTCGTCCCGCGGCGGACATCTCGACCATCCCCGAGCGGAGCGGATAAATCCTGTAAAGGAAATGACTTAGCTTCTCTGGCATTCGTTCCGCGAAAATCAGCATCACAAATTTGAATTGACTCGATCAATTCTTTGCGTGCGCATCCTGCCCGCAAAACGAAAGATTGAATCTAAAATCGACAAGGTCAATCGAAATGGTTAGGATCACGCGAATGTCACTGACTCAGAACCAGAAGAACCGGACTTGTTGCGGCATGTGCTGCTGCATGTGTTGTTGTTGCGCATCCGTGTCTTCTGGCACTGGGAGGTTGCTGACCTAAACATTTCTTAGCATCGGCATATTTCAAACCCATCGCCAGAGAAAGCTGGCGGTGGGTTTTTCTTTTTTATGGCTAAAGCTGACCAGGAAACGAAAACGCAAAGAGTCGAGCGCCTGAAGCGGGAGAAGAATCCCTGGGAAGGCCTCGATGAGATTCGCCGCTTCGCACGCGACGGATATGACTCCATTCCGCCGGAATGGCTGGGTACGTACTTCCGCTGGTGGGGCATCTACACGCAGGGCGACGGCGCCGGCGTGGTTGGGGGCAAAGGCGGGGAAGGGAAGGCAGTGCCCTCATTTATGGTTCGTATCCGGATCGCGAATGGCCTGCTCACCTCTCACCAACTCCGAACCATCGCGGGCCTTACCCGCCGTTTTGCGCGCGGGATTGCCGACATCACCGTTCGACAAAACATCCAGCTGCATTGGGTAACCATCGAAAGCCTGCCCGAAATCCTGGGAGCCCTCTGGGGATGCGGCCTGAATACTCTGGCCGCCTGCGGCGATGTCACCCGCAACATCACAGGCTGCCCGGTCGCAGGGGTTGACAGGGACGAACTCTGCGATGCTTCGCCGCTCGCGCTCGGGGCCACGCGCATCTTCACGGGCAACCCCGAGTTCTACAACCTTCCGCGCAAGTTCAAGATCTCCATCACCGGATGCCGGGTGTGGTGCGCGTATCCGGAGATCAACGACATCAGTCTGACTGCGACTGAACGGACGGTCCACGGCCACCCGGAGGTGGGCTTCTCATTGCGGGTCGGTGGCGGGCTTTCGACCGATCCCCACTTCGCCACGCGGCTGAATGCCTTTGTGCGCTGGCACGAAGTCCAATCCGTGCTCCGAGCGATTGCGGAACTGTTCAGGGAATCTGACGTGCTTCGCGAGCATCGCGAACGGGCCCGCCTGAAATTCCTCTTTCTGCGCAACGGCTGGACTGCCGAGGGCTTCCAGAAGGAGCTCGAGCGGCGTCTGGGCTACGACCTGGAACCAGGGGTCGAGGAGAAGATTCCCGACGATGTTTACCGCGACCACATTGGAATCCATCCGCAAAAACAGCCTGGGTACTGCTACGTGGGCGCGTCAGTGCTGCGTGGCCGCATCACCGCCGACCAGATGGATGCTGCCGCGGATCTCGCCGAGCGTTTTGCAAATGGCGAACTGCGCACCACGAACATGCAAAACCTTCTCATCGTGAACGTGCCCCAACTGCAGGCGGAATCGCTGGCCAGAGAACTTGCTGGAATCGGACTTCAAGTAGGAGGTTCGCCGTTCGGGCGTGGTGTGGTCGCCTGCACTGGGACCGAATTCTGCAAGCTCGCCATTACTGAAACGAAGGGCTTCTCCCGATGGCTGGTCGACGAACTCGATGAGCGCCTGCCCGGGTTCGCGCAACACCTCAGGCTGCACGTTACGGGCTGCCCCAATAGCTGCGGTCAGCACTGGATTGCCGACATCGGAATCGAGGGCAAGAAGATCAAGGTTCGAGACCAGATGCTCGATGCGTACTACTTCTGCCTCGGGGGCGGGGTCGGCCTGCACCAATCGCTGGCACGTCCGGTTGGGTATCGGTGCCTGGCCACCGAAGTTCCCGATGCGATTGAGCGCCTGCTGCGCCGCTATCTCGAGCGGCAATTGCCGGGCGAAAATTTGCGCCAGTTCTTTGCCCGCCACAACGACGACGAACTGCGCACATTTCTGGCAGGAGAAGCGGTGGAGGCAGCCGTCCGTGATGTTCCCGACGGACTGGTGCCACACGGTATTGAAGGTTGAATTCAGGAGGTCGGGATCGTATGAAGGGCAAAGTCTATCTGGTTGGGGCCGGACCCGGAGATCCGGAGTTGCTTACGCTGAAGGCGGCGCGCGTGCTGAAAAACGCGGACGCGGTGCTGCACGATGATCTGGTTGGGCCGGAGATCCTTAACTTCGCTCCGCCCCATGCCCAGCGCTACAACGTGGGCAAGCGCTGCGGAAAGGCGAACATCACGCAAGCGGAAATCAATTTCCTCATGGTGCGCGTGGCCTCTCTGGGGCTTCGAGTGGTGCGGCTGAAAGGCGGAGACCCTCTGGTGTTTGGGCGTGCCGCGGAGGAAATTGCGGCTCTGCGCGAAGCCGGCATCGAATTTGAAGTCGTACCCGGAATTACGGCCGCTCTCGGAGCCTGTGCATCCGCGGAGATTCCGTTGACGGACCGCCGTTCCTCTCACGCCCTCATTCTTCTCGCCGGGCATCACGCGGTGGAAGGCGATCCGACTAACTGGCAGGCGCTGGTTTCCTCCGGAGCCACGCTGGTGATCTACATGCCCGGTTACCAATACGGAAAGATCTCGAAAAAGCTGCGCGCTGCGGGATTGGCAAGCGAAACCCCCTGCGCCGTAGTTTCGCGCGCCACAACCGCCGAAGAACAGGTCTTTACGACCAACCTGGAAAACCTGTCCGGAGCGCCGCAGTTGCCGGCGCCGACTCTGCTTGTGATCGGCGAAGTAGTCCGGCATGCGACTCACGACAGGTTGCTCAAACAGTCGATTTCACTGAATTCCGAATTCTTGCAGCAGAACTTCCTGGTTGGGTCGATTCATTCACTCCTTGATGAAGGGTGGACAGTATGAAGTCAGAAGTAGAAAGAATCCATCTGCTGGCAGAGCAGTGGAGCGCTCAGGACGTATTGCGTTGGGCATTCACCACATTTCAGAACCACGTCGAAATTGCCTCGGGGTTTGGCGTCGAAGGAATGGTACTGATTGATATTGCAGCGCGTCTGCAGCCGGCTCTGCGCGTGTTCACCCTGGATACCGATTTCCTGTTTCCCGAAACCTACTCCCTCATCGAGCGTGTGGAGAAGCGATACGGAATCGCCGTCGAGCGGCTGAAGGCGGCGCTGACGCCCGAAGAACAGGAACTGCGTCACGGCGCGAAGCTCTGGAGCCGCGCCCCGGATGCTTGCTGCAACCTCCGCAAAGTCGAACCGCTACGCAACAAACTGTCCCGGCTGCAGGCTTGGGTTACGAGCATCCGCCGCGATCAAACGTCGGTCCGCGCGACGGCGCGCAAAGTCGAATGGGATTCCAAGTTTCACCTGGTGAAGGTCAATCCCTTGGCCGACTGGACCTCCGAGAGGGTCTGGCGCTACGTTCGGGAACACAACGTTCCCTACAATCCTCTCCACGACCAGAACTATCCGAGCGTCGGATGCACCCATTGCACGCGCAGCGTCCTGCCCGGAGAAGATCCCAGGTCAGGACGATGGGCAGGCTTCCAGAAAACCGAGTGCGGATTGCACGAGCCTTCGCAGGACGACGGTCTGGTTTCCGAAATCGCGCCCGTATCGTTAGAGACCGGTCTGGAACGAAGTGGCGGTTGACGTCAGTGGCCGCCCAACAGAACTACCGTCTCGGTCGCATAGGTGCCTCGCAGAATGCCGATGCGAACTTTCCCGGTTTTGTCCGCAAGTTCGGCGGCCAGTTCCATGGGCGTCCGGACGGCCTTGCCATCCACAGACTTGATTAGGTCGCCAGGTTTCAGCGATGCCATTTCGGCGACGCTTCCCGGCTCGATCGACAGAATTTTCGCACCGTCGAATTCCTGGGGCGCAGCTACAATGCCCAGCGGATGGACCTGCATCCCGCGACTCGGCGCCGTCACTGGCACACTCGCCCGTGTCCGAGGCGGCTGAGCCGGCTGAGGCGCGGACGTCACCGGAGTCGGAGATTGGCCCTCAGCAGGCGTCTCGGACGGTTGTCCCTCGGAAGGCGCAGGCTTGGATTTACGCCAGGGCCGAATCCAAGAACGATGACCACCCTCGGACTTAGCCTTGGGTTCCTTCTGGGCCTTGGGCTCTTTCGGAGCCTTGGGTTCAGCCGGAGGGAAATTACCGCCAAAGCGAAAAGCGATTCCACCCGCGGCGCGGAAGTCGCTTTGGTTGGCGGCGCCGAAGTTGTTCAGGTGGCGGGCGAAGACATAATCGACCGGCCCAAACTGAAGACCCACATGACGAAAGAGCCAATAGTCGACGCCGCCGCCCGCCGCGAGCGCCACCGACGTATCAGACACGGTAGTCCCGGCCGCAAGAATATCCGCCCGGTCTTGACCCACCAGGCCGTGCACGAAGCCCGTGAATCTGTTGGAGCGATCTCCAAGCGTGAAACGCGGTCCAAGCCCCCAGGTGAAATTGTCGCATTTCAGACTCGTGCCACCGCAATTGTTAAGCCAGTGGTCGCTAAAACTCCCTTCAAGGGAGAGGTGATGAAACGAGAATATCGAGGCGGAAAACTCCCAGCCATTGAGCTTCAGCCGCTGCTGGGTGGTCGGCGCCCCGCTCGATGGAACTTCAAAATTCATGTACGAGTAGCCGCCGAATACATCGACCGCCGGAATATTCTGCGCGGAAGCAATGCCCAGAAGAAAGAGGACTGACAGAGCGAAGTGGACAAGATTTTTCATGTTCCCGATTACTCCTCCAGAGAATACAACCCGGCATAATTACCTGAATATAACAGCCATCGCCGCCCAGCCCCTAAAGGGGCGTCTGATTTTGAAGGACTTGCGGTATCTCTAAAGAGATACCCTGATACGAACCTGAGATACGAAACTGAGTTTCTCCGCAGCCTGTTAAAGCTGCAACCTACCCAAAACTCATTATCTTGCGCTACCGGAAATCCATTTGTGAAACCAAGCTCTAGAACGTGATCCGTACTCCAAACTCCATTTGCCGCGGAGCCCCGTTCGCGTACGTGCCCGAACCGGCCAGAACCCGGTCCAGCCGCGAAGTGCAGAACGTGGTTGAGTTACCGCAGAAACCCGCCGAACTTGCGTTGTTCAGCGAACTGCCCGGCGCGCCGTTCAGCAGGCCGCTCAACTGGTTCCCCGCGCCGCCGAAATTGGCAAAGTTGAAAACGTTAAACAAGGACGCGTTCGGCTCCAGCTTCACCCGCTCCCCAATCCGCAAGGGCCAACTCAAGCGCAAGTCGATCGTCTTCAGCCAGGTCGCTTCGGCAAAATGCGGCGGCAGGCCCTGAATCACCGGTGAATAAGCGCCCAACGTCACCAGTTGCGACCCGGTGAACAACTGGGCATTTGTCAGCGCCTGACCCGCCGGCGTCAACTTCCCGGCGAACGATGAGTTGTAATACGTGAGCAACGGGGTCAACTGGGTGGTCGAGTATTTTCCCGTGCTTCCGATCAATCCCACGAGATCGCCCACGGTTCCGTCGCCGGAAATATCACTGCGGAAGATTTCCCCCGCCACTCCGCCTCCGTCCTGCTGCGGAATATACAGGCTCAGCGGAAGCGGCGACGCCAGGTGCGCGATCATCGAAAGGCGCAGTCCGCGCGGCAACTCCGCCGTCGGAGTGAACGTGAACTGGTGGGTGCGGTCCAGCCCCGAAGACCCGAAATGGCTCCGGTGCGGCTGGTTGTAATCTTGCGCGACGTTCAGCAGGGAATAATCTCCGCCGCTCCCGTTGGGCTCGGCGATATTGCTGCGATAGCGCGACCACGCGTACGCCATCACGATGTCCAGCCGTTGCACACGCTTCGCCGGATTCGCCACGCTCGTCTTGTACGCCAGATGCAGACCCTGGTACGTCGACCGTCCGCTCGGAAAGTACATGATGTTCGAGCCCACCGCCGGATTGATCCCGCCGAACGCTGCTTGCTGCTTTCCCAGGACCGAGCAGGGAAACGGTCCGCAGAAGGCATTCGATGAATCCAGTCCGTGGCGCGCGAAATCGGTGATGGTCGCTCCCGGCACGTTATTGATATAGCATTGCACCGCAGCCAGCGAACTATTGCCGGCGAATTGTGCCTTCGGACACGCCGCCGATGCCGTATTCGCCGCCAGCGTCGCATTGATCGCGTCCAGTTCTGCCTGGTAGGTATTTTGGGTGGGGTCCAGATTGTGGCCGTCGGTGAGGTAGTTCGCGCCTCCCACATGGTTGGTGTCAATCCCCAGCGGAAACTGCGTGCCCAGTTCGCGCACATAGTCGATGGAGAAC
>JBAVVP010000079.1:0-9339 GCA_049697355.1 Terriglobales bacterium
ACACGTCTGCGCCGATTAGGCCGATGGTCAAGCGCGCGCCGAGTTGCTTGCCCAATTCCAGAGCCCCACCCAGAACCTCATAGGAAGTCTTGGGGAGCGTGTTGCCAGCTTCCGAAACGTGCGCCAGAAACAAAATGCTTTGTGACATCTGAGTCTTGATCTCCGGTATCAGCCCCTAAAGGGGCATTGGATTTCGACGTCTTTTCGGCATCGCTAAAGCGATGCCCTGATACGAACCTTGCTTGCACCGGGGGGCTGTTGATTCAATCGTTACTTGCCAATCCATTCCGCGAGCTCTTGCGCGATCTGATCGGCCGACAAATCTTTGACCACGCGCGTCTGGCGCTGTTGCTTCGGCGGGCTCGCGCTCAGGAAGTGCAATCCTCCACCCGGCAACGGCACGGACTTCGCCCGTTGCAGCGCGGGCATCACCGTACGCATATTCGCCATCCCGATCTGCGGATTGTTGCGCGGCTCCGGCAGATTGCCGGTCGCCCAACCGAACAACGCAGGCGGCCCCTGGCACACCGAAACCTGGTGGCGTCCGCCTTCGATCCGCTCCAGAACTTCGAACGAACCATCGGCCTGCACGCTGAGCTGGTCGACACCTTGAAACTGGTCGAGAATCTCCAGGCGCTCTCCAACTAACTGCATGGTGGCGCCCGCGCCTCGCGATGCCGATTCCCAACCGCCGAAAACAAGCAAGCGCGAGCGATCGAGACCGGGAATGCTCTGGATGGTTTCCGCTAGCAGCGCAGCCGTCGCATGCCCATCGGCAAAGCCGCTGGCGCTCGCATCGACCGGGACCAGTTCAAAACTCACGCGCTGGGCAATCGTCATCATCACCTGCTGGAGTTTTGCTTTGGGTCCCACACTCACCAGCCAGACCTTGCTGCCCGCGACCTTTGTCGCCAGGTTGGCGGCTTCATACAACGCATGAGCGGCCCAGGGATCGAGCACGGCGGGAAGCATCATTTCGTTCTTGAGCGCGGGGCCGGTTGGGGTCTGGATCGGCTCCAGAGTTTGCAGCGGGTCGGGTACGATGCTGCCGCAGACTACTATGTGATATCCGTTGGTCATTCGAGTCCTGTCAATTCAGTAATGGTTTGCAAATGGAGAGCCGGGCGTCCCCGCCCGGCGGGACGGGCGAGACGCCCGTCGCTCCACTTGTAATCAGTTCAGCGCCGAGTGCAGTCCTCCCGCACCCGCCTTGAATTCGATATTCCCCTTCGTTCCGCCGTCCTCGGCTTCGCAATTCCACAGGCATGCGCCGCAGTACACGCACTTTTCGCGATCGAAGGCGGGCACTGCGTCTTCACCGCGAGTGATCGCTTGCCCTGAGCACATTTCGACGCACAACTTGGTTTCACAGACGCGGCAGAGTTCGGGGCGGCGAAAGATCACATGGTTCGCATAGCCGGGCGGAGCCTGCACGCCTCCACCCATGAGCAACGCATCCTGGTGCGAGATGAGCAGCTTGCCATCCATCGGAATCTCGGGCCAACCGCAGCGGTCCATGATGCGGTCGTGCAGCGACGTTCCTTTGGAGGCGCATTCGTCCTGCATCTGCTTCAGTTCGGCGGATGAAATCCGCGACCCGAAAGTTTCCTCCAGCGAGGGCTGATGACTGGGCGCTGGCCGCAAGGCTGGCGTGACTCGCCCGCGGGTCAAGCCCGCGACGGCCATGCCGATCATTCCCGTGACCACGCCCTGCTGGAATCCGTTGCGCGCGTCGGCTGCGATCTTCGACTCGCGATCGACCCAGCTTTCGCGGCGACGGCGCACATAGGTAGCTTCAAGGTTCTCGCGAGTAAATGCCCGTTTCTGTTCTGCGAGTTCGATGACCGCTTCGGCCAGTTGCACGCCGGTGGTCCAGGCTTCATCCACTCCGGAGCCCGCGAGCACGTTCGTGCTGCCCGAGCCCTCGCCGATGCGGGCGTAGCCGTTGCCAGCTAGAAATGGCTCGCCGTGGCGGCCCGACTCCTGCAGCGACTTGGCTCCCCACGACTTCAGGGTTCCACCTTCGAGATAGCGCCACAAATAAGGATGCAACATGAAGTGTTGCAGGTAACGATAGGCGGTGCGGACCGGACTGCGGAACCACGACGGAACAAAGATGCCAACCGACGCCAGCCGTTCGGGATGAACGTAGAGAAAGCCGAAAATCTGCGGCTCGGGGAAACCGATGGTATGCAGGACGGTGCCGGGCTCCAAACCGCTATCTTCGCGGAGTTCGACGACCATCTTCATGCCGAGCGCCCATTCGCGGGAGCCATGGCCTTCGGGCATTCCAAGCTGCGCGTCGATTTTGCGCCCGACCGCTCCCACGGGGCCATCGCCTACCACGGTCAGCGCGGCTCGCAGGTCCATACCCGGTGTGAAACCTGCGTCGGGGCGTCCTTGAAGATCGGTGCCCTGATCGGCGAGGCGCACGCCGGTAACGGAGCCGGATTCAATCAACGGCTCGGCGACCGGCATGCCCGGCCAGATTTGCACCACGCCGGACGCTGCGACCTGATCGCTGACCCACTGATTGAACTGGCCAAGCGACAGCACCAGGCCGTCGTGCTTCTTCATGAAGGGCGGGGTGTAGGGTAGCTCGAAAGCATCGTGCTTCAGACTGAATAGGAAACCGAGCGAGCGAAGCACGCGGTCGGCAGCCCGGAAAGAAAGTGATCGTCGACTCGCGCCCGTGGGATCGAGCAGGTAGACGAGCTTCTCGTTCTTCACGGCGGCCGACATGGGAATCTCGGCAAGATCCACGCCGGGGAAACTGCCGCGTATTCCTCGTGCTCGCGTGACTGCGCCTGAGACTCCGAAGCCCAGCCCGTCGGCACGCTCGTAGCAAATTACTTGCAGAGGCAGACCGGGGGATGCTGTGCTCTCCAATCGCACCGAGCCGTCTGGATTCAGCAGGCTGCGGCTGAGCGTCGTCAGGAAGCCGCCCATCGCGGGACCGAAGCCCACACAGGCGATGTCGACCGTCGTCTGTGGGCGGTCGATCGCGGCCGGTTCTGGGGAGGTGGCGCTCATGAGCCTATCGTGGAACTCCAATCTACCCCCTCAGCGGCTAAAGCCGCATTCAAGACAATGCGGTTATCGCAGCGCTGAAGCGCTGCGCCACCCAAAAGCAAAGCTGTCATGCGGGGTAGTCCAGCGCCTCGGGGATCATTATTTTTGAAATCGCCTCGGCGGCTCGGTCTTTCGATAGGCGGCAGCCCGTGAGGCAGGTGGAGAGCTTGGTTTGCAACGCGAGAAACTGCTCGGCTCCATTGCACTTTGCGCAGGGACCGGCTTTTCTCGGATGCGAGCCATCGAGTGCGATGACATCCAAGCCGTAGGAACCGATGCCCGGAATAATGCCCTCCAGCGAATCCAGTTCGTCTTGCTGGTAGCAGCCGCGGTAGCCCGCTTCGTCCCACGCGGGGTGACGGTTGTATCCGAACACCAACTCAGCACAGATGCGGGCTACTTCTCCACTGGCGCGCGCCGACTGCACGTGGCACAGGTCGGTCATAAAGTTCACCAGGCCAGCCAGGCCTTCGGCAACCGCGGGATCGCTGGGTCCACGGCGCTCCAGTTCGAGCGCATCGAGAATCTGGCAGCGTGCCGCCAGCAACCAGCAGAGCGCGTCGGCGAGCGGGAACGTCACCCCCTGGCGCGCACTCTGGTAGAGACGGCCGCCGTCGGCATCTTTGCTGTGCTGCAAACGATCGAGCGTCCACAGCCACATTCCCATCGCCGTGGCCAGCGTGCACGCGCCCGTGCCGGGACGCTCGCTGGCGATGCCGCGCATCTCCGCAATCCACGCTTTAAACTGCGCGACGAAAAGCGGGTTGGTCATGGTGATCGAAAGTTGGCGGCGTTGCACCGCTTCCGGCCCCTCGTAGGTCGCTTCCAGTTGCGCATCCATCCACTTGTTGCCGAGGAAGCCGGGACAGTCTTCGGTGATACCGTAGCCACCCATCAGGCTGACCGCTTCGCGCATCATCTGCGCGCCCCAGCCGGTGTTCCACAGCTTGGTGGCGGGGCAAAGGACGTCGGCCAGTGAGTCCAAAAGCACGAACCGCAGAAGCGTATCCGAATCCAGTTGCGCTCGATGGGGATCGCCGGCCGGCAGGTGGAGCAAATCCGCAGCCCGTTCCGACGCCTCGCGATGCAGCTTCGCGCGCGCTTTAGCGGTGACGACTCCCCGCGCAGCCAGCAGTTGATCAGCCTCGCGCTCGAGCGGATCGAGTTCATCGAAGGCCCGGGCCGCCGCAAATCCCAGGGCCGCGCTGGCTTCGCCGGTTGCCCACACGTCCACCAGCCGGTGCAGCGCGTCTTCGCGAGCCTGCAGCCCGAGTTCATAACGCACCGATCCGGGCGTTGCCGTCTCCGCGCCGCGGAAGCGCCCGCGCTGATAGCGAATGACCGGCTCGACCGCGGAAAGCAATTTCGCCGCGGTCATGACGCCCACGGTCACGCGCGTCCGGCGGAACACGGCTTCAATGATCTCGCTGTGGTTGTAGCGCGGCACGATGACGCCATCTTTCACGTCGTAGCCGCCGACAATACGGCTAGCTGGAATGCGCAGGCTGAAAATCGGATCGCCGGTCGAGGAGAGCTGATGCACCAGCTTCTTCGTGGGCGTGCCGCGATCAAATGTGCCCGGATCCCCTTCTTCCAGGATCACCATGCAGCTTCCCTTGATGCGCTCGTCGCCCGAATCGACCGCCGCCGTCACAAAGTTAGCAAACGCGATATTAGTGATGAAGCGGCCACGCTTTTCCACCTGCAGCGTCGGCTCTTCTCCATCCTTCCACTCGGCGATGCGAATCTTTCCGTTGAGCATGCCGGTATCGACCCCGACATATGGAATCGGCTCGGTCAGGCAGAATGCTCCCCGCCATGGTTTGCGATCTTCTCCAGCCTGAGGCGGCGCGGCCAACTGCATGTACTTGGCTTGCTGCTCGGGCGTGCCGCGCTCGTGAATCGGCGACAGCGCCAGACAACTGGCCAGGCTGGCGGTTGCGGCCCCTCCATCCACCCAGCCCAGTTCAAACGCTACCAGCGCCAGCGCCAGGTTTTTCGGGCCCGCGATGAATCCACCTTGCTCGGGTTCCATGAATACGGCTGTGATCCCGGACTTATCAAATGCCTCGAGCAATTCGGCCTTGGCCGGAGTCCACTCGTGAGAATTGCGGCCGCCGCTGGCCACCAGCCGGGCCACCGGACCGCGGGCCACAGACCGTACCGACTGCACCAGCATCTGCAGGTCATAGCGGTCGGCAAATCGCCATTGCAACTGGCGCGCGGCATCGGAAGGAAGCGTCCGCAGCAGTTCCGGCGCGACGGGGGCGGCAGTAGAGGCCATGGCCTTGCTCCTTTGTACAGCGGTCTTGGGGAAGCGACCCCTCTGATTCTGCCGTCGCATAACCATCGGGTCTGTGACCTGCGTCATGAGGACCTGTGACCTGGGCACGTCGCTGCACCCAGGGGCGTGGCGACCCGAGGGTGCGGGCGCAGCCATGGCTATGTGCCGTGCATCACAGCCTTTTTGGCGTGCAAGATCGCAAAATGTTAAACGACGGAGGCGGAAATCATGCACGGCGACGAGAAGGTCATTGCGCAGCTGAACTTGGCTCTATGTTGTGAACTGACGGCGATTGTGCAGTACATGACGCAGTCGGAGATGTGCCAGAACTGGGGCTACAAACGCCTGGGAGAGCTCACGAAAGGGCGGGCGATCGAGGAGATGCGGCACGCCGAAGGGCTGATCGAGCGGATTATCTTCCTGGACGCGACACCCGCGGTCGACGTCGTGTTGAAGCCTCAGCTGGGCAGCAAGGTACAGCAGCAAATGGAGATTAACCTTAAAGACGAGCTGGAGGCAGTCCGCCAATACAACGGAGCCTTGAAGACTTGCGTCGTGGCAGGGGACGAAGGCACTCGAGCCCTATTCGAGCACATGATTAAGGACGAAGAGCGGCACGCGGACTTCCTGGAATCTCAGCTTCATTCCATCAAGGAAATGGGGATCGCCAACTACCTCGCGCAGCAATTGCATAGCGATAAATGACCTGGCGTTCTGGTTCAGAATGAGCCAGGAAACGGCCGTCACCACCCAGACTTCAGCAAAAAAGCAGTGGGACGCGTGGTTGCGCGTCTCACTGCTGGGGTGAGTGTTGCTATGCTGCGTTGCTACGCTGGGAAAGAATCCAGCATAGTCTTACCTTCCATGTCTGCCGCCACCGCCGCCACCGTGCGACCCTCCGCCCCCACCGTGAGATCCTCCGCCGCCGTGCGACCCTCCGCCGCTTGGCGCTGAATGGCCGCCACCGCCGCCGTGGCTGGGAGCCGGGCGTCCGCCTCCACCACCGTAACTGGGGCGTCCGCCTCCACCGTAACTGGGAGCCGGGCGTCCGCCACCGCTGTAGCCGCCACGATTGCCTCCGTAAGAAGGACGACCGTAAGAGCGCGGAGTAACGATCGGTTGCCTCATGTTGAGCGGCGGACGAGAAGCTCCGCTGTAGCCCCGGCTTTCTGGGCTATAGCTGCGGCTTGCTGGACCCGCACTGCGCGGCGATCCATACCAGCCGCGGTTCTCTGCGCCTCCCATCGATGGGCGTCCGGCGGGTTCACTGCGGGTTGATGAGGATCCGCTGTAGCCACGGCCCTCTGGACTATAGCTGCGGCTCGCCGGACCCGAACTGCGGGGCGATCCGTAAGAGCCGCGGGGCGATCCATACGAACCGCGGTTCTCCGCGCCACCCATGGACGGCCGCCCGGCTGGCCCACCGCGGGCTGCTTCAGACGATGAACGCTGGGGCATTGGCGAAAACTTCTGCCAGCCGCCACCGTTACCGCTGCTGCTCGCGCGAGCGGACATCGAGCCCCCTGAGTTGCCGGGCCTTGGCGTCGAACCCCAATTCGAGTTGCCTCGTGCTTGAGAATTCTGGCTAAAACGCTGGGGCCCGCGAATCTGCGATTGCCCTCGCCCGAACGATCGCGACGCTGTCGCTGTCGCACCTCGGGCCGAGAAGAAGTGCTGATTCTGCGACACGTTCCGAGTTGTCGAAGGAGCCGCCGGACGTCCGCTGGCCGAGAAGCTCTCGCGGCCCGGCGTCATGGGCAGTCTGCCGGTCGAAAAACGCGCATTCTGGAACTGCGCATGACTCATCGGCTGAGCATGCATACGACCTGTGCCGAACTCGCTGCCCGAGACGGTCGTTCCGCCGCGGAAGTGCTGGTCATGCATCGCCAGGTTCACGTTCGAAAACCGCGTTCCGCCATGCAGCGGAGCAAAGCCTCCGCGGTTGAAGTCGTTAAAACGGCCCTCCCCGAATCGTCCGCCGCCCCACCGGCCCCACCACGGATGGAAATGGTCACACGGTCCGAGAGGGAGCCAGCCGACCGAACCCCAGCCTCCGCCCCAGCCGAAGCCGAAGCCACCGCCGACCCCGAAGAACGAAACATAAGCCGGCGCCCAGATCGGCTGGTAGAACGGTTCGGCATAGACCGGACCGGGCCACCATCCCCAGCCTCCGTCGACATACATCCAGCGGCCGTAGTGATACGGCGCCCAGCCCCAATCGTCGTACGAAACCCAGGTCCATCCCCAATACGGCTCATACACCCAATGGCCATTGCGATACGGAGCCCAGTCCGGGTCGGTTTCGTTGGGCCGCCACACTTGACCGTAATCGGGAACTTCCGACCAGGTGCCGTGATTGTCGAGATCTTCGGCTCCGACGTAGTAATCGTTGGTGTGCCGCCGCGATGCCGCATTGCGGATGACGTTGTCGCGATCGGTGTTCCACTGGTCCCAGTCATCCCGTGCCGGGGCTTCGCCGATTTTGTATTGCGCCTGATCGCCTGCGCCCTGAATGGTAATGAACTGCCCCTGCGTCACGTGCGTGCCGCCTTGCGGAGTTGTAATGTCGACTTCGCCTTTGCGGACCAGCACTTCAGTATGATCGTCGGCAGTGACCAGAATTCGAAAGCTCGATTCGCGGCGATCGGTGCGAATGGCAACGTTGGGCGTGTCAATTTCCGCGTCCGCATCGCTGTTCTTGAAGACGGAGTAGTTCGCCATGCCGCGTCCAAGCTGAATCTGGATTTGCGAGCGGGTCAGGGTGTTGATGTTGGCCTGCGAATTCGCGGCCAGGCGGAGCATGTTGGCATAGTCGAGCTGAAGTTCGGTGCGCGCGTTGTCGCCGGTTGAAACGCGGTCTCCCGCAAGCAGGGGAGCATTGAGCGCCGCCGCTGACCATGCGCCGTTATCGCCGCGCTGGGTAGAGACATCGCCATGAATCAGACTGACGCGCGCCACGCCGTTGGTTTCCGCCGGCGCGGACGTGTTGTAACTCTGGTCTTCGGAATTGGAATTGGAATCGGAACTGGGCCCCTGGTCGGAGTTGGGGGCCGCAGCTTGCGATTCCTGGTCCGATATTTGGTCATTCTGCAGGTCGTACTGAGCCATGGCTGCGCCTGGAATCGCAATCGTCAATCCCAACCCTAAAAGTCCGGTTATCAATTTGAATTTCATAGGTACCTCCAACTTGCTAGGGACGAATCTCTGCCTGTAATAACGCAAGCTGACTGCCAATGTTGCGCGACCGAAGATATTTGTTTAACCGCTTTATTCCTAGCAAGATACGAGAAACATGACAACTTAGGCAGACGACATGGTGCGGGGCTCCGGTGGCCCGGTTCAGCCAGGGTGGTGGTTTTCAGCCAGGGGAGGGGCGATCACAATCGAGGCAGGTGGCAGATCTACCGAAATCATCCAAAACCGGGGGAATTCTTTGACGGAAAACCTCGGCCAAGCGGAGTTTGTAAGGGGCACCTTCCAGATCTGCTCACTCCGCTTCATTGTCGTCGATTCCAATCTTCGACAGCCGATAGCGCAGCGCGTTCCGCGAAAGCCCGAGCAGGCGCGCCGCTTGCGACTTGTTCCCGTTGGCTCGCTTCAGAGCTTCGCGGATCATCTCGTCTTCCCACTGGTCGAGCGTCATGCCGTCGGGGAGGAAGCGATCGCGATCCGGTGCCGCGTTGCTGCGATAGCGCGGCGAGTCGAGTTGTATGTCCGCGGCTTCCAGTTGGTTGCCCACCGCGAGCGCGCAGGCGCGTTCGATGACGTTCTGCAGTTCACGCACATTGCCCGGCCAATAATGCCCCACGAGAAGCTGCATTGCGGCGGGCGAAATGCCGGTGATGGTTTCCGATCTCCCGGAATCCTTGGCGAAGCGCGCGAGGAACAGGTTCGCTAATCCAGGAATATCTTCTTTGTGTTCGCGTAGCGGCGGGATATCGATCGGGACCACGTTGAGCCGGTAATAGAGGTCTTCGCGAAAC
>JBAVVP010000080.1:0-2090 GCA_049697355.1 Terriglobales bacterium
GCAGCGGCAAAACGCTGCTTATCAGCGGCGGGACCGGCACCGGCAAGACCACGCTTTTGCGGATATTGGCTGACTTCATTCCAGAACAAGAACGCCTCGTCGTTATCGAAGATACTTCGGAACTACAAATCCAGAAGCCGAACATTCTGGCCGTCGAATGCCAGACCGACACGTTCAAGGCCAACATCACTTTCGACGACCTTCTCAAGTCCGCTCTCCGCTGGAGACCGGACCGGATCATCCTTGGCGAAGTGCGTGGAATCGAGGCGCGAACGCTGCTCGATTCCTTCAACACCGGCCATGCCGGATCGCTCGCGACGATCCATGCGAATTCTGCAGAGAAGGCGCTGCATCGCTTCGCCAATCTGGTCATGCGCAACCACGCGCAGACGACCTTCTCCGACACCGAAGCCGAGATTGGAGAAGCCGTCGATTTTGTGGTGCATGTCGAGCGCCAACCGGGCCGCCGCATCGTCCGCGAAGTGCTGGCCCTTCGCGGCTACGACCGCGACGCGAAACGCTTCTTGATCGAGCCGGTATTCGAGGTGAAACATGCCACAGCATAGGACACAGAACGCGGCGGATATCGCCGCCGATTTCCTCACCCGCTGCTTCGCACCAGGCGAGTCCATCGCACTGCTGCTTCGACGCGAGAATCCCGACGGGATTCTTCAGCGCATTGCTCCCTTGGGCCGTGCGATTGCGCCTCGTTACCTCGGCTGGCTCGCCCACGAAAACTCAATCGGCGCGAACGTCTATGTGGCTGCCAATCCGGTTCACTCCGGCAGCCGCAAACGCACCAAGGACAGCATCGCCGCGGTGCGGCATCTGTACCTTGACTTGGACACCGATGGTGAGGCCCGCCTCGCTTCGCTCCGGGCCTCCGATGCCGTTCCTCCGCCGAACGCAATCGTCTCCACATCGCTCGGCAAGTACCAGGTTCTCTGGCGTGTTGACGGCTTCAGCATCGAACAGCAGGAAAGCGCCCTGAAACTACTCGCAATCACCTTCGGCGGCGATCCCGCCTGCACGGACTGCAACCGCGTGCTCCGCCTGCCCGGATTCCTGAATTGCAAGTACGATCCGGCATGGCCCGTGACCGGCGAATACCCCGGCAATTCCACGTGGAATTCCAATGACTTCCGGCGGGATAGCCTGGCGGCGGATGCCATCCTTCCGTGCCGTCCAATCACATCGGGAAAGCATCCCGATAAGCACACCAATTCCGAACGCGATTGGGCATGGGTTCTGCATGAACTTGCCGATGGGAAAGACGCTGCAAAGCTCACGCGAAAGCTGGCTTCGCGCCGCCCCGATAAACCGAATCCACTCTATTATGCGCAGCGAACCGTGGATGTCGCATCGGCCAGACTGTGGCTTATCGAGGGCGTTCCAATAGACGACGTGGTCACGATGCTGGTAGTCCGCCGCCGCTTCGAGATTCCCATCGCACTTTGCTCCGCTCGGGCACGGGAGATTGCCCTGACGGCGCAGAGGATGATTGCCCGGAGGAAGATTGCTTAATTCAACAGCTACAAGGAGAACAAAATGCCCCTACTTGAAATCAACTTGAGCCGCTACATCAGTGCTTCTGTTCGGCTGGACGAATCCACCGCCGAGCAGGTCGATCAATACGCCGCTTTCGTCCACGCATCCGCCGACGATGTGGTGGACAAGGCGCTCAACTATGTCTTCTCAAAAGACCGCGACTTTCAGGACTTTTTGAAGACGCCACAGGCCAAGCAAGTCGCTTCCACGTTACGTGTCCGCAGAGGCCCGAACAAGGATGCGAAGGATGAGGCAGAGCAGCCTGCGAAGAAGATTGGAGCCGGGGTGGAGTCCACGGCTTCTGTACGGGTGATGAAGGCGTGATCCTGCATTCAATTTTGTGGCGGAGCAAGAACGGTGCTTCGCACCGGAAGAATTTTGACACTCCACCCCTGGGAGGGTACACGAACGTAAACGCCCGTCTACAAACGTCAACTTATTCGCACCGATGCGCTTACGCGAATTGACCGTATACGGCGTTTACGTTCGTTGACGGACACGAACAGGTGATTTCAACGATGGAAAATGCGATCGCATTCAGA
>JBAVVP010000081.1:0-9526 GCA_049697355.1 Terriglobales bacterium
CAAGCCGCTGAAGGCGACCGGCGGCCTGGTGATCTTGAAAGGCAACTTAGCTCCGGGGGGCGGGGTGGTAAAGATGAGCGGGCACGAACGCGGTTCGCATACCGGCCCGGCGCGCGTTTTCGATTCCGAAGAAGCCGCGATGAAGGCCGTGACCAGCAAGCAAATCAAAGCTGGAGACGTCGTCGTGATCCGCTACGAAGGCCCCAAGGGCGGACCCGGTATGCGCGAAATGCTGAGCGTAACCGCGGCAATTGTCGGCGAAGGTTTAGGCGAAAGCGTAGCCCTGCTCACCGACGGCCGCTTCAGCGGAGCCACCCGAGGGCTGATGGTCGGCCACGTAGCCCCAGAAGCCGCCCTCGGCGGCCCCATCGCCGCCATCCGCGAGGGCGACAAAATCACCATCGACACCAAGGTCCGAAAGCTGGAACTCGAAATTTCCGACGCCGAGATCGCGCGACGGCTGGCGGAATGGAAACCCCCGGCGCTGCGGTATAAAACCGGCGTGTTCGCCAAGTACGCGGCGCTGGTGAGATCGGCAGCCGAAGGAGCGATTACCACACCCATTCAGTTGAGTCATTCCAAGACTTAGTGGCCCGTGGAAGAACTCGGGCGTCAACGAGCGTAATCGGATATTTCAACAGCTAGGGTTTGGCGGGCGTCCCATCGAGCAATTTACAAGCTTCGACCGTACTAGAGTAACGTTCGCTACTGGTCTCGTGTCAGCAGTTTTCTTCTCTGCCACTCACGGCGCAGCATTAGACAGAGAACAGCCGCGCAAGTAACGAGCAGCAGTCGGAGCCAAGCGTGGGTGTATGCGCTAGCGAGAACCAAGACGCCAGCCAGCAGCTTTGCCCGTAGCGGGTGATTCCGCATTCCCAACCGTTCAAGAACGGCGCTGAGCACTCCCGTCAGGGCCAGTCCTGCAGCAATTAACAGGAACGTATGCGTCGTGCGTACCCGCCTTTTATTTCCCCATTTGCCCGATTACAAGTCGTACCTGGACTGGATTGGAAATAGTCGCACAAGTATCGCTAAACTATAGAGGAATTTACATCTAACGCAAACGCAGTTCAGTGATTGGCCGCACAGGTCGTTATGCCGCTGAACTCTGTCTCCGTATCGCACAGAGACCGCCTTGAGATAGTCGGTTGTTGTAATCCGGCGTTTGAGAACCAGCGGCGCTATACTTACCCGTTGGAAGATGTTGATCACCCGCACGGACTCTGTCTGAGGTTAATGATGGCCCACGACAATCCCATATATCTGGCAGACGAAGTTGACTGGAAGCTACGCCTTGGCATTTTTAGGTTGTTGGTTGAAAAGTATCGTCCCTCATGGGGAGATCAGAGCAAGTTTCTATGCGGCGGGATATTGAATTGGATTCTCCTGGAGTCAGCCAGTAATGAAGATGGCAAAGCCTTCCTTGAGGTGAACAGAAATCTGATCGAGCAGGAGGCTATGACACTGCATATTGACCCAGAGCTGGCTAGAGCCCTTTCGATTCTCTACACGTTTACACTGATTCGGTTGGGTCCGAATGCCCCCGAAAGGTCAATGGGACTGGCCGATAGGGCATCTGAACTTAACATTCGTATTCCATCACAAGAAGAGGTCTGTCCCACTGCTGACGTGATGGTGTTCTTGTCGGCTATTGACCAATACGCATCTGAACTACTCAGACCAGCAAAACTCATGTCGCAAGATTAGACACCGTTCTCCGGGTGGAGAAACATGACTGACGTTAACAACGATTACGCTCAGTGAGAACTGACAGCCCCACTGACCGGGAAAACATAATCCAAGGCTGTTGGGAAAAAGAGGGGCGACGCCTGTCGCCCCCCACGACTTTGCCCCGCAGCCAGCCAGTCCCGTGCGGTTGGACCCTCCGAAACTCCGTCTCGGGTACCACCAACTATCCGGTCAGGGCTTGCGGCGTTATGCTTCAGCGGTAACTGAGCGAGTCGCCCAAGAATCGCGTATGCGCCAAGGAACGAATCTCTACCGGCTACCCGCTTACCTAGATAACGCCTGAGCACCGCGCGTTCATGAACCACGCGAGGACTGAACACTTCAGCAGTCGCCGCTGTCCGTATTGGCGCTGTTCAATCACTTACGAAGCACGCCTTGGTCAGTTTCGTAATCAGAGATTACGCCACCTCCTGAGGCGCTGGAACAGATTCTAGTCCGTAAACGCTAACGGGCGTTAGCGCTCAGAACCCCATCCGCCATCGCGATTTGTTTACAGTTATTCTGCGATTGGATAGGCACGAAGCGTTGTATCAGTCAAAAGCGGCTGCGCGCCCAGTTGGCGATGCTTCGGGTTTCGGCTTCCGGATGCTGGTGGGCGGCGCGGACAACAGCCTCGACCGCTTCCGGGGAACAAGCCGCGGCGGCCTGTCCGACTCGACCCAAAGCCCAGAAAACTCCCTGCTCGATGGGACCGGTTTGCAGGCGCTCAGGGTCATAGGCCAGCGAGCAAAGCAAGGGTAAGAATTCTGCTTGGAATTCGGGCCGGGCCACCAGGACTTCGCCGAAAGCTTCGGGGACGCCGTAGGGCACATTCCCCGACTCGTCGCTGAGCAACCACAGGAAGCGTTGCAGTAGCCTGCGAATGCGATTCTCGCTCATCCCTTCGCGGTCCCCGGCAACCGCGGCCAGCGCCCGCACTGCCTTCCATTTCAAGGGCGCATCGACGGAATAAAGACGGCTGGTGAGATAACGCAGGGTCTTCGCGGGTTCTCGCCGGGCAAGTTGAACCAGGGCGCTCCAGTCCTCGTCGCTCACCGCACCGTCGATGTTCGTTTTCCACTGCCCGCCGGACATCACCCAACCTTGACCAACCACCAGTACTCATACTAACTGGTTAATACACTCAGAGAGAATCGGAAGAAATACGCGCTATAGCGCCCAAGCCCTGCACTTGGGTAGACTGCTCTTTCTTACCAAAGGAGCAACCCATGTCCAAGGCAATCGTGCGTTTCCTCGCCATCTTAGGCGCCCTGTGGCTGATCGGAATGGTCATCGTGTTGGTCGCCGTAATCGGCACGAAGGGAAAGGTTCCATCCAAGACGATTCTCGAAGCGAATTTCGAGCAGACGTTCATGGAAGATGCGCCGCAGTCGCCGTCGGCGCAATTGCTGTTGAACGAAAAACAAACGCTGCGCGACGTGGTGGATGCGATTGACCGCGGCGCAAGCGACGATCGCGTTGTCGGCATGATTGCCAAAATCGGCGCGGCTCCGATGGGCATGGCGCAGACCCAGGAGATTCGCGACGCCGTCCAGAGATTTCGCGCGCACAAGAAATTTGCCGTCGCCTACGCGGAAACGTTCGGTGAGTTTGGTCCGGGCAACGGCGCCTACTACCTGGCGACCGCATTTGACCACATCTATCTGCAGCCCTCGGGCGACGTCGGACTGACGGGCATCATGATGGAGTCGCCATTCATCAAGGGGACGCTCTCCAAGCTGGGCGTTACCTTTCACGGCGACCACCGCTACGAGTACAAGAACTTCTACAACATGCTCACCGAAACCAAGTACACGGCGCCGCACAAAGAAGCGACGACCGCGATCATGACTTCCTGGTTCAATCAGATGAAGGAAGGCATCTGCCAAGCCCGCCAGATCGCGCCCGAGAAGTTCCAGTCGCTGGTGGATGCAGGGCCGTATCTCGGAAAAGAAGCGGTCGACGCCAAACTGGTCGATGACGTTGCGTATCGCGATCAGGTCTACGGCAAAGTGAAAAGTCAGGCGGGCGAAGGAGCGGAGTTGCTCTACCTGGATAAATATCTGCACCGCGCCGGGCGTCCGCACGATCGCGGGAAGACCATTGCACTGGTATTCGGAGTGGGCGACGTCACCCGTGGCAGGAGCGATTACGATCCCGTGCAAGGCAGCCAGAATATGGGATCGGATACGGTGGCGGGTGCGATTCGAGCGGCGGCGGAAGATAAGGACGTAAAGGCGATTCTGTTTCGTGTCGATAGTCCCGGCGGCTCGTATGTTGCTTCCGACGCGATCTGGCGTGAAGTTGTGCGGGCTCGCCAAGCAGGCAAGCCGGTGATTGTTTCCATGGGAAATCTGGCCGGGTCCGGCGGATACTTTGTGGCCATGGCGGCCGACAAGATCGTCGCCGAGCCCGGAACCATCACCGCCTCGATCGGAGTGCTGGGCGGAAAGATGCTGACCAGCGGCTTGTGGGACAAAGTCGGGCTTTCGTGGGACGAGGTTCATCAGGGTCAGAACGCCACCATGTTTACCGGAACGCACGATTACACGCCCGCCGAGTGGGCGCGGTTCCAGGCGTGGCTCGACCGCGTGTACGTGGATTTCACCGGCAAGGTAGCCGATGGGCGCAAGCTGCCAAAGGAGAAAGTGCTGGAGATCGCGAAGGGCCGGATCTGGTCGGGCCAGGATGCGAAGAACCTTGGCTTGGTGGATGAACTCGGCGGTTACAACACGGCGCTGCAACTGGCGAAAAAAGCGGCGGGAGTTCCCGAGGGCGACGACGTCAAGATCGTGGTCTATCCGCGGCCAAAGACTCTTTTGCAGAGCCTGATGGAGCGCCGCGGCGCGGAGAATAGCGACAAAGAAGCGGTAAGTCAAACACTGGCCAAGATTCTGGAAGTCGTGCAACCGGTAGCGCGTGAATTAAACGCTGTCGGAATCAGCCGCAACAAGCAGGATCAGGACGATGTGCTGCGCATGTCCAGGTTCGAATCAGAGAAGTAAGCTCAGCGTCGCTTTCTTCCCGGCGGCGCGAGCTCTCTGTCGAAGAAGTCAGCAGCCATTTGGGCCACCTGCTTGTGCACGGCTTCGCGATCGACGCCGGGGCTATCCACAAAAAATTGGGGGAGCTGCTTTTTCCCGGCTTCCGTTCCAGCGTCGAGGAAAGTGTAATGGCCGACACCGCCGGGCAGGATTGTCAGTTTTGCGGTTTTGATATTCGAAGCGAAGAAACGGGCATTCTCAGCGGGAGGAGCAATCACATCTGCCGCGCCGGCGACGATTTCCACTGGTGTGGTGATCTCCTGCAAATTTTCCGTCGTAAACGCGCGAGCAACGGCTGGAGCGATCGCGAACACGGCTCGGATGCGGGTGTCCCGATAGGAGTCGCCGGCGTGCTGCAGTGTCCGCTGCACGTCGGGTTTCTCCCGGAGGGCTTTAAACTTCTCCATCAAATCGGGCATTTCGGGAGGATTGCAAGCACCCTTTTGCTCATCGCACCAGGCCAGAAGCCGGTTCAGGTCAGTCCTTGCGCCGGCGAGCTCCATCATGGTGTAGCCGCCATAGGAAAAACCGCCCGCGCCAATACGATCAGGATCGATCTTAGAGCCGAAACGCTGGTCCGCTAGCAGGTCGCTGATCACGGTGCTGATGTCTTTCGCCCGCTCCCAGCCTTCGACAAAACCTTCAGTTGTGTAGCCGGTCAAAGCGTTGTTACCGGGATGATTCACGGCGACGACGATGTAGCCGCGCGCGGCGAGATAGGTGCCAAGCCATCCCATCTGCATGGCGCTGCCGCCCGTGCCGTGGGAAAGCGCAATCAGTGGAAACTTGCTGAACGCGGGGGCCAGCGTAGCATCCTTGGCGGCGCGGCCGGCATAAAACAGCGGCGCATCGGGCGGACCAATGTATTGCTCTTTTTGCCCCGCACTGTCTCCTGTGGGATACCAGACAATGCCGTTCAGCGTGTGATCGTCAGAGCCGCGCCAGTTGTAGTCTTCCGGCGCGGAGAACTGGCGCAAGCTGAAGCCCACGGGATGGAGGACAGGTTCATCTTTTTTCCCCTTCTTGGAGCCCAACCCAAAAGGTGATAGGAAGAGCAGCGCAAAGATAATGATGAGGATGGAACGTCGATGGAACATGATCTCCCTCAGCGCCTGGAGCATCGGATCGTTCACAGGACATGAGGACCGTCGTTGAGTTGGGATTGTAACCCGGCGGAGAAGAATTTGTTCTAGAGCTCGTTTCACAAATGGTTTTGGGTAGGGCACCGCTTCAGCCGTGCCGCCCAGAGCCAATAAACACGTGGGCTTTAGCCCCTGAGGGATGTGCATTCGGGGTTGAAAGGTATTTGTGAAACCACTTCTATCCCCGCGCGATGGAAAACTGAAAAGAACGAAAAATGGAGAATTTCAACCGCGCCTACACCCCAAGTTTCTTCACTTCATCGTTGTAATACTTGCGGTAGAGGATCGACCATTCTTCCGAACCCTCGATGATGGTGCGGCGCTGGCTTTCGATCTTCTGGCGAGCGGCCTGGTCGATGCGGGCTTCCTGCATGAGCAGCTCTTCAAGAATCTTGCGGACTTCAAGGCGGATAGTGTTGCGGTCCTCGATGAACTCGACCTCATCCAGTCCGGCGACGGCGTCGGTGACAGCGTGGGCAAGTTGGTTGACTTTGTCGCGGCTCAATCGCACGGCAGGAGCGTCCTCACAGTTCCAACGTTACAGAACAGCTTTGTACTTCTTCACCAGCTCAGTCTTCACTTTGCGAAACATTTCCTGGTAGTTGGCGCCGCTCTTCTGCATTTCGTCCGAATACGCCTCGAGGATGACGCGCACCTCGTCGTTAATGCGGTCTTCGAGAGCCAGTTCTTCGAGCAGTGCGGCATGCACTTTCTCATTCAGAGCAGGCATCGCCTTGGTCTCAATGAGACCGCTCGCCACCAGTTTTTTGGAAACTTCGCGGGCCAGATAGCCCACATATTCTTTCGAAAAGAGCATGATTATGCGCTGTTGTGTGAATAAAAAGTTTAACACAAGCGAGCGAGTCGTTGGTCGCTGGTTGTTAGTAGCTCGCCTGCGCCTCAACTCGTATCGCCAGGCCGAAAACGACATTTCGACAGAAGGGTTTGCCAACGACCAACGACTGGCGACCAACGACCGCCGTCGGCACGGCAGTGGCGGCTGACTGGCGTAAGTCTTACAATGATGGCAGAACATGTCTCCCCATCCGGACGACCTGACGGGCATGAAAGACGATATGACGGCCTTCATCGAGGGTCTGGGCATGCGCCGTTTCTTTGGCTATGTCGAGTGCGAAGAAATTCCCAGCGTGTTGTGGGACTCGGCGCAGAACCCGGATGGATGGAAGGACTTTGTCGAACTCGCCAAGTCCACGGGCGCGCCTTTCCTGACCATGCATTTCTGGGCTCTCGATCGCGCAGAGTTCGACCGTTTGGCCCAGCGCCTCGCCGATGGCGATTACACCAGCGAAGAAGATCTGGAAGAAAGCCGCTGGCTGCGGGCCTACATCGGCAAAACCGGATTTGTGCAGCTCGGATGGGCGTACCAGGGATGCGTCTTCGTCTATGAAGCGGGCACCGAATGGTACGAACATTATCAGCACCTGCGCGAACTGACCGACGATGCCGGCGGATTCATGATCGACGAGCCGGACCAGGACGACGAGCGGTAAAGCAGGTCTCAGGTCTCAGGTCTTAGGTCTCAGGTCTTAGGCTCAGAAACCCTTGCACGGCCCATTGCGCGGTTTTCCTAAGACCTAAGACCTAAGACCTAAGACCTGACACCTGAAAGATGCGATGGATCGCCAATCCGCTGAATTCTCCGAAAGCTAGCATCCTGGCAGCGGCACTGCATGATTCCAACCTGAAAGTTTCTCCTTCTTCCTTGCCCGTGCTTGCCGATCTCCTGGTCGGGCGTGGGATCGACGAACCGGAGGCGGCTGCTCTTTTTCTGTCGCCTGCGCTTGCCGATCTCCACGACCCGCTGCGGATGAGCGGCATGAGAGCCGCTCTTGATCGGCTGGAATCGGCGTTGGAGCGCAAAGAGAAAGTTCTGATTTACGGCGACTACGACGTGGACGGCACCACGGCAATCGTCATTCTGAAGACAGCCATTGAGCTGTGCGGGGGAGCGGCTGAGTTTCACGTGCCGCATCGCATCCGCGAAGGCTATGGCATGCGCGACGAAGTGATTGAACGTGCGGCGGCTGACGGCGTGCGGCTCATCATCAGCGTCGACACCGGCATTCGCGCCTTCGCCGCGGCTGAAACTGTGCGGCGCATTGGAATCGACCTGATCGTCACCGACCACCACTTGCCCGGCACCGACGGCGTCCCGCAGGCGCTGGCCGTTGTGAATCCAAATCAAGAAGGTTGCGATTATCCCTGCAAGCATTTGTGCGGCGCCGGCGTGGCTTTCAAGCTGGCACAGGGACTGATGCAGCGGCGGCTGGATGCAAAAGATCAGTCGCGCCTGCTGATGTCGTTCATGAAAGTTGTGGCCATCGCCACCATCGCTGATGCTGTTCCGTTGCTGGGCGAGAATCGCGTGTTCGCGAAGCTGGGATTGCAGGGACTGCGCCGTCCGGTGAACGTCGGGCTGAAAGCGCTGCTGGAAGTCGCCAAACTCGGCGACGGGCGCGCGCTGACCGCGACCGAAGTCGCCTTCCGCGTCGCGCCCCGCCTGAACGCCGCAGGACGCATGGACGCGGCCCGCGACGTGGTGGAACTCTTCAACGAGAAAGACGTGGGGCGTGCCCGGCAGATTGCCGGAAGGCTCGACCAGTTGAATGCCGAGCGTCAGGAAGAAGAGCGGCGCATCATGGACAGCATCGAGCGCCGTCTGGTGGAAGAGCCCGCGTTGCGCGAAGCGTATTGCGTGGTGCTCGATGGCGAAGGCTGGCATCGCGGCGTGATTGGCATCACGGCGTCACGGGTGGTGGAACGTCACGGGCGGCCAACGCTGGTCATCTCGCGCGAAGGCGACGAAGCCTACGGCTCGGGACGATCGATTCCGACGTTCCATCTGCTGCATGCGATCGAATCGTGCCCCGAGTTGTTTTCCCGCTACGGCGGCCACGCGCACGCGGTTGGCTTTGCGCTGCCCAGCTCGAACGTCGAGAAACTGCGCGAGCATCTGGATGGCTACGCGCGCGCCCGGCTCACTCCCGCCGATTTTGAACCGCAGCTCGAGTTCGATCGCGAGCTGCCGCTCGGAGAAGTCACGCCCGAACTTCACCAGGCGCTCGTTTTGCTGGAACCTTTCGGGATGGAGAATCGCGAGCCGGTTTTCGCCGCGCGCGAGGTGCGGCTCATGGCGCCTCCGCAGGCAGTGAAGGACAAGCATGTGCGGCTGCGCGTGGCACCGGCCAGTGTGGGGACGGCCAGTGTGGGGACGGCCAGTGTGGGGACGGGCGACTCGCCCGTCCAAGCGGGGCAAAGCCCCGCTACCACACAAGCTCCGTCTTCCTGGCGCAACAACATTGCGTTCAAGGCGATGGGCTGGGGCCTAAAAGAATCCTGCGACCGTTTGCAGTTACTGGCCGGAGACCACTTGGATATCGCCTATTCGCTCGGCATGAACGACCATCCGGAGTTCGGCGGTTTGGAGCTGACTTTGCGTGACGTGGTGCGCGCCCCATGAGCGGCCTTGTTTCCGCGGCCACGTTCTGCGTCTTGTTTATCTTTTGACAAGAAGCCAATCCAGCTTTATAGTGCCCGTCCATGAACGAAACTTTGGCTGGGACTTTCTTCTGCAACAAATGCGGTACGCTG
>JBAVVP010000082.1:0-3236 GCA_049697355.1 Terriglobales bacterium
ACCCATCACCACCCGAGGTCGAGGCTGCATCGGCGAACCGTCGTAGCTAGCCTTGTTGTCTGGACACTCTTCCATGTCCAAGGACGCAACTAAAATTGGCCGTCTCGCTCGATCTCAGGATGCACAATATGCCTGCAAATTTAATTGACCGTACGCGGTCGGCCTATCCCTATCCGCTCTTGATCAAGCAACTGCTGCATACGCCGTTGGCAGTGAACCCAGAACAGGAGATCGTCTACCGCAACCAGAAGCGTTATGACTATTGGACTTTGCGTCACCGGATCGGCCAGCTTGCCCGCGGTTTGAACGCGCTGGGTATTGAACACGGCGACACGGTGGCAATGATGGACTGGGACAGCCATCGCTATCTTGAGAGCTATTTTGCCGTCCCAATGATGGGAACGGTGCTGATGACCGTGAATGTGCGGCTGGTCCCTGAGCAAATCGCATACACCCTGAACCATTCCGGTGCCAGTGCTTTGCTTATCAACGCCGAGTTCCTTCCCGTGCTTGAGCAGATCAAGGAACGGCTCGAAAGCGTTGATCGCTTTGTCCTGATCGACGACACCGGCGAGATCCCGGTACCACCCGGATTTGCTGATACTTACGAGGCTATGCTCGCTGCCGGCTCGCCGGATTTCGTGTTTGCCGACTTCGACGAGAACACCCGCGCCACGACCTTCTATACGACCGGGACCACCGGCCTCCCGAAGGGGGTCTATTTCAGCCATCGCCAACTCGTGCTGCATACCTTGAGCACAGCACTAGCCCTATCGAGCCCCAAGTCGCAGGGACGCATTCACCGTGACGACGTGTACATGCCGATCACGCCGATGTTCCACGTGCACGCCTGGGGGCTTCCGTTCGTCGCAACGCTGCTGGGCCTCAAGCAAGTGTATCCCGGCCGGTACGCACCCGAGACGCTGCTCGAACTGATCCGCCAGGAAAAGGTGACTCTCTCGCACGGGGTGCCGACCATTGTTAATATGCTGCTCACCCATCCCGACGCGGACAAGACCGATCTGCGCGGCTGGAAGCTCATCGTAGGCGGATCCGCGTTGCCGCGGAGCTTGGCGCAGGAAGCGCTCAGGCGCGGAATCGATGTCTTCGTCGGCTATGGCATGTCCGAAACCGGCCCGGTCATGGCCATTGCGCAGGTTAAGACGGCACTGGAAGGTGCCCCTGAACGCGAACTGGATCTGCGGACGAGGGCCGGACTGCCGATACCTTTGGTCGACCTCCGTATCGTGGATGCGGAGATGTCCGACGTTGCTCATGACGGCAAAACCGCGGGTGAAATTGTCGTTCGCGCGCCTTGGGCAACCCAGGGGTACTTCAAAAACGAGGAAGCTTCGGAATCGCTCTGGGCCGACGGCTACCTGCACACCAACGACGTTGGGGTGATCGACAGCGACGGCTACCTGCAGATCACCGATCGCTTGAAAGATGTCATCAAGACCGGCGGTGAATGGGTGTCGTCGATCGAGATCGAGGATCCGGTCATGCTTCATCCCGCGGTGGCGGAGACTGCAGTCATCGGCGTCAGGGATGACAAGTGGGGTGAGCGCCCATTGGCGATCGTCGCGCTCAAGGCGGACCAGGTGGCGGACGCCGAAACGATTCGCCGCCACTTGGCGGGATTCGTCAATTCTGGAGGCATCTCGAAGTTCGCGATTCCCGAACGCATACTTTTTGTTGCTCAGCTCGAAAAGACAAGCGTCGGAAAGCTAGACAAGAAACTCCTTCGAGAGAGGTACGGCGATCTACCTTGACGGGAGTGGTGCCGGCGAATCTGTCGCTGCCAATCTGCAGAACGGTCCAAAGGAAATCCGGCAACGATTGTTCCGGCCACGCCGCCCTTCTCAAGCCGCCGTCAAATCGCGGCTCTCGTCAGCCTTTGCAGCGCCAGCCGAACGAGTTCAACACTCGATCGATTTTTCAATTAGCCGCTGGCACGCCTATCCACGTGAGTTTGAAAGCCCTTTAGAAGGGACACAGGACAAGCTAACATGACTATCATCAGTGAAGTGCGTCAGATCGAAATTTTCGGTCATTCCATCCGGGTCTCTGTACGGCGCACAGGCCGCGGCACGCCCCTTCTGCTGTTCAATGGCATCGGCAGCAATCTCGAACTTCTGCAACCGTTCATTGAATCGCTCGGTGATATAGAGACCGTCGTCTTCGACATTCCCGGGGTTGGCGCGTCATCTGAACCGCTGCTGCCATATCGGTTGTTCAACATGGCGCGCCTGGCCGATCAATTGATGACGAAACTAGGATATGAAGGGGAATTCGACGTATTCGGCGTTTCCTGGGGCGGAGCGCTGGCGCAGCAATTCGCGTTCCAGTATCGCCGACGGTGCCGTAAACTCGTTCTTGCTGCCACATCGCAAGGCGCGCTGATGGTTCCGGGACGGTTCCGATCCATGTTAAAGATGGTCAGCCCTCGCCGCTTGGGCGATCCGGACTATCTGTCCAAAATTGGTCCCGAACTTTACGGCGGCGCAATGCGAGTCCGGCCGGACCTCCTTGCCGCACATGCCGGTCAATTACGATCGCCCAAGGGTCGCGGCTACCTGTACCAGATGCTGGCCGCATGGGGTTGGACCAGCCTTTGGTGGCTACTCTGGCTGCGGCAACCCACGCTCGTACTCGCTGGCACAGACGACCCTCTCATGCCCTGGGTCAATGCCAGGCTAATGACTTTGCTGATCCGAAACGCTCAGTTGCACGTTGTCGATGATGGCCACCTGTTCATAGCAACCCGCGCGGCTGAGATGGCGCAACTAGTCCGGAGTTTTCTCACAGAGGATGCGTCTGCGTTGAAGCACATTGCCGCTGCGCCCTGACATCATCAAAAGCGGCTCGCCTCTTGAAGTGAACCGCTCACTATTGAAGACACCGATCGGCGGCGCCCGCATTCAGCACAAAGCAGATAAGTCCATCGAAAGCAGCACGCCGATTGACAGCTGGTTGCGGAGGACGAGATGACAACCGAGATGCCGAAGGGCCAAACGAAACCGCAAGTCTCGCCGGCCCAGGCAGATATTGTCGAACAGGCGACTGAAAGTATGCTCGGGCCGAACCCATTTGTAGGGTTGCGACCGGAGACCTTGCTTGAATCCTACCGCGAGCTTGGGGAGCAGGCGGCGATACATCCCGCATTGGCGCTGGAGCAGACAGCAGTACTGTTCCGGGAATTGATCTCCGTCCTTTCCGGCGGTTCTACTCTTGCC
>JBAVVP010000083.1:0-7949 GCA_049697355.1 Terriglobales bacterium
GGCAGAAGCACCCTCGCGCTTTCCGTTCTCGCCGGCATCACCGGTCAGGGGGCGGCTGCGGCCTACGTGGACGTTTCGGATGCCTTGGATCCATTCTCCGCCGCCGCGATGGGAGTCGATCTTGGCCGCCTGCTCTGGGTGCGTGCAGGAGGATCGGAGGAAGTACCGCGTCTGCCCGACACTGACAAGCGTCCTCTGGAAGTGAGAACGCGCTCCATGCAAGACGAGAAGTATGGCCGCGGAGGTTCGCATCCGCGTACGGAAATGCTCGGCATCGAGCACGCCGTAGAAGAATTGTTTCAGCCGAAGGACAATCCTGAGAACGCTGAAATTCCTCTGTTTGATTATTCGCCTCGCTGTGCCGAATCCGTTCGCGGGAGACGGGTTGCCCAGTCCCCGATGGATCGACAAGGGATGGATTGTCAAAATGTGGAGTTCACAGAACCTGTGATACAGCAGAAGAAAAGCGTAACGGAGAGATCATCCGACCCCAGGCTCCGGCCATTCCATAAGTCCCGGCGCCATTCGACAGCGAAAGCGGTCTGGGATCGTCTGGACCAAGGTCTGCGAGCAACGGACCTGTTGCTCAACACAGGAGGCTTTCGCGCGATCGTGATCGACATGGGCGATGTCGGCCCCGAACAGGTGCGTCGTGTGCCTTTGGCGTCGTGGTATCGCTTTCGGCTGCAAGCGGAGAAATCGCAAGCCATTCTTCTACTCGTGACGCAAGCGGCCTGTGCCAGCAGTTGCGCTTCGGTGGTTCTACGTTGCCTGGAAGCGGATGAACGATGGCAATACGCCAATGAAGCTTCGATCGGCTTGCCGCTTTTGACGGGGTTCCGCTACCAGATCGGTGCCGACCGCAAACGTGGAAGCGCGCTGGAGTCGTTTCATCCCTGTAAGAAGAAACCAGTGTCCGCTGCCGAAACTTCCTGGAACAGTACGACCCTATGGACGCGATGAGCCATGTCTGCATCGTTGTATCTCTGTCTGCATGTGCGCGATTTTCCGGTGCAGGCAGAGGTGCGAGTTCATCCTGAACTGCGCGGACATGCCGTGGCGATTCTTGATGGCGACCCACCGCTCGAAACCGTTTTTTCGCTGAACGGCCCAGCCCGCAGGCTCGGGCTTCGGTTGGAAATGAGCCGGGTGCAGGCAAAATCCTTCGACGGCATTTCACTGCGCTCAAGAGTGAGAGCTCAGGAAGATTCGGCTTTTCACGTCCTGATGCAGTGTGCGGAGCGGTTCTCGCCCCGGATCGAGGTGTTGGCATCTCCGGCGGATAGTGTTTCCGCTGCCACCCTCGTCCTGGACATTGCTGCCTGCGAACGGCTCTTCGGAACACCGAAGCAGATTGCCATGGCGTTGCGACGAACCGCTGAGGCTGCGGGATTTGAAGCCAGCGCCGCCACGTCCAGCAATGTTTATGCCGCGGTGGTGGCGGCACGCGGCTTTCCTGGAATCACGATCGTTCCCACGGGCTACGAGGCCGACGTCCTGGCCCCGCTTTCGCTCACCGTGCTGGAACTCGAATCCGAACAGCGGGAAACATTCGCTTCCTGGGGAATTCGGACGCTGGGCCAACTGGCGGGCTTGCCGCAGAAGGCGCTCATTGCACGGGTTGGGGAGGTAGGGCGCCGGCTGCAAGCTCTCTCGCGCGGCGACTACGATCACTTACTAACTCCGGTTGAGCCGGCGGCAGATGCCGTTCTCAGCGAAAGCACGGAACTGGAGCATCCGGTGGATTTGCTCGAGCCACTTCTGTTTTTGATCAGCAGAATGCTCGAGCAGATTGTCAGACGCGCCGCGGCACACGCTCTGGCGATTGCGCAGGTGGAGACGAAACTCGTACTGGATGGCCCAATATGCAGAGATGCACCGAGAGAACACCGGCGCATCGTCCGCCCCGCGCTGCCGGAATGGAGCTATCAGACACTGCTGAAGTTGGCCCAACTGGATCTGGAACTGCATCCGCCGGAAGCCGCAGTGATCGCTCTGCATCTGGTGGCCCAACCGGCGCGCTCGCAGACCGTGCAGCACGGATTGTTCACGCCACAAACACCAGAGGCTGGACGATTGGAAATCCTGCTGGCACGGCTGCGCAAGTTGGTCGGGGAGGACCGTGTCGGCGCCGCAGAATTACTGGACAGCCATCGCCCGGAAGCATTCCGAATGGCGCCTTTCGTTCCCGGCACGAATCACACTTCGCCGACCTCTGCTACTCAACCTTGTCCATCGGTACTGCGTATCTTGCGGCCGCCCCGCGCGATTCGCGTGGAAATGAGTATTGCGCGCTTAGCCGCCTTTTTTCTGGAAGGTCAAAAGTTTGTCGTGCGGAAAGACTCGGGCCCATGGAAGGCCAGTGGGGCATGGTGGACCTATCCGGATTGGTCTCGCGAAGAGTGGGACGTCGCGCTTGGCGGGCAGGATAAGAAATGCTGCCGTGTCGCTCGCGATCCGGCCTCGAACTGCTGGTACCTGATCGGCATCTACGACTGAGATCACGCGATGTATGTGGAACTCCATGCCCGCTCAGCTTTCAGTTTTCTGGAGGGTGCTTCTCTGCCGGAAATGCTGATGGCGCGCTGCGCCGAACTTCAGATGCCCGCGATGGCGCTGCTCGACCGCAACGGCCTCTACGGAGCGCCGCGCTTTCACATCACGGCGGAAAAGGCGGGTACACGCGCACACATTGGAGCCGAAATCGCCGTCCGCGATGCCGGGGAGCGGGTGCGTCCCCCCGAGTGGGTGCCCCATCGCGTGCCGGTTGAGCCCGTGCGCTTTCCGGTGCTCGTCGAGTCAGCCATGGGATATCAGAATCTCTGCCGCTTGATCACTGGTTACAAGTTGCGGGAGGGCATGAAGGCTGAAGGCGCTGCAACCCTTGCCGACATCGAAGAACACTCCGAAGGTTTGATCTGCCTGACCGGTGGCGACGAAGGCCCACTGGCGGCAGCCCTGGCACGCGGCGGATTCGACGAGGCTCGGCGTGAAGTCGAGAGGCTCGTGAACCTGTTCGGCCCGCAAAATGTTTATGTCGAATTGCAGCGCCACTTCGACCGCACGGAGGAACACCGCAACCAGGCAGCGGTCCAAATTGCGCGGGCTTTGCAGTTGCCACTCGTTGCTACCAATGGCGTCAACTACGCCAAGGTCTATGAGCGTGAAGTCATGGACGTGCTAACCAGCATCCGCCACCACTCGACGCTCGACACCGCAGGCCGTTTGCTCTCTCTGAATGCCGAACGCCACCTGCGCTCTCCCCGTGAGATGCAGGAGTTGTTCCGCGATCTTCCCGAGGCAGTTACTAACACAACGGAGCTTTCCGCACGCCTGACCTACAAGATGAGCGATTTGGGATACCGCTTCCCCAGCTATCCCGTGCCCGATGGCGGTACCATGCAAGCGTTTCTGGAAAAGCGCGTGGAAGAAGGTGTGCGCGAACGGTATCTGCCGAAGCGCGATTCGAAACTCTTCGAAAAGGCCCGGCAGCAAGCTCGTCGCGAACTGGCGCTGATCGGTCAACTGGAACTCGCGGGTTATTTCCTGATTGTTTGGGACATCGTGCAGTTCTGCCGCCGCGAGGGCATTCTCGTGCAAGGCCGCGGATCGGCGGCGAACAGCGTGGTGTGCTATGCGCTCGGGATCACGGCGATCGATCCGGTCGGCATGGAGTTGCTCTTTGAACGCTTCCTCTCGGCTGAACGTGGCGAGTGGCCGGATATCGATCTCGATCTGCCGAGCGGCGACCGCCGTGAACGCGCGATTCAATACGTATACCAGCGCTATGGCGAACTGGGCGCGGCCATGACCGCCAATGTCATTACTTATCGAGGAAGGTCCGCCGCGCGCGAGGCGGGCAAGGCGCTCGGCTTCGACGCGGAGACGTTGGGCCGCCTCACCAAGCTGGTGGGCGCATGGGAATGGAAAGGCCCAACGGATACCTTGGACGCCAGTTTCCGCACCGCGGGTTTCGACATCCAGCACCGCCGTATCGCCAAGTATCTGGAGATCTGCGAGCGCATGCAGGATATTCCCCGCCACCTCGGGCAACACTCCGGCGGCATGGTGATTTGTGCGGGACAACTCAATGCGGTCGTTCCTATCGAACCGGCTTCCATGCCGGGGCGCACAGTCATTCAGTGGGATAAGGAAGACTGCGCCGATATGAAGATCATCAAGGTCGATCTGCTCGGGCTGGGGATGATGGCCGTGCTCGAAGATTGCCTCGATCTGGTCCCCAGACATTACCAAGAGCCGCTGGATCTCGCTGAACTTCCGCAAGACGATCCGGAGGTTTATCGCGCGCTGCAACGGGCCGACACCGTGGGGATGTTCCAGGTCGAAAGCCGCGCGCAGATGTCGGCGTTGCCGCGCAATCGCCCGGTGCGTTTTTACGACCTGGTGGTGCAGGTGGCCATCATCCGTCCAGGGCCGATCGTGGGCAAGATGATGAACCCTTATATGAAGCGGCGGCAGGGGAAAGAAGCGGTGACGTATGCGCATCCGCTGCTGGAGCCGGTGCTGAAACGAACGCTCGGAGTGCCGCTGTTTCAGGAACAGTTGATTCGCATGTCGATGATCGTCGCCAACTTCAGTGGCGGAGAAGCGGAAGAACTGCGGCGAGCCATGGGCATGCGCCGTTCGCAGGCTCGAATGCGAGAGCTGGAGATCAAGCTGCGTTTGGGCATGACGGCCAACGGTATTCGCTCCGACGCGCAAGAGCAGATTATTCAGTCGATCGCGTCCTTCGCGTTGTATGGATTTCCTGAATCGCACGCGGCCAGCTTCGCGTTAATTGCGTATGCCAGTGCTTATCTCAAGTGCCACTATTTGGCGGCGTTCACGGCGGCGCTGCTGAACAACCAGCCCATGGGTTTTTACAATCCTTCGACGCTGGTGAAAGACGCGCAGCGTCATGGACTGAGAGTAAAGCCGATCGACGTACAGCGCTCCGATTGGTTCTGCACGCTGGAGAGCGGCAGCGGGGCCGAACGTTTCGCGCTCCGGCTCGGATTGCTCTACGCGCGAGGAACGCGAAAAGAAGTAGGAGAGGCTTTGGTCCACGCACGCCGACTTCGCCCATTCGATTCCATCCAGGATCTCGTGTTGCGCGTGCCCGAATTGCGCAAGAACGATCTCACCATGCTGGCCAAGATCGGCGCGTTGAATTCGCTGGGAGAAAACATCCATCGCCGCGATGCGCTCTGGCAAGTGGAATACGCCGGCCGTCCCACGGGGCCGCTATTACAGACATTGCCCGAACAAAATGAAGACTCGCCACTCGCGCGAATGACCGTGCAAGAACGGCTGGCGGCTGATTTCCACGGCACCGGCGTTACCACCGGGCCGCATCCCATGGCCTATCACCGGAATGCGCTATCCCGCATGGGCATCGTGTATGCGCGCGATCTCGACAAGTTCCAAGATGGACGAAAGACTCGGATCGCAGGATGCGTGATCGCCCGGCAGAGGCCGGGAACCGCGAAGGGATTCGTGTTTTTGAGCCTGGAAGATGAGACGGGAATCTCCAACGCAATCATTACTCCCGACGTCTACGAGCAGTACCGCCGCGTGGTCACCTACGGCAAATTCCTGTTGATCGAGGGCAAGCTGCAAAACCAGGAGAATGTGGTCTCGGTGAAGGCAGATGTGGTGCGTCTATTGAAGATCGGCAAAGTCGATGTTCGATCTCACGATTTCCACTGACCGGCGTTGGCTAACGGCCACACGCCCGCAGGTAACGATATTCTTTTTCTTCCCGTAACCTTTATTGAGCCTGCCAGTTTATAGAATTAGAGGACCGATGGGCGTCAAAGTACCGGCATCGACAGGGCGCGAGGCGCAGGCGGATGAACGCCTGCTGGTGGAAGCTACCCAAAAAGACCCGGCGCGCTTCGGCGATCTCTATGAACTTCACTTCGAACTCGTGTACGCGTTCGTTACCCGGCGGGTCGGACATCGCGATGTGGCCGAAGATCTGACGGCCGAAGTCTTTCACAAGGCATTGGCCAATTTGCATCGCTTCGAATGGCGGGGAGTTCCATTCGGAGCGTGGCTGCTCAAAATTGCCGCGAATGCAATCACCGATCAGGCGAAACGCAGCGTACGAGAGTTGAGTTTTGACGACCAGCCGGAGATCGCTACGAGACCGCGACTGGAACAGGCGCAAGACCTGGCGCGACTGTTCAGGCTGGTGAACGAGCTTCCTGACGATCAAAGAAAAGTCGTGGTCATGCGTTTCGCGGAGGAGAAAACCATTCGTGAAGCTGCGCGGCAGTTAGGAAAGAGCGAGGGAGCGGTGAAGCAGTTGCAGTTCCGCGGCCTGGAGAACTTGAGACTGCGGCTCGAATCGGGAACGGGTAAAACGCGAACCACACCGAGAAACACGAAGGAGAAGAGCAGAAAGGAAAGCAAGACGACTGGGGTAAAGAATGGCTAAACGCAGTCTGGTCGAACAACTCGATGAGGTGGTGCAGGGGATCCTGGAGAATCCTCGGGCGCAGCTGCCGCAGGCGCATGCGGAGGTCTCTGCCCTGGCGCGCATCGCCGCCGAGTTGCGTAGCCTGCCGCGACCGGATTTCAAAGCACGTCTGAAAGCAGAATTGAGAAGGAGGAAATCCATGACCACCGTAGCTGAACCCGCAGCCGCCGTCCGCACGGTAGCGGCGCCAATACTAACCTTCAACGATGTGGCCAAAGCGCTTGAGTTCTACGAGAAAGCTCTGGGGGCCAGAGTAACCATGCGTTTCCAGATCGGGGAGAGTGTCGCTCACGCCGAGATCATGATCGGGACCTCAACTATCAAGCTAGCGGAAGAGTGGCCGGAGGGCGGCCGCTTCAGTGCGGAAACGCTGGGGCAGTCGCCGATCAGCATCGCGCTCGAGGTCGAAGACGTAGATGCGTTCGCCGAGCACGCCGTGGCCGCCGGGCTTAAGATGACCAGCCCGCCGCAGGACCAGTTCTATGGCCGTCGCGACAGCGGATTCGTCGATCCCTTCGGATACGCTTGGAGGGTTTACACGGTCAAAGAGGAGATGTCGATGGAAGAGATGCATCGCCGGTTCGAGGCCATGCAGCAGGAAGGAGCGGCCAAGAAGCCTGTGGTCGACCCGGTTCCCAAGGGCTATCGCACGGTGACTCCGTACCTCGTGGCGCGAGACGGACCGGCACTGCTGGAGTTTGCCAAGCAGGCCTTCGGTGCCGAAGAGACATTCCGCACGGTGGGATCGGCGGGCGGAATGCACGCCGAGGCTCGAATCGGCGATTCCATGCTGATGATGGGCGGCGGCATTCCCGGGCGTGAGTTCCGCTCGACGCCGAATACGCACGCGCTTCACATTTACGTGGAAGATGCCGATTTGGTTTATCAGAAAGCGCTGGCTGCAGGAGCATCGTCAATTGGCGAGCCACAGGACCAGGAGTACGGTGAGCGCTCGGCCAGCGTGAAGGACCCGGCAGGGAACTACTGGTACATTGCCACCCACAAAGGTGAGAGTTACGTTCCCAAAGGCCTCAACGACGTCAATGTGTACATGCATCCGCTGCGAGCCGAGCCGGTCATCAGCTTCCTCAAGCGAGCATTCGGCGGACGGGAGATTGCAAAGTACGCATCGCCCGACGGCGTTGTGTACCATGCCCAAGTCCGCGTCGGAAGCTCGGTGGTGGAGATGGGCGAGGCACACGGTCAATATCCGCCAATGCCCACGATGTTCTACCTTTACGTGCCCGACTGTGACGCGGTCTACCGGCGTGCCCTGGCGGCCGGAGCGACTTCAATCTCCGAACCCGCCGACCAGCCTTATGGTGATCGCAGCGGCGGCGTGAAGGATGCGTTCGGCAATCAGTGGTACATCGCGACTCACATCAGGGACGTGAGTTCTTAGTTCTAGGCTGCTGCTGGACCGGCTTCCGAAAGACTGTCAGGCGGTTGCAGGTTTTCGCCGGTC
>JBAVVP010000084.1:0-1889 GCA_049697355.1 Terriglobales bacterium
TTGAGGGTCGGGATCATGGCCCACAGGAACGAGCGGTCACGCTTCTTCAGCGCCAGATGCACGAAGTGGTACAAGGTAGCCAGGATCATGACGATGGCTGCAGTGCGGTGCAGTCCGCCGCGCACGCCGACGCCCGACTCCCACAGCAGCAGCGGCTTCGACCACCAACTCTCCGGATACTTCAGCGCAAATCCTGTGAACACCAGCGTGGGGAAGCTGACCATGATGCCCCAGTGCGCAATGCGGAACCCCAAGTTCATCCGCAGCACCACCTCGCCCGATTCCCTCCGCGGCTTCCGCCGCACTAGCTTCGCCAGAAAATCCACCAGGTTGTGCAGCAGCATGAAGCCCAGCGTCGCCGGGATCAGCACCCAGTAGGTCCAGCGAATCCACTTCACGACCGGATGATTCTCACCGGCTTCGGTCGCCACATGGACGCGCCCGATGGTGAATTTGGCTTCGACCACGCCTTTGTGACACACCCCGCACGTTTTCCGGAGATTGGCGGCATTCACGGTCGAGCGCGGGTCGCTCGAACGAAGAATGGAATGCACGCCATGGCACGAAGCGCAATTCGCCGCCGTCACTCTACCTTCTTTGATGGCCAGTCCGTGATAGCTCTCGGCGTAGGAAGGCAGACGATCCGCGGGCAGATCGTTGCGCAGGGCCAGGCGCGGATCGCCATGACAACGCCCGCAGGTCTGGGCGGAAACATTCTCGGCGTTTAAGGGCGAGCCCGCGCTCTTCGGGTCCATGATCAAGTGCTCGCCATGGCAATCGACGCAAACCGGCGCATCCCGCACACCGGTCTTGACTGCCTGCCCATGCACACTCTCGTCGAACTCCCGGGCAATTTCCCGGTGGCATTGCGCACATGTATCCGCCACTTTCCAGTGATTGACCCTGGATTGCGGGTCGATCGCGGGATAAATGTCATGGCTGCCATGGCAACTGGAGCAAGTTGCCCCTTGTTCGCCCCGCGCGACCGCGCGCCCGTGAACGCTGGCTTTATAGGAAGCCACCGGATGCACCACCGGAATTTTGTGACGCGACAAAAAACCAGTGTCGCTATGGCATTTTGCGCACGTATCGGGCAGGTTCTTGGGAGCAACCGTCGAACCCGCTTCGCTGGAGGCTTTCACGGCGTGGATGGAACCGTGGCAGGACTCGCATTTGGGCGCGTCGGGGTCGCCGTTTTTCGCGGCCTGCCCGTGAATGCTGGATTTGAGCTCCTTCACTTCCTGCGCATGACACTCCGTGCACTTTCCCGGAGTCAGACTTTCCGCCGTGGTGAGTTCATGCACGCTGCCGTGACACGACGCACACGCGGATTCGCCAAGGATCGAGTGGACGCTGGAGGGGAACGCCTTGGCTTCGTCCGCATGGCAGGTGGCGCAGTGCACTTTGACGATTTTCTTGGGGTGCGGGAACTCTTTGATGTCGGTGTGGCAGTCTTTGCAGCCAAGAACCCCATGGGCGCTGGCGGCGTGTTTGGCCGGGTCGATCGAAATGCTCTTCCCGGCGCCGGACTTCATTCCCGCCTCGCCATGGCACGCCAGACATTCCTGGTCCGCGGCGAGCAAGGTCGAAGGCGCAGCCAAACTTAAAGACAACGCTAGGAAAACCAAACCAACCCGAGTCACGAACAAGTTCAACACCTTTCTCCGTAATTCAACCGCCAACCGGCTCTAGCGATACGCGAACAACATGGCGTAGATGATCCACAGCACAATGCTGAATCCCACCGCCAGCGCCGCCCAGGCGAAGGCGCGAATCGTCTGCGTGACGATCGGCTGATAAGCCTCCTCCATCTTCTCCTCGAGCTTCCCGCTGGCGACCAGCTCTTCATACTCTCTGGGTTTGTCCCTTTCCAATTCTTCCAGCGGCAT
>JBAVVP010000085.1:0-5590 GCA_049697355.1 Terriglobales bacterium
TGGGTCGGCAACGTCAAAACCTCTCTGCGAGACAAAGTGGGCGCAAGAACAAACCCTCACGTGTCAACGGCGAAGTGTTGCCAAAAAGGTATTGACAGCACCGTCGTCGTTAGAGACAGGATGACAAGCCGTAAGTTTTCTCACTACATGCCCTTCTTCTGCGACGTCGCCCTCGCCGTGCCGCTGGACATGGTATTCACTTACGCCATCCCTACGGGCATGGAGGCGGTCGTGGGCGGGCGCGTGCTGGTGCCGTTTCGGCAGCAGCGCATGTCGGGCATTGTGGTGGAGTTGCATGACCGTCCGCCGCAGGTCAAGACCAAGAAGGTGATCGAAGCGCTCGACCTCTCGCCGGTCCTCGATGAACATCTGCTGAAACTTGGGAAGTGGATTGCCGATTACTACCTTGCGCCGGTGGGAGAAGTCTTTCGCACCATGCTGCCGCTCTCCGCCGAGTTTAAACGCTCGGTCGCGTACCGCATCACCGATCAGGGGCGGATGGCGCTGCATCTGGCGGGGATGTCGGGGTCGCCGGCGCGGTCAAAGCGGACTCCGGAACAGCAACTGATCGAGTTTCGCGTGCTGGATTATCTGGCGGAGCGAGAGAGCGTGGGCGCGGAACGGCTGCGCGGGGCGACTCGGGTGGGAAAGGCGCTGCTTGCGGGGATGGTGCGGAAGCGGTGGATTGCGCGCGAGGATGTTTCGGCGGCTCGGGATGCGGCTCGGGTGGTGAAGGTGGCGGTGCTGCTGGGGGCGGAGGCTGCGGAGGCTTCGCCTCCGCTGGACGGGCGAGGCGCCCGTCCCCACACGAAACTTAATGACAACCAGCGGACTTTGATTGAGACGCTGGCTGCTTCTGGCGGGCGCTTGCCTGTCGAGGCTTTGCGCGGATTGGATGTGCCGCGTACTACTCTTGGCACGCTGGTGCGGCGCGGGTTGATTGAGTTGGTGGATGAGCCGCAGGACTTCACTGCCTCCGGGGTCAAACTTTCAACGCTGAAGCCGCGGCAGTCTCCGTTTGAGTTCGAGTTCAGCGCAGCGCAGAAAGAAGCGCTGGCGAAGATTGGCGAGGCCGTGGCGGCGCGCAAATTTGGCGGGTTGCTGCTGCACGGCATCACGGGCTCGGGAAAAACCGCAGTCTATCTTGCCTGTATGCGGCAGGTACTGGACGCGGGTCGGTCTTCGATTTTGCTGGTACCTGAAATTGGGCTGACGCCGGCGGTGGCGGCCGACTTGCATCAGGTGTTCGGTGACGAAGTTGCCATCCTGCATTCGGGCCTTTCGGACGCGGAGCGGGCGGAGCAGTGGCATCGCATACGGCGCGGCGAGGCGCGGGTGGTGGCGGGAACGCGGTCGGCGGTGTTCGCGCCGGTCGGCGATCTGGCGCTCATCATTGTCGACGAAGAGCAGGATTCGTCTTACAAGCAAGAGGAGACGCCGCGCTATCATGCGCGCGATGTGGCGGTAATGCGGGCGAAGATGGCGGGAGCGGTCGTGGCTCTGGGCTCGGCAACGCCATCGCTGGAGTCGTACTACAACGCGAAGAAACATAAGTATGCGCTGGTCGAGTTGCCGGACCGGGTGGAGATGCGTCCGCTGCCCGCAGTCGAGATTGTCGATATGAGGCAGGAATTTCAGGAGACAGGGCAGGAGCAGGTGATCTCGCGCAAACTGGCCGAGGAGATTCGCGAGCGTCTGGAAAAGAAAGAGCAGGTCATGGTGCTGCTCAACCGGCGCGGATATTCTCCGGTGGTGTTGTGCCGCGCCTGCGGCAAGACGTTGCAGTGCAAGAACTGCGCCGTCTCGATGACGCATCACAAGCGCGAGCGCAAGATGGAATGCCATTATTGCGGACATGTCGAGCACATCCCGGACAAGTGCGCGCATTGCGGCAGCGAGTATGTGTACTTTGTCGGGACGGGATCGGAGAAGCTGGAAGAGTTACTGCACGGCATGTTTCCTCAAGCACGCATCGGGCGGCTGGACCGCGACACCGTGCGCGGGCGGGAAGATTTCGAACAGGCGCTGAACGCCCTGAACGAAGGCGCGCTCGACATGCTGGTGGGCACGCAGATGATCGCGAAGGGCCACGACATCCACGGCGTGACGCTGGTCGGCGTGGTTGGGGCGGACATGGCGCTGGGGTTGCCGGACTTTCGCGCGGCGGAGAGAACGTTTCAGCTGCTCACCCAGGTGGCCGGGCGCGCGGGACGCGGCGAGTCTCCGGGGAAAGTTGTGTTGCAGACCTATTTTCAAGATCACTACGCGGTGCAGTTTGCGGCGCGGCATGACTTTGCCGGGTTTTACGAGAAGGAGCTGCAATTTCGCGCCTGGATGCACTATCCGCCCTACAGCGCAATTGCGAATGTGCTCATCCGCAGCGAAAAGTTAGATGACGCGCTGACTTGGTCGGGCGAACTTGGACGCTGGTTCGAGAAGACGCGGCATGAGGGTATACGCGTGCTCGGACCGGCGGCGGCGCCCATCACGCGATTAAAGCGCGATTACCGCTACCACTTCATTCTGAAATCTCCCAGCCGCGAGAAGATGAATGCGCTCCTGCGGGCAATGCTGGCGGAAGCGGCTGCGCGAAAGATTCCGCGCACACAGGTGATTGTGGATGTGGACGCGGTGTGGTTGATGTAGGAGCGTCGTTGGTCGCTAGTCGTTGGTCGTTGGCGAATCCTTTTCTCCGCGCGGCGACTCTCTGCGATGCAGCTTGTGGCGAACGTAGTCGCGGAAATAATGCAGCGTGTCGCGACTTCCATCGCGGATTTTTGGCCAGGCTTCTTTTCCGGAACTTTGGGTAATGGGCGCCGGGGTGAAAGCCAGAAACAGCATGAGCGCGGCGCAGACGGCGAGGACGCGGCGACGGCCGGAGGCTTCGGGATAGCGCGGGACGCGCGGATGCCGGCCCGTCATCGTCAGCAGCACAGCCCACACGAACCAGCCCATCCAGAGATATTTTCCGAGCGGTATGAACGCGAAGACGGTTAGCAGAGAGATCCAGCGGTGTAAGCGAGGAGAAATGGAAAATACGATGTGGCCGCCGTCGAGCTGGCCGCCCGGCATGAGGTTGAGTGCGGTGGCAAACATTCCGACCCACGCGGCTGCTGCGATGGGATGGAGCGATAATGCGGAAAGCGGCCAGGCGATGTGAAGGAGGCGTGCAGCTAGGCTGAAAGCTAGCGGAAATCCGAGCTGAAGAGCGGGCTCCGCGGGGCCGACAATGGGTCGGGAGAGCGAAAGCCCATATAGCAGAGCCGCACATGCGGGAATGAATCCGGCGATCGGGCCGGCAATTCCGATGTCAAAGAGCGCGGCGCGCGAGGGGATCGGACTCTTGATACGAATGAACGCACCGAGCGTCCCAAACAAGCTGAGATAGGGACAAGGTACGAAGAGGGGCGGCGTTGCATGGACGCGGTAGTGGCGGGCGTAGAGATAATGCCCCATCTCGTGTGCGAAGAGGATGAACATCAGCGTGAGCGAAAAAGGGAGGCCCAGCAGCAAGTTGGCAGGATGTTGGGCGATCCAGCCGATGGGGAATATGGATAGGGAATCATCGCTCAGCCAAAATAACGGCTGGTGATTCTGGAAGTAGAACTGCATGCGCGCCCCGACGACCGTGGTGCTGAACAGGGTCAGGATCAGGAAGAGTCCATAGAGCCACCAGCGCTGGCGCGGTGGCCGGACGACCCAGACGCTGGGCTGGGGATGCTCGTCCCATTCGAGGGCGGCCGGAAAAGGGCTGATAGGTTCGGACATACGGTGTCGGGCCTTGGTTCAGATGCAACCCACTGCGGCCCGGATGCGGGGTATCCCGCATCGCCAGTCCGGGGGAACACCGGTACTTCCTAGTCGATCGACTGCAGTTCCTTGCCGGGCTTGAAGCGGACGGCCTTGCCCGGCGGGATGGAAACTTCGGCGCCGGTGCGCGGATTGCGTCCGATGCCGGTCTTGCGCGGACGCACGTTGAACACTCCGAAACCGCGCAGTTCAATGCGGTCGCCGGTCGAGAGCGCCTTCTTCATGCTTTCGAATACGGTTTCGACGGCCAGCTCCGCCTTGGTCTTGGTGATCCCGGTGCGGTTGACGACTTCGTTGATGATGTCGAGCTTAATCACGCGTGTCCCCTGTCTCCCCGAGGATTGGTATGTCTCAAGTTATTGATGCTAAGGGAGATAGGGCGGATTGTCAACCGGGGGATCATTCTCGTAATATGGCAGCACCAGCCTGAGCAAATTTGTAATTGGTAATTTGTAATTTGTGATCGAAAACCGTGCGTCAGTTTTTGATCCCACCGCAAAATTGCCAATTACAAATTACCAATTACAAATTCCAAAGGGGTTGCATGATCAAGAGTGACCGCTGGATCCGGCGCATGGCGCAGGAGCACGACATGATTAATCCGTACTCGGAAAAGCAGGTGAGCGCGGGAGTGATTTCCTACGGTGTCTCGAGCTACGGATACGATTTGCGCGTGGCCGACGAGTTCAAGGTTTTTACCAACGTCAACAGCACCATCGTCGACCCCAAGCATTTCGACGAGCGTTCGTTCGTGACCGTAACCGCCGATGTTGCCATCATCCCGCCGAATTCGTTTGCGCTGGCGCGGTCGGTCGAGTACTTCAAGATTCCGCGCGATGTGCTGACCATCTGCGTGGGCAAGTCGACCTACGCGCGCTGCGGGATCATCGTGAACGTCACGCCCTTCGAGCCGGAGTGGGAAGGCTTCGTCACGCTCGAGATTTCGAACACCACGCCGCTGCCCGCTAAAATTTACGCCAACGAAGGGCTGTGCCAGATTCTCTTCTTCCAGTCGGACGAAGTTTGCGAGACCAGCTACAAGGATCGCAAAGGAAAGTACCAGGCGCAGAAGGGGATCGTGCTGCCGAAGCTGTAGGGCAGCTATCAGCCGTCAGTTACGGCATTCGGCGGACGTGCATCGCTTAGGGATGCAGAAGTGCGGGCTGGGGCTCAGATTCGAAAAACTGATGGCTGATGGCTGACGGCTGAGTGCTACTTCCGCCCGTTCTCGCCTTCCTTGAACATGTACTTGATGGCGGGCTTGTAGATCATCAGGTTGGCGGCGCCGGTGCGGTTCAGCTTGATGCAGTGTTTGTCGTACCACTCGATAATGCCGCGGACTTCCTCGCCGTCTCGCAGCACGATGACCATGGAAGTCTTGGTCTGCATCTGCTTCTGATAATAGAAATTTTCGGCGTTGGTCTGCTCGCTGGGCGCGGGCTTCCTGGCGGGAGCGCCGGAACGGTCGCGATCGTGATCCCGGTCTCTGTCTCTGTCCCTGCGCTCGCCGGGCGCGTGGTTGTGGCTGTGGTTATTGTGCGCTTGCTCGGCGCGGTTGAAGGTCGGGCGGATCAGCTTGCGATTGGCAAAGCTTTCCTGGTCATTGATATGATCCGCGGATTGTTCGGTTGGTACGGAATCGATCGTATCTTTCAAAACGCACCACCTGCGCGCTGGGCGGGCAGAATATGCCACAACACTCGAGCCTGAGATTGTGGGTCCAGAGGTGTGAACTGAGGGTACGGTATCACAGCGAGCCGGGGATGACAATGATTTGTGC
>JBAVVP010000086.1:0-5192 GCA_049697355.1 Terriglobales bacterium
CCGTTTTGCGATCCGGTACCCTCCAGGATACTGGCTTCGGTTTCCATGGTGCCCAGTGCATCGGTGGGCACGCGGCCCGTAAAGCGAATTGCGGGGTGAATCGTGCTGCTGGAGGCGCTGTAACCGATGGCGATATCGTTCAATTTATCCATGGCTGCGCTGGCCATCCAGCGGTAGGTCGCATCCGGGGCGAAGGTGCCTTGCTGATGCACGGTTACGGTGCCGCTTGGGTCCCAGATTTCATACCAGCGGATGGCCACATGGCCCCCGCTCGCGACGGAATGGTTCACCACCACGCGCTCGTGATCGGAAAACTTCCGGTACGCCATGCGATACATGAGCCGGTCGCCTAAACTATCCAACAATTCCGTTGTACCTTTTTGCGGAACGCAGGTGCCACCGCCACTACAGGCGAGGGTGGAGTTCGCCACCGGAAGGTTCGTCGCTGCCGACAGCGCAGCCGTGCCCGCCGTGAAGTTCAGCTTGAGTTTGCGCAGGCGCAATTGGCCGGGATTGTTGTTTTGCCAGGTCAGGAAGAGGCCGGGGGTCCCGTCCGCCGGGCGGGTGGGGCCATCCAGATCGGAGGGCAGGTAAGCACCCTCGCTGGTGGGCGTCCGGACGCAGATCTGCTTTGCGGTCTTGTCTCCCGCGAGCATCTTGGTGCGGTCAAATCCGCAGATGTCGGCGCCGTCGAAAAACAGTGCCTCCTGGAAAATATTGTATGTGGCCAAGTATGCGCTGTTCGAGGTAGTAGGCCAAACGCTTAGCTTCGGATAATCGTTCAGATTGGTGCCAAAGGAATACCGGTAGAGGTAATAAGCCCCGGTCGGATTGCTGGTCTTGGACACGGCCACGCACTCCGAGAAGGTCGTAAAGCTGCTACTGATCCCGACGTCGCTGATGACCCAGCGGTTCGCCAGCCGGTCAAAGTTCACAATGGGATCACTCGCCCCGGCCTGGCAGTTACCGCCGAGCGGACCAAAGAAGGTGGTGAGATTGGTTGGACCCGAAAGCAGCACACCGCTCTTGCTGTAAACCGCCAGCCGCACATTCACCGTCTGCACGATATTGTTGGGCCCGACAGCCAGGTTTACGTCCGAAGGCGCATAGTTTTTCGCCGCGATGCCATCGAAGGCGGACCCTTTCGTGGTCGAAACGAAGGGCATGACTTCCGTTTGCAACACGGTGTCTGCCGCCATGGGAGCGGCGCCGGCGCGAGATCCCAGCGGAACCGGCCTGGGGCGAGGAGCTTCTTTTTCCCCAATGCCCGATTCGTCAATCGGCAATTCCGAGAGCGGCTTAGAGATCGCGAATGCGGAAGGATATTTTACGGTTGCGTTCGTGTTGACATCTTGCGCGAATGCCTGCGCTGCGATCAGCGCGAAAACAGACGCCAGGATTACCTTGGGGAAGGCTTGGAACATTCGTGATTCCTCCGTCGAAATTGAGACACGGTTCAGACTAGGGAAATCCCCAGCCATGGTCCTGCGTAGAACGACCTGCTTTGCTTGTCCTGCTTGTGGCGGAGTGTCTTGGGCTGGCCTGGGACGCGCGACCACGCGCAATACACGAACGAAGTGATTTGCAGGATACACGACCGCGAGGCGATGCCCAAAACACAGAAGGGCATGCAACGCAGCGCCGCTTCGACGCGTCTACTCGCCCGCGGCCACCGGCGGCGGCTGCAAACTGGAAAGACGCGAGATCGCCGCCACCATCATACCGGAGAGAAACTGCATGGTGGCGACATCATTGCCGTCAAACGCATGGGGCGTCGACGACAGCACCTCGAAAACACCCAGCGTCCGCCGGAAGTGGCGCAGCGGAGCGACCAGAATGGAGCGCGCGCCCAGCCGCCGGCAACTCGCCCAATCCACTCGCGGGTTCGACTCGGCATCGTGGCAAAGCAGCACTTCGCCGGTGCGGACGCATTCGGCCGAGAGTCCGCTATCGGTTTGCAGGCGAACCCCAATATCCGGAGCGGTGCGGCCGGTGCGCGCCCGGCAGACGATTTCGTTGCCTCGGCGCAGCGCGATGGCAGCTCCGGTTGCGCCGGTTAAAGTTTGCGCTTTTTCGGCGATGATGCTGATGCCCGGCTCAAGATCGATTTCGCCGGCGTCGATCAAGGTATGCGGCACAGAAAGGGGTCCATGATGGCGCGACCGCAGACGGTGGCGAGTGGGGAAGGCCGCCGCCTCGGCGAACTCGGCCTCGGCGTCCGCTGGAGCCCGCGGAACACTGTAGAGCAGCGATCGCACCAGGCGATCTAGTTCCGCATCTTCAATCAGGTGCGCGGTCTGCTGCCCTTGCAGCGACCCTCCAAGCAGGCGCGAAAGACTCAGCACTGCGCTGCTGCCGCAGGCCAGACAGCGGGGCGTGTTGTTCTCGCTCAGCAACTCACACTGCACGCAAAATACGGCCGACTGCAATGACAAGAAACTCGCATCGGTGGCCGTCAGTGAACGACGCATGTGGAAGATTCCCCTGGACAATGAGGAAGGATGAGGGTAAATAGCGGCGCGCGCAGGAGTAAGTGACAGGGCTGGTTCGACCTGTGGATAAGTGGACTGCAAGAAATGCCGTCGCTTCCTATCAGGGTATCGCTTCAGCGATACCGCCTGCCCACGCAACCGCGAGCGCCTTTAGGCGCTGGGGTTGGCGCGTGTGCAGTTCTATAATTCCGCTCATGTCATTTCTCCGGTTCCTCATGCTGCTGTCGCTCGTGGTCTGGCTGGGCGGAGTGATTTTTCTAGCCTTCGTACTCGCGCCCACCGCGTTTTCGCCCGGGCTTCTTCCCACCCGCCACATGGCGGGATCGATCGTAGGCCGTTCGCTCGATTTGCTGCACTACATGGCGATCGTTTCCGGAATTGTCTTTCTGATCGCGTCGATGCTCTACAGTCGCATGGCGACGGGGAATGCGAGGCCGCTGGCGGCGCGCCACCTTCTGATCATGCTGATGCTGCTGCTGACGGTGATCTCGCAGTTCGCCATTTCTCCGAAAATGCACGCCATTCGCGCCGAGGTAGGCGTGATCGATACCGTGCCCCCGGACAGTCCGCAGCGCCTGGAATTCAACCGCCTGCATGTGTGGTCGGAGAAATTCGAGGAGGCCGTGCTTCTGCTGGGGCTGGTGGCCTTGTACATGACCGCGCAATCGTTCCGTGAGCGATAAATGTGCCGTCCCTTGCGGGACTCGCGCGTTTCCCCTCGCCTACCCGGCACTGCCGTTCCGGGCTCTCCTGTGACGCCGCTTCGCGGCTGGAGCGATCGCATATGCGTATCGAGTGCGATGATTTATTCTTTTGACTGAACTGATAACTGAGAGCTGACTTCCTCATGAAAACTGGCATCATCGGTCTGCCGCAGGTCGGCAAGACATCTCTATTTCGCATATTGACGAAGGTGAATCTTTCCGAGCACGCGCTTGCCAACCCACGCGAGGCGCACATCGGCGTCGCTAAGGTGCCCGACGAGCGGCTCGACAAGCTGGCCGCGCTCTACCACCCCAAGAAGCTGACGCACGCCTCGGTCGAATATGTGGACGTCGGCGCCATCGGCCAGGACGCCCTGAAAGAGACTGCCTACATCGGCCATCTGCGCCAGGTGGATGCGCTTATTCACGTTCTTCGCGCGTTTGAAAATGATGCGATTCCGCACGTCGGCCCGATCGATCCGCTGCGCGACATCAAGAATGTCGAGTTCGATCTCATGGTCAGCGATCTTGGCCAGATCGAAAAACGGCTGGAGCGCCTGGAAAAAGATTTGAAGAAGATGAAGACGCCCGAACTCGAAAAAGAGAACGAGCTGCTGATCAAGGCGAAAGCTCAGATCGAAACCGAAAAGCCCCTGCGTGAAATGGAAATGTCGCCCGAGGACAAGAAGCGCATCCGGGGCTTCATGTTTCTCAGCGAGAAGCCCATGCTCTACGTGCTCAATATCGGCGAGAGCACCGAACTCGGCAAAGACCTGGAAGCGGCGGTTGCGAAATACAAGTTGACCGAAGTCTCCGCGCGTCCGAATGCCGGAGCCAGCGCCATCTGCGGCAAAGTGGAAGCGGAACTGGCGGAGATGACGGACGAAGACGCGGCGGAATTTCTGGGCAGCTATGGACTGACGGAAAGCGGTCTGGCGCGGCTGATCCGCAAAAGCTACCACCTGCTGGGACTGATCTCGTTTTTCACGGCTGGCGAAGATGAGTGCCGCGCCTGGACAATTCCGGTGAATACGCGCGCCCAGAACGGCGCCGGAGCGATTCACTCCGATTTGGAAAAACACTTCATCCGCGCTGAAACGATTCGCTGGAACCAACTGCTGGAAGCGGGCTCGGAAGCCAACGCGCGCGCCAAGGGCACGTTGCGCCTCGAAGGCAAAGATTACATTGTGCAGGACGGAGATGTGATGCATATCCGGCACAGCGGGTAGACAGTTCTTAGATTGTCATCAGGCAGGTATCCCATGGCCGCCGATTACAAGCAAATGGAGCAGAACTTCCGGCAGTTCTATGATTTTTCTGGCAAAACGGTGGTGGGGGTTGGAGCCGGTGGCGGACCGTTTACCGATCTGGTTTGCGAAGCCAGGAAACTGATTGTCATTGACAAAGACTCCGCCGCCATTCGGCAGTGGGAGGCGAGGATTGCCGCCGGGGACCTCAAAGATCGCGTGGAGATTGTTCAGGCGGACTTCGGTGCAACTTCCCCGCGCGGCGATGTCGTGTACTTCGAGTTTTGCCTGCACGAGATGGACGATCCCACCGAGACCCTGCGACACGCATTGACGCTGGCCCCCGAAGTGCTCGTCTTCGATCATTTGCCGGATTCAGAATGGGCTTTCCAGGGAGCCGAGGAAGATAAAGTTCGGCGCAGCACGGAAGCACTGGCGGACTTCCACTGCATACGCCGTCAGGCATTTCGTACCGAGCAGCGATTTGGGAATTATCAGCAGCTTCTAGACAAAGTTTCCCCCCAGGGTGCGTTGGCCATGCAGCGCGCCGAGCGATATCGCGGCGCGGTTGACATCGCGATTCCGATGACCTACGGCTTGACTCTGTTGTACAACGGGCCGAGGCGCACAGTTGACGTGTGTTAGTATGCCAGGCCGGCTAAGAACAGCGTAACCACCGCGCGCCGCAAGCGTAAATGCTTTCGACCCACTGCCGCCACGCGGAGGCGCTCTTTGCATACTTGTCAGGC
>JBAVVP010000087.1:0-29697 GCA_049697355.1 Terriglobales bacterium
CCGATTTTGGTGGAGCTGGAAATCTGCTCCAGCGTGATTTTGCGCTTTTCGCGCTCCAGCTTCAGTTTTTCGCCAAAGGACGGCAACCCAGTCTCCCGCTTTCACCGGACGGCGAACGAAATTCTACTCTGTCGAGGAGCAAGATCATAGACTATTCGGTGGGTACTGAGCTGCGAGCTTCGAACCGCGAGCTTCGAGCAAAACGGGCTGCACGCGGCTCGGAGCCCGCAGCTCGCGGCCTGCGGCCTCGGTGGCCACCTCTAAAGCCGGGTTGGCGTGAGGGGTTCCGGTTACCTAGGTTCGTTGCCCGAGCGGTGCACCCAAACCTATAATCTTGTATCCAACTACCTGGACGAGGAGTGCATGCCAGAGGCAGCGGGCACATCCCCAATTCGCCTGTCGCAAGAGCTGACCATCTTCCACGATGTCGCCAAGGCGCTGACCTCGTCGCTCAACCTGGATTCGATCCTGCAGACCATCATGGAGAAGATGGCGGAATACTTCCGTCCGGACACCTGGTCGCTGCTGATGGTAGATGAGGAAAAGGATGAACTCTATTTCGCCATCGCGGTAGGGGCTGCGGCGGAGGTGCTGGCGAAGGCGCGCTTGAAGGTGGGGGAGGGAATTGCCGGCTGGGTGGCCAAACATGGGCAGGCGCTGATCGTGCCCGATGTGCGGAACGATCCGCGCTTTTCATCCCGGCTGGACGAGATGACGCGCTTGCAGACCCGATCCGTGATCTGCGTGCCGCTGCGTTCGCGGCACCGCGTGCTCGGCGTGATTCAACTGATCAACGCCGACGTCGGCCTGAGTGAACAGGAGATGTTCTTCCTGCACGCCTTGTGCGATTACGCCGCCATTGCCGTCGAGAATGCGCGGGCGGTGGAGAAGATTCAGGAACTGACCATCACCGACGATTGCACGGGCCTGTTCAATGCGCGCCATCTGCACAAGACGCTGGAAACCGAAGTCTACCGCTCGGCGCGTTTCGGCTACGAGTTCAGCGTGATTTTCATCGACCTCGACCATTTCAAGACGGTAAACGATACCCATGGACATCTAGTGGGGAGCCGGCTGCTGGCCGAAGTCGGCTACCTGATCAAGGCACAGTTGCGGCTGATTGATTTCGCCTTCCGTTATGGGGGAGACGAGTTTGTCGTCCTGCTGCCGCAAACCACTAAAGATCAGGCGGTGGTGGTGGCAAAACGTTTGCAGGATTCCCTGCGCGCCGGGACTTTCTGCACCGAACTGGGCTTGAATCTGACTCTTCGCGCCAGTATGGGACTGGCGACCTTTCCGCACGATGCGCGGACGCCGCACGACATCATCCGCCAAGCCGACGAGATGATGTATATGGTCAAGAACACCACCCGCGACAACATCGGCATTGCTTCGCGCGGGCTGATGGAGCCGTAGTCTACTGATCCCGCGTGGGGAATTTGTCCTGTTGCTCCCTAGGCTCACTGCGGAAAGTTCATGCGGCGCACTAATTCCTGAAAGCGGGGATTGGGCCGTAACTTTTCAAGCATAATGTCCGTGTTCATGTAACCCAGAGAAGCATCGTGTTCGCGATACGCCTTGTCCAGCCAGCGGAGCGCTTCCTGGTTGCGCCCACAAGCAACATAGGCAGTCGCCAGGTCAGATGGCCGCACATAGGTCGGAGTAGCGACGTGTTTCATGTGTTCCGCCACCCGGCACGCTTCGGTCGTTTGTCCAAACGCAGCGTAGGAATACGCGAGTCCCGCCAAGTATCCCGGGTTGCCTTGCGATAAGGCCACCGCCCGTTTCAATTCGCCCACCGCCTCCTCAGCCAACCCCTTCTTCGTATAAGCGAACCCTAAGGTAAAGCGCGCGGGCGCAAAGTTCCCATCCATTTCTACGCTCGCCTTGGCCTGCTCCAGAGCTTCGTCGTAACGTCCCGCGTAGATGAATCTGGAGACCAAGGTGGCATTAATGATGAGCGAGTTCGGGTCAAGGTGCCGAGCCCGCTGATTCTCTGCCAGGGCCTCTTCAAAACGTCCCATCATGAGCAGGAAATCGCTGTACCATGAATGGGCGAGCGCATTGCCGGGTTCGAGATCGATGGCCCGTAGAAATTCCCTCTCTGCGCCCGTCCAATCCCAATCGGCCTGGAGAAGGGCAGCAAGGCTCTTGTGCGCCTCTGCCAAGCTGTCGTCCAGGGCCAGAGCTTTCCTCACCAGCGGCAAGGCCTTCGCGTAAGCCTCGTCGGGGGAAAGTACGTTCCTGTCGCCCAAAATCATGTACGAATCGGCCAAGCCCACGTACGCCGGCGCATAACCGGGGTCCTTACTGATGGCCTGTCGAAAGAAATCCAGACTGCTCCTGAGACCATCCGGCGAACGCTTGTTGAAGAAGTATTGACCCCTGAGATAAGCCTCGTACGCTTCAGGCGAGACCGGGTTGGTCTTGGCGAGATGCAATTGCTCCGGCGGTGTCAGCGAAACTCTGATCTCGCGGACAATTACTTGCGCAACCTCACGCTGCAGCGCGATCACGTCACTCAGCTTGCGCTCGTAGCTTTCCGACCACAAATGACGTTCCGGCCGGGCCTGCACCAATTGCGTGGTGATGCGAACTTTCTCGGCAGCCCGCAGAATAGACCCTTCGACGATAGCATCGACGTTCAGTTCTCGGGCGATCTCCGGCACTGTCTTGTTGGCGCCTTTGTACTGCATAACCGACTGATGCGAGATCACGCGCAGGGCGTGTACCTTACCTAGTTCCGTGATCAGCGCCTCGGTCATGCCGTCGACGAAGTAGTCCTCTTGAGGGTCACCCGTCAGGTTCTGCAGCGGCAGCACCGCCAGCGACGTGATGCGTGGCGAAGTACCTCCGCCCAGCAGACGGTCACGCAGGCTGGGGAAGTTGACCGCGAGCGACACAACCAGCGATACCAGGACAAGACCGGCAAGCCCGCCGACAATGATCGTCCACTTGCTTCGAGCCGGGAGAGGACGCAAACCTCGCGGCGTGGGAACAGCCGCGGGGTCCCCAGCCGCGACAGGCTCACTCGGGTGGCCGTCAGAGTCCTCTTCCGTTGTGACCACGCGCACCGCACGGAATTCCTCTTCGACTTCCTCTGCATTCACCGGTTCGCCAAATCTCTGCACGTCCGCGATGAACTCGTAGCCAAGGCGGGGAATGGTTCTGAGGAACTCCGGGTTCTGAACGTCATCACCCAATGCGGCCCGTGTCTCCTTGATGCAGCGTGTCAGCGCATTTTCCGTGACCGCCACATCGCTCCAGAGCGCCTCCAGCAGCTCGTTCTTGGTTACCAGATGGCCCTGCCGTTCGAGCAGGTAGAGCAACGTGTCATAGGTTTTGGGGCGGAGATAAATCTCATGCCCGTCGCTGGAGAGCCGACGATCGCCCGTTTGCAGGGTGAACTTGCCGAAGCGGTAGGTTGCAGCAGGGTCTTTCATGGCCGACCCCGAGACTAAATGGCACTAACAGATGTATGTCACAACTAAATCACGCCCATGTCAAGACATCGCAGGCTGCTCTTGTCACAATCCCAGCGTCTGGGAGGCGCGCCCAGGTGGGCAAACACTGGGAACGACTCACATACGGTCCCTCGCATTGAAGCGAACTGCCGAAATTCCGGGAGGAGCGGGAATGAGACGGACACGAGAGGTGACTGCGATCCACTACCGCCGCTCAGTAAGGCGGCCCGCATCCCCGGCTCTCCAAAGTTGCGCCTTTGGCAGTCACTGCCCGGTTTGCAGCAGCCCGCTGGAGGCGGTCCTTGTCAACGATCCTGAGGACACTCAAGGGGGGGCCTCAAGGCTGCCCGAGGGATTGCCTTGCGTGTCATGCAACAGGAGTGCGGAAACTGTGCCGAGAAATTCCCGAAGTCATAAACGATTGAGTCATTACAAAAGGAGGTAGTTCTGTGAAATTCACCAAGTCATTCATTCTTATCCTGGCGCTCGCACTGCTTGCAGTCCCGATCGCAGCTCAGACGAACGCTGTCAACAACTCTACATCCTGCTCGCTGGCGACCCTCAACGGCAGCTATGGGGTCTTGGAACAGGGGACCTTTCTAGCGCAGCTTCCCGGTTCTCCTCCACCGCCCTTTCTGGCTGTCAACAGCGCGATTGCTACTTACGACGGTGCCGGACACGTTTCGGGCACCAACACGGCGAGTTTTGGCGGTGTGATCGTGCCGGGGACATTCACAGGTACATACACGGTAAACTCCGATTGCACCTACTCGATGGAATTTACAGCGCTTCCGCTGGGTGTAGTGCTTCACGAGACGGGGACAATTACCGGTCGCGGAATGTTCCAGGAAATTCATCTCATTTACAAGGATCCCTTCCTGGTCGCCTCTGGAACGGCTAAGAAGATGCCGCCCGGAGGATGTTCGCAAGAGACACTCAAAGGCAGGTACACAGTTTTCGGCCAAGGGTTGGCGACGCTGCCTGGTCTCCCTCCGCTCCTTCCAGGTGCCCACGTCGGGATTTTCGCGGCCGACGGGTCGGGACATTTCGCAGGTGAAGACACGATTACCATCGCCGGAATGGCCGGACCGGATACTTTCACCGCAAAGTACACCGTGAACCCCGACTGCACCATGACCGCTGCAATTACCACTTCCGTCGGTGTGCTAAACGAGGTAGGAACCATCACCGGAATGGGAAGGTTCCAGGAGAGTCGCAAAATCATTGTCGAGCCGGGCTGGGTCCTCGCTGACACTGACAAAAAACAGTGAGTCTAAAGAAAGTGGTTGTTTCGGGCAGAGCTGGGGGCATGACGGTTGCCCCCAGCATCGCGCGCTGCCCGTAAGCGCGCCTCCAGATACAACTCTCCGTTTGTCGGCGACTCGGAGGCCACCATCCCATATTGAAAGCGGCTCCCGCCAAGCAGTTGTCGCCTACTGTTTTTCTGGCTTTTGCAGATCCTCGGGCAGGTCGGTTTTCGGCGGCGCTTCTTTCGGGTCCGGTTTCCACGTAGAAGCGTTGGCGGGCGCGGAAGGATTCACACCGAAGTCCCACACGTAGAGGTTCATTCCTTCTTTCCCCAGCATCTCGGCGACGGCGTACTCGCCCGCTGCTAGAGGCTCGGTGGGGGTGAGCTTGACCCAGCCTCCGGTCATAGTGGTGACCGTGGCCGCGACATAGCGTTCGTCGGTTTTCATCTTTCCAGTAACCGCGATTTTGACAGCTCCAGCAACGCGTTTGCCGCCCTTGACGTCGACACGAATGATCCTAAAACGCTCGCTGGGCGGGAGCGGGGGCGGCTCGCCCGTGGCCTGCACGGTGGCGGTAGCACCCGGATTCTTCCCGCCTTGGTCCGCGTCGATGTTGATGTAGAGGGACGGTACGGTGGTGTGCGCCTGAATCCTGGCATGGGTGCCAGGCAGTGCAATCGCTTGCCGGGCGCCGGCCAGCGGATTGATCGTCGACCGCAGAATATTCGACTTGGTGTTTTTATCCAGGTCGGTGCCCGATTGCTGCAGTTCGGACAACTGCGGCAGATTCTGGTAAGTATCGAGGAGGAAGATGCCGCCTTCGTCGGGGAGGTGCAGACCGGGCGCGACCTGCGGGGAACGGGCTTGTTCGGCCTTGCGTTCGGCCTCGAGTTCCTTGTCGAGGTCGACTGCCTCGGGGGACTTGCCTTGCAGGCGGCCCTGCTCGAATTTATCGGTGGCGTCCCAGTCGATCAGCGCTTTCGGGACTTCCTCCCACTCGCCGCGCTCGGCGCTGTAATAGCGGATGCGTTCGCCGTGAATTTCATACCTGGTGACGGATTGGTACGAGCCATCTTTCAGGATTAGGCGGTGAGCCTGGGTGGTGGCGGGAACCTGCGGTTCGGCCTGAGCCTTGGACGTTTGACCTTCAGCAATTTGAGCCGCGCAGAACCAGGCCAATGCGGTAACCACTGCCGCGAGAAGTCCCGTCCTGCCGATAAATGACTTCATGTTGCGAAACATTATCTGCTCTTGTTTACGCATCTGCAAAAACATCCCCTGAAGGTTTGATGCCCGGATCCATCGAGAGCGGAGTATGCGCGGCAGGGACCTTTTCCGAATTGCCCCGTCTAACCCGTGTTTTCCAGCCACGGCGAACGCAGGAGCGACGGCATGAGGAACGGCGAGGGATTGCGGATTCTTGCATGGATGATCTTTGTCGGTTTATTTTTCAGCTTTGCCTTTGGCGAAGCCGGAACTTTTCGTGGAGACCCTCAGCATACGGGAGTGTATGAAGGCGCGGGTGTGGCCAAATTAAGCGGTGTCAAATGGAGTTTCCACACCAACGGCGCGGTGATTTCTTCGCCGGCGGTGGTGGGCGGCGTTGTGTACTTTGGCAGCACAGATCACAGCCTCTACGCCGTCGATGCGGCAGCCGGGACCCTTAAATGGAAATTCAAGACGCAGAGCCGGGTGACTTCGTCCCCCGCGATCGCCGATGGCTTGGTCTACTTCGAGAGCTACGATGGCAATTTCTATGCCGTCGATGTCGTCAGCGGGAAAGAAAAGTGGCGCTTCCAGACCGGCGGTGAGCGGAGGTATGCGGCGAAACACTTGCACGGTTCGCAACCGGCGGCGGAGACGATGCCCGATCCTTTCGACGTGTACTTGTCGTCTGCTGCCGTCGTTAACGGCACGGTCTATTTTGGTAGCGGCGACGGGAATGTTTACGCGCTCAATGCCCAGTCAGGAAAGCTAAACTGGAAATTTGCCACCGGCGATGTTGTACACGCATCTCCCGCGGTGGCGGAGGGCATGATCTTTATTGGAAGTTGGGACTCTTATTTTTACGCTCTCGATGCGGCAACGGGGGAACAGAAATGGCGCTTCAAAACCGGCGATGATCCGGACACGCACAACCAGGTCGGAATTCAATCTTCGGCGGCTGTGGCCGACGGCATGGTCTATTTCGGCTGCCGCGACTCAACTCTATACGCCCTGAGCGCTCGCACCGGCGAAAAGAAGTGGGCGATCAACAACAAGGGGTCGTGGGTGGTGGGGTCGCCAGCGGTTCGGGCAGGGAAACTATATTTTTCGACTTCGGACTCGGGATTGCTCTACGCGGTGGACGCGAAGACGGGCGCTGTTCTGTTTTCGTTGAACTCCAAGAAATGGCCGATGTTCTCTTCGCCGGCGATTGCCGGATCCACTCTCATTATCGGAAGCAACGCAGGAAAATTGATGGCGGTGGATTTGGGCGCGCAGAAGATTGCCTGGGAGTTTGAAACGGAAGGCTCGAAGAAGAATGGCCCGCAGTATACGAATGCGGATGGCACTCCAAAATACGAAGCCGCGTTTTTCGGCGATTTTTACGACGATATGGTGGCAGGTACCGATCGGCTGTCCTCCGTGGGTTCGATTCTCTCGTCGCCGGTGGTGGGCGGGGCTGAGATCTATGTGGGAAGTTCTGACGGAAATCTCTATGCGCTGAGGTAGGGCGGCGGGGCATAGATTCCAGATTGGGTGTGTCGGCGGTGCGACACCCCAGGCTGCTGAAAAAGTTCGACCTGACGGCTGAAAGCTGATAGCTGACAACTGCTGTTTTTTTTCCACATTCCCTTCCGGAAAAACTTCTGCCATAATTGATCGTGCACCCCAGCCCGCACATTTTTTCAAACAAAATTAGAGCGAGGAAGCGATGTCGGCCAAGTACATTTTTGTAACCGGCGGTGTGGTGTCTTCATTGGGTAAGGGACTGGCGGCGGCCTCCATTGGATGCCTGCTCGAAAGCCGCGGCCTCAAAGTCAACCTGATGAAGTTCGATCCCTACCTGAACGTCGATCCGGGGACGATGTCGCCGTTTCAGCACGGCGAAGTCTTCGTCACCGACGACGGCGCGGAGACTGATCTCGACCTCGGCCACTACGAACGTTTTACGCACGCCAAGCTTTCTCGCGACAACAACTGGACTACCGGCAAGATTTATGAGCAGATCATCGCCAAGGAGCGCCGCGGCGATTACCTGGGCAAGACCGTCCAGGTGATTCCGCACGTCACCAACGAAATTAAGGCGGCGGCGAAAAAAGTGGCGCAAGACGTGGACGTGATGATCGCCGAAATCGGCGGCACGGTGGGCGACATCGAGTCGCTGCCCTTCATCGAAGCCATCCGCCAGATGCGGCAGGAACTGGGCCGCGACAACACGCTGTTCATACACGTGACGCTGGTGCCTTTTATCGCCGCCGCGCAGGAATTGAAGACCAAGCCGACCCAGCACTCCGTTAAAGAGTTGCTCAGCGTCGGAATTCAGCCGGACATTCTGCTCTGCCGCACCGACCGTTACCTTTCGAAGGAGATCAAGTCGAAGATTGCGTTGTTCTGCAACGTAGAAGAAGAAGCGGTGATCACGGCAAAGGACGTTGCCTCCATCTACGAAGTCCCGGTGTGTTTCGCGCATGAAGAGGTAGACACGCTGGTCCTGCGCCGCCTCAAACTGGAAGCGAAAGATCGCGATCTGTCGAAGTGGAACGAGCTGGTACACCGAGTCTACAACCCGAAGGATGTGGTCCGAATCGGCATTGTAGGGAAGTACGTGGAGTATGAGGACAGCTACAAGTCGCTGAAGGAAGCGCTGGTGCACGGCGCTCTGGCCCATAACCTGAAGCTGGAAGTAAGTTGGATCGAAGCCGAAGGCCTGGAAACTACCGACAAAGCCGATAAGAGTTATGAAGCACAACTGGAAGACTACGACGGCTTGCTCGTGCCCGGTGGATTCGGCAAGCGCGGCATTGAAGGCATGTTGAAGGCGATCCAGTACGCGCGCGAGAAGCATGTGCCGTACTTCGGAATTTGTCTGGGCATGCAGACGGCGTGCATCGAATATGCGCGCAACGTCTGCGGATTGACGGATGCTAACTCGAGCGAGTTCGATCAGGCAACCCCGCATCGCGTGATCTACAAACTGCGCGAGTTGCGCGGCGTAGAAGACCTCGGCGGCACGATGCGCCTGGGAGCATGGCCGTGCAAGATCGAGCCGGGAACGCTGGCCTACAAAGTGTATGGCCAGACCGAGATCAGCGAGCGCCACCGGCATCGTTACGAATTCAACCGCGAGTACGAAGAGCCCATGGTGGCGGCGGGGCTGCGTATTTCCGGCTCCACTCCGGACGGCACCTACGTTGAGATGATCGAGATACCCGGCCATCCGCATTTCATCGGATGCCAGTTCCATCCCGAATTCAAATCGAAACCGCTGGAGCCGCATCCGCTGTTTAAGGCGTTTGTGGGCGCTGCCTACGAACACGGACAGAAAAAGAAAGAGCGGAAAGACGCTGCGGTAGTCGAGATGTTCATGCGGCCGGAAAAAGTGGGGAGAAGATAGATCGGGGAGCTAGCTCTTAGCTGTTAGCCTTTAGCTAAGAGCTAAAAGCCAAGAGCCAATCGCCTTTGACCTTATCTTTCCAAATCGATAACGTGCGCGTCGGCTCGGGCGATCTGTTCCTCATTGCCGGGCCTTGCGTGATTGAGAGCGAAGACCATGCCTTGCGCATGGCCGAGATCGTCAAGGGCGTGGCGCGTTCGCTGAATTTTCCGTTCATCTTCAAAGCGTCGTACGACAAAGCGAACCGCACCTCGATCCGCAGCTATCGTGGGCCGGGAATGAAGGAAGGCCTGCGCATTCTGAAAGAAGTCAAAAGCGCAGTTCACATTCCGGTGTTGACCGACGTGCATCAGGCCGCCGACGTGGCGGCCGTCGCCGAAGTGGTGGATGTGCTGCAGATTCCCGCATTCCTCTGCCGGCAGACCGATCTGATCGTGGCGGCCGCGCTCAGCGGGCGTCCGGTCAACATCAAAAAGGGCCAGTTCGTTTCACCCTGGGACATGAAGCACGCCGTCGAGAAGTGCCAGGATGCCGGGAACAGTCAGGTGTTTGTGACTGAGCGTGGCTCGAGTTTCGGCTACAACAATCTGGTTGTGGATATGCGTTCGCTGGCCATCATGCGCCATTTCGCGCCGGTGGTGTTTGACGCGACCCATTCCGTGCAACTGCCGTCGGCTTCGCACGGGGATGAAGATCAGCCCGCGGTGAGCGGAGGCCAACCGGAGTTTATTCCCGTGTTGTCGCGCGCGGCAGTGGCGGCGGGTGTGGACGGCGTGTTCATGGAAGTCCACGACAATCCGAAAGCAGCGAAAAGCGACGGCGCCAACGCGCTCGACACGCGCAATCTGCGCGGGGTGTTGAAAGAATTACAGGCAGTGAAAAGGGCGCTGGATCTGGCGCACGCGACACCCTAACATCCATTTCTGAATCTGCTAACATTCCCGCGTCATCTGAACCTCATCCCTATGCATTGGTGGGCATCAACCTTCGGCATTGCTCTGATCTTCCTCATCCTGATGGATGCATTTGAGACCATTGTTTTGCCGCGGCGCATTAAGCGCAGTTTTCGTATTGCGTCCTGGTTCTACAAGAATACCTGGGGTTTCTGGACTCGAGTGGGGCGGCGTATCAAGTCCGCGAACCGGCGCGAAGGGTTCCTAGCTTACTTCGGGCCGCTCTCGTTGATCGTGCTGCTGGGCTTTTGGGCGGTCGGGCTGATTTTTGGCTTCGCCTGCGTGCAGTATGGCCTGGGCGAACATCTGACGCTCGCCAACGAAAAAATCACGTTTGGGAAAGTGCTTTACCTGAGCGGCGAAACTTTCTTCACCCTGGGTTACGGAGACATCACGCCCAACAATGCCGCCGCTCGCGCTCTGGCCGTGATGGAAGCGGGCATGGGCTTCGCATTCCTCGGAGTCGTGATCGGATACCTGCCGGTTGTCTACAATTCGTTTGCCGCCCGCGAAATTGAAATTTCGCTGCTTGATGCGCGCGCCGGATCGCCGCCGACCGCCGCCGAATTTCTCAGTCGCTTAGGCTGCTGTCCCGAGCAAACCGTGCTCGACGAAATTTTTCGCGACTGGGAGCGCTGGTGTGCCGACCTGCTGTCGAGCCACATTTCCTATCCCGTGCTGGTTTTCTTCCGCTCGCAGCACAGCAATCAATCCTGGTTGAGCGCGTTGACGGTGATGCTCGATGTTACGTCGCTGGTCATGACCGGGGTCGACGGCATCCACCCCGACCAGGCGAAGCTCACGTTTGCCATGGCGCGGCACGCCGCCGTCGATCTCGCGCAGGTGGTGAAAGCGGAATACAATCCGCATGAAGTCGACCGGCTCAAGGCAGAAGATCTAACTCGTTTGCGGGAAGCACTCGCTCAACATGGCGTGAGTCTCAGCCTTGCCGCAAACGACGGCGCGGACGTGCCGGAACGGCTGGCGGAACTTCAGATCCTCTACGAGCCTTATCTGCACGCGATCGGTCGCCGGCTCTTGATGACGTTGCCGCCGTGGGTCCACACAGATCACAAGAAAGATAACTGGCAGGGCAGTCCGTGGGACCGCGCCATCCAGGCGCGCGCGCTGGAACATCCGGGGCACGCGCGGCGTGCGGCGGACGATCACTTTTGAGCGAGGGATGGGGTGAGTCGGGCGAGCCAGGGGCTGCGGACAGCCCGCAGCCCGCTTTCAGCTTGTCTCTCCGGCCTACTTCATTTTGTCCATCTTGTCCATTTTGCCCATGCCCATCGAGTAGGTGCCGGTGCACTCCCAGTCAGCGGAGCCGTCGGCATTGACTTTTCCGGCGCAGGTTCCGGAACCCTTGATGCCCTTGTGCTTTCCCGTACCGCCTACGATCTTCCATTTATTGGCGGCAGGTTTCGTGGCGTCGGTGGAAGAGGACCCTTCATAGGTGTAGTTCACCTTATCGCCATCCTCCATGGTCGCATTGTAGTGGCCGTGGAAGTTGAAGGACGCCTTCCAGGCATCGTGGAATTCGGTGTATTGACCGTTTTTTTCTTTGAGGTCACCAGTGCTTGCGGTTGCTTCGCAGGTGCCTTGCCCGATGTAATAGGTGTGATCCGGGGCGTCGCCAACGTCGAGTGTGTGCGCGGTAGCTGCCTTTGAGCAGTGCCATTTGGTATCAACCTTGCTCTGGGCCATCGATACGGACACACACAGAAGTGCAGCCAATGTCACTAGCAAAAGCTTACGCATCTTCTCCTCCTTTGTGATCTCGAGTGAAAAACCGGATAACTATAGTGTCCTCCGCCAATTCTGGCAAGCATTGGGCGTTTGGTGATCGGGCGAACGCGGGTTTGAAATAACATCTGCTAACATTTCCCCTTCATGAAGCATGTGGGCGAAGATGCGGTGCGCAGTGAGGCGGAGGCGGTGCGGGTGCTGGCGGAGCGACTCTCGAGCTTAGGAGGCAAGTATGGACCTTAGCATCGTCTTCGCCGCGGCCGTCTTCTTCCTGGCTGTGGGCGTTCTGCTGTATGCGATCATCCTGTATAACGAGCTGGTGCGTTTGCGGAATGACAATGACCGCGCCTGGGCGAACATCGATGTATTGCTCAAACAGCGGCATGACGAGATTCCCAATCTGGTGGAGACGGTGAAAGGTTACATGCAGCATGAGCGCCAGACCTTGGAGGCGGTCACCCAGGCCCGCGCCGCCTCGATCAGCGCCGCCAGCATCGGGCAGAAGGCCCAGGCAGATTGGATGCTGACGGGCGCACTGCGCGGGCTGTTCGCGGTGGCGGAAAATTATCCGCAGTTGAAAGCCAACGAAAATTTCCTTCGCCTGCAGAACCGGATTTCTGAACTGGAAGAGCGGATCGCCGATCGCCGTGAATTTTTCAACGACGACGTCAACACTTACAACACCCGCATCCGCCAGGTTCCTGAAGTTCTTCTCGCCTCCCTGATGGCCCTGAAGCCGCGAGAATTTTTCAAAGTGTCGGACGGAGACCGGAAGCTGGTGGAGGTGGGTTTAGTGAAGGAATGAGGCGGCGTAAAAGCTCGGCGCGGCGGGCGAGATGCCCGCCCCTTCGACTTCGCTCAGGGCAGGCTCCCAGCCGCCGAGAGGGCGGCGCTGCAATCAGACCGCGGTTAGTTGAGAAGTTTCCACAGCGACCACAAGGTCCAGAGCGGGCCTCCCCAGATAAACAGGAAGGATTTCCAGCCGAGGTCTGATACGACTCCTCGCTGGCTGCGGGTGGAAATTACGAACGGGTTTTCGCCCCGCAGCAAGATCGTCGGCGGATACAGGTTGAACTCTCTGCCCTGAGCGGCTCCCGACGGCAGATTTGGGTTCAGACACGTGAACGCCTCCCGCCGCAACAGATCGGCTTCATCGAGGCTGACAAATCCGGGCCCGATCCGCGACAACGAACTGGCACCCGGGTCTTTTGTGGCCCATGGATTTTCGCGCAGTGTGCCAAGAACAAAAATGTTGTCTTCGGGCGCGATGCAGTACTCTTGCGCATCCACTAAGTCCTGCCTCTCGCAACCATGGCGAGCGAGAACATGGGTGAGGTATTCCCCGCCATCTCCGGTAGTGCCGGCCCATTGCATCTCGGCGCCTGCGGGATAAATCATTAACTCTCCCGTGCCATCGTCGACAAAGAGAGGCGCGCAGACTTCGTCGATGATCGGGGTGCTCCTCCGGTTTCGAAAGACGCGAATCACCACCCGGTAGTACAGGCAGTCTCTTGAACTCAGCGGCGAAACCAGCGTGTAGGGACCAACCGCCTTGCCGGAAACTTCCACCGGTCCGATCGCAGCCGCCCTGATTGTTGAGCGCGGAATATCAAGGATGAGACGCTTGCGCTGAAAGAGGCGGAAGCCACGATAAAAAAGATACGGTCCCACCACGACTCCCAAGGCGGCCCAGAACAGAGGCTGGCTCAGCATCCAGAGGAACGGGCGGAGCGGATCACCGCTCGGGTCGGGGTGTTTAGTGGCTATCGTGAGCATCTGCCGGCATAAGCATACATCTCACGGTTCCATCAAAGACCAACGGGCTCGATGACCCGATCGTCCGATGGCCCGATCGCCCGATGCTCTGCTTCTTCTGCTAACATTTCCCCTTCATGAAGCATGTGGGCGAAAACGTGGTGCGCATTGAGGCGGAGGCGTTGCGGGCGCTGGCTGACCGGCTTGCGGGTCCGATGGCCGTGGACTTCAACCGGGCTCTCGATCTGCTCTTCGACTGTCGCGGCAGGGTGGTCGTCACCGGGATGGGCAAGAGCGGGCTGATCGCCCGCAAGATCGCGGCTACGCTGAGTTCGACCGGGTCGCCCGCGCTTTACCTGCATCCGGTGGAGGCGTTGCATGGCGATCTGGGCATGATCGTGCGCGGCGATGTTGTGCTGGCGCTTTCGGCCAGCGGCGAGACGGAAGAGATTCTGCAATTGGTGGCGACGATTAAGCGGCTGCAGGTTCCGCTCATCAGCATGACTTGCGACGACATTGCAGAGAATCTCGCGGGCAGGAATGCCCGCGCCACATCGGCTTCTACTCTCGCATCTTCGGCCGATGTTGCTCTGGACTGCTCGATTTCCCAGGAAGCTTGCTCGCTGGGGCTTGCTCCTACGGCCTCCACCACGACCATGCTCGCCCTGGGCGACGCGCTGGCGGTAGCGCTTTCGGAAAAACGTGGGTTCAAGGAAGAAGACTTTGCCAACCTGCATCCCGGGGGCAAGCTGGGTAAACGGCTGGCGCGGGTCGAATCGTTAATGCACTCGGGAGACGCGGTTCCGCGCGTGACGGCGCAGACCACGATGCCCGACGTGATTTACGAAATGTCGCGCAAGAAGCTGGGCATGACAGCGGTGGTCGAGGGCGACCGTTTGCTGGGGGTGATCAGCGACGGCGATCTGCGGCGGTTGCTGGAGCAGCGCGGCAAAGATGCGCTCGACCTTGCGGCCGAGGATTGCATGACACGCAATCCCAAAACCATCGGCGCGCAGGAATTCGCAGCCACTGCCCTGGCACGCATGGAAGAGATGAAGATTACTTCGCTGGTGGTGGTGGAGGGCGAGCGGCGCTTGCTGGGGATCGTGCACCTGCACGATCTGTGGGGCACGGAGATGGTGTAGCGATTGCCAGCCCCTAAAGGGGCGTCGAATTTCGATGCGATTTGGCATCGCTCAAGCGATGCCCTGATACAAACCTTAAATCTTCCTGCTGCGTACCCCGTCGAGGGACGGAGATAGAAGAAGTGGCGATTTCACCAACACCGCATGTGGCCGCGCGGGTGGCGTTCTATGCGGTCATCGTCTGCTGGTGGATTTTTGGCCTGACGTTCTGGCTGCGGAAGCGTCCGGCCCGAGCCCGCGAAGCGAAACGCGATTGGACTTCGCTCATCGGGTTATTGTTGCAAGCCGCAGGCTACTTCTGCGTCTGGTCGTTTCCCCTGCGGCAGAAACATCTCTCGCGGGTCGCGTCCCCGTCGCCGGTCGTGGAATGGGGACTGGCCGTGCTAACCGTGGCCATTGCCGTCGCTTCCGTGTGGCTGGTCAACGCCGCCGCGCGGCGTTTGGGGAAGCAATGGGCCCTGGCTGCGCGCCTGGTCGAGGGCCACACGCTCGTTCAGGATGGGCCTTATCGCTTCGTGAGGAACCCGATCTATACGGGCATGTTTGGTATGCTCCTGGCTACTGGACTGGCGGTGGCGCAGTGGCTCCCGCTGCTGATTGCGATTGTGCTGTTCATTGCTGGAACCTACATCCGGATTCGCTGCGAGGAGCGGTTATTGCGGCAGGCCTTTGGCTCGGAGTTCGAGGCGTATGCGCGGGGCGTGCCGGCGCTGATTCCGGGCATCTACTGAGAGCATCCGCGATCGGCAGCGCGGCCGGGCGGGGCGCCCGGCTCTCCATAATCTTAGTCTTAATCTTCTCAGCGGTAGCGCTCGCGCATGAAATCGGCCATCGCAGCGTAGGCGGCGGTTAGCGTTTCTTCGTCGGGCAGGAAGACTATGCGGAAGTGCTTTGTTCCGGGACGCTGGCCGAAACCGGAGCCGTGCACGACCGTCACATACTTCTGGCGGATTAGTTCTTTGACGAAGACGTCGTCGCCTTCGGGGATATCAATGCGTGGGTACGCGTAAAAAGCACCGCGCGGCTGGACACAACTTACGCGAGGAGTTTTGGCGCACCACTGCATGGTCAGATCGCGGCGGCTACGCAGCTTGCGCTTGACTTCGACGAGGTGATCCTGCGGTCCTTCGAGCGCCGCCTTGATCGCATACTGCTCTGGGTGGTTGGCGCAGAGGCGCGCTCGCAAGAGCTTGTTCAGGCCTTCCAGGTAGGGCTTGATGACCGACGCCTCGCCGCTGGCTATTCCCCATCCGATGCGCCACCCGGGGGCGAGGTAATTCTTGGACAGTCCGCCGAAGGTGATGACCGGCACATCGGGGGCTACCGCGGCCATGGCGACGTGGGCGTCGTCGTCGATTATCAGTTTGTCGTAAATCTCATCGGCGAAGACAACCAGGTTGTGTTGGCGCGCGAGTTCGGCAATCTGCTCCAGCATCTTGCGGGTGCAGAGCGAGCCGGTGGGATTGTTGGGATTGATCAGCACAATCCCGCGCGTCCGGGGCGTGATCTTCTTCTTAATGTCGTCGAGATCGGGCTGCCAGCCGTCTTCTTCTTTCAGGTAATACGTGTTCAGTCCGATTTCGAACTTCGCGAGAACCGCGGAGTAGAGAGGATAGTCGGGGCACGGGGTCAGCAGGTTGTCGCCCGGATTGAGCAGCGCGGCCAGGCAGATATCGACCGTCTCGCTGACGCCCGAGGTTACGAAGACATCCTGAATGTTGGTGATCCCTTTACGGGCGGCCTCGCCTCGAATCGCGTCGAGCGCTCCCTTGATGCCGGAGGAGGGAGAGTATCCATTCTTGCCTTCGCGCATGGCCTTGTACACGGCTTCGATCAAGTGGGCGGGCGTCTGGAAGTCGAAGTTGAGCGGGTCGCCGATGTTGAGGGGAAGAATTTTGTGTCCTTGGCGGGCTACCTCGTCGGCGACGCAGGCCAGGTCGCGGATCGCGTAGCGGACGTTTTCTAAGCGGGCGGCGGGGGTGATTTCGCGAAGCTGCGTTACGGGCATGAAGAAATTCTAACCGCAGAGGGGGCTGAGGACGCAGAGAAAATACGTTTAAACTCAGAACCCCGGTCGGCGGGTCGATGAGTAAAATCGGGATGTTTCGTCAGCGAGCGACTGCTGTTGCTGTGAGCAACAGCGTACGGACTTTTATCTCATTCCGGCCGGACAACTTGCGCCGATCCATTTGCCCTTGCCGGAATAGTCTCCGTGCATCGCGCCCTGCGGGCCGGCAAGAGTAAGTTGTCCCGTACCTTTGACATCTTCTGAGTCAATGGCGTCAAGCTGAATCTTGAAATCGGCTTTCCCGCCCTCGCTGGGCAGGCAGCTTCCGCTCACATCCATGTGGCTGCCTGTGGAACTGTGGACCTTATACTTACAGTTCTTGTCAGGGTCGGCGAAGGGGTACTGGTTCAGGTTGTCTTTTGTGACACACGACTTATAGGCATGGGTCTGAGGAGTTCCCATGCCTTGGATCGTAGTGGTCATCGTTACCTGCCAAAGACCCGTCTTCACGTTGAGCGGTTGAACGTTATCAGCCGCTACGACAACTGTTGCTGCTAGAGAAATTGCTCCCAGCAATCTCATCTTGCGCATTGCTTCCTCCTTGAGATGGCCGCCGTTGATTTGGAATCTTGCGCATTGCGACCACGAAGACGCGCCATTTTACCCTTAGAAGAGGGTTGACGACAACGGCGCCAGAAGCATGTGATCGCAGCGATGGGCGCGTCGGTTGCGGATTACTGATGTAAACAGTTAGCAAAAGCTTGCGCCGTTTGTTCGCCTTCTCTCGCTCCCGTTCAGCCCCGCCCGGAGGTGAGATGGCAAAGCGGGGATCGGCGGGAAAAACTCCTGCGGCACGCTACGCGTTCTCCGCGTCCTCTGAGTTTGAAAGTTGTGTCTACTCTACCCGATCGATCTGCGCCTTCTGCAGCTTGTCGGAATAATCGACGTACACGGCCTTCCACTCGGTGTAGAAATCGATGGCGCCGATGCCGCCTTCGCGGTGTCCGTTGCCGGTGGCTTTGGTGCCGCCGAAGGGCAGGTGGACTTCCGCGCCGATGGTGGGAGCGTTGATGTAGGTGATGCCCGCCTCCAGATCGCGGACCGCCGCGAACGCCTTGTTCACGTCCTTCGTGTATAGAGACGACGACAGGCCGTACTCGATGTTGTTGGCGATTTCGATGGCGTTCTCCATGTCGTTGCAGGGGATGATCGAAACCACGGGGCCGAAGATCTCTTCCTGCGCAATGCGCATCTTGGGATCGACGTCGGTGAAGACGGTGGGTTCAAGGAACCAGCCATGCTGATATTCGCCTTTGTCGAGACGATGGCCGCCGGTGACTAGCTTTGCGCCTTCCGACTTGCCGACCTCGATGTAGCTTAGGTCGGTTTTGAGTTGGTTCTCGTTTATTGCCGGACCCATCTCTACGGTTTCGTCGAGGCCGTTGCCGACCTTGAGTTTCTTGGCGCGCGCTACGAATTGTTCGACGAACTCGCGGTACACGCCTTTCTGCACGATGATGCGGCTGGTGGCGGTGCAGCGCTGTCCGGTGGTGCCGAAGGCTCCCCAGAGCCCGCCTTCCACAGCGAGTTCAAGATTGGCGTCGTCGAGGACGATCATGGGATTTTTGCCGCCGAGTTCCAGCGAACAATGCTTGAAGGTCTTAGCGGCTGTCGCGCCCACGATTCTGCCTACTTCGGAAGAGCCCGTCAGGGAGATGGCGCGGACTACCGGATGCTCGGTCAGCGGGGTGCCGACTTCGGAGCCGAAGCCGGTCACGATGTTGATCACGCCTTTCGGAATGCCCGCGTCGGTCAGCGCCCGCACCAGATTGAAGGTGGAAAGCGGAGTGTCTTGCGCGGGCTTGATCACGCAGGTGTTGCCGCAGACTACGGCGGGCAGCAGCTTCCACGATGAGATGGCCATGGGGAAATTCCAGGGCGTGATCATGCCGCAGACGCCGATGGGCTGGCGAACGGCCATGGCGAATTTGTTGGGCAACTCGGAGGGCACGGTTGGGCCAAAGAGGCGGCGGCCTTCGCCGGCGTTGTAGTAGGCGGCGTCGATGGCTTCCTGGACGTCGCCGCGAGTTTCTTTCAGGACCTTGCCCATTTCGCGGGTCATGTCGCGGGCATGGTCTTCTTTGCGTTCGATCAGGATCTCGGCGGCGCGGAAGACCATTTCGGCGCGGCGGGGCGCGGGCACCAGACGCCATTTGGCAAAGGCGCGCTTGGCGGCATCTACGGCGGCGTCTACGTCGGGTTTGTTGGAGCGCTGGAAGGTGGCCACGACTTCGCGGGTGTCAGCGGGATCGCGGTCTTCGAAAGTCCGTCCGCTGACGGATTCGACCCACTCGCCGTCAATGAAATTCTTGCAAACTTTGGTTTTTGTGGTACCCGCGATTGCCGGGCTGGTCAGGGTATCGGTCGCCATAAGAGCCTCCTGGGAATAGTGCAGAAGTTCCATGCTAACAACCGGGGTGAGGACGGGCAAGCGGTGGTCACTTTCTTGGTTGGCGCCAAAAGAGGCTTTAACGCAAAGCACGCTAAGGACTCGCGAAGGGCGCAAAGAAAGCACGGGGCCACAAACTGCACCCCTAGCGCAACGTGGGCGCGGCAACTACTCCAGCTCAAACGCTAGCCACTGCAAACCCCCGGCCCGCTCCACCTGCAGTACGACGGGATTGTGCGGCTTGATCTGCTTCAGGGCCGCGCGGAGAGAGCTCACGGAATCGATGGGTATCTGGTTTATGCTGTGGATAATATCTCCAGTTTCCAGACCCGTGGTGGAGCTCAGGAAATCTGCCACTCGTGCCACGACAACGACGCCCGAGGGATTGCGCGGCGTGCCCAACATCGAACGCAACTTATCGTCCAAGTCGAGCCCTAGTATCCCTAGCCGGGAAACCAGGTTTTCGCGTGGATTGGCCAGGTCCGGGAGCGCGTCCATCGTATCTTTCATCTCAATCGCGGCGATGAAAAGCGTTTTTCGCTCCTTCCCACGGAGCACTTCGAGCTTAAGTACTTCATCTAAAGGATGGAGATAGAGAGCAGCGGTGAAGGCCGGCAGGGTACCGATACGGCGGCCATCGGCGCTGATTACGATATCCCCGATCTTCAGACCAGCCGCCTCCGCAGGGCCTCCTGGGGTTACGTCATCGACGACAACCCCCCAATTTTGCGCGAGACCCAATCCTTTGGCCAGGTCGTCGGTGATGGTTTGAGCGCCCGCCTTGACCTCGACGCGATGCACGTGCCCATACTTACGCAGGCTCTCGTACACGAAACGCACGATTCGTGCCGGGATGGCAAAGCCGAGTCCTTCGCTTCCACCTCCGGCGGAGAGGATGAAAGTGTTAATCCCTACCACGCAGCCGTCGGCATCCACCAGCGGGCCGCCGCTGTTGCCGGGGTTGATGGGAGCGTCGGTTTGAATGTAAACCATCGGGCGGCTCGGATCTGCCTGTCTGGCAACGGAACTTACTACGCCCATGGTCACGGAGTTTTCAAGTCCTTCAGGGCTGCCCAAGGCAAACACTAACTGTCCTTGATGTACCGGCCGGCGGCTGCCCAGCGAAAGTGTAGGCAGACCGGTCTGATCGATTTTGAGCAGGGCAAGGTCAGTCTCCTTGTGCACGCCGATGAGCCGTGCCTCCACGATTCGCTGTTTGCCCGGAGGCACAATCTGGTCGGGAAAATCCACCGACGGCATGGGCAGAGCTACGTGGATGCTCTGGGCCCCGTCGACCACGTGAGCGTTGGTGATAATGTAGCCGTCCGCGTCCACGATTACTCCTGAACCGATCGCATGTTCGCGGGTTATGAGCGCCGTTCGACCGTGATTGTTCTCTTCCAGAGCCCCATAGCCGGTGACCAGAATTTGAACCACGGCAGGGGAAATCCGGGCGGTGAGCTGCTCGATCGCGGAATCAAGTTGCCGCAGCACCGCTGGCGGTTCCGCCGGCCCGGTTCGGATCTCCTTTGCCTTGTCAAGATCCGGCTGCGCGCTTCGATCACCGGCAGCGACTGTGGTGGCCGTCGGCGCGGGTTGCCCAAAGCTCGGTACTGCAAACCACAGGGAGCACAAGCATGCGACCAGACTTAGAAGCGAGACGCGGAATTGGCCTTTCCACCCGCAAGCTGGGAAGAGCATAGCGATACACCCCTTGGACTTATCTCGATCGAGTCATGACCCAGATTATGATCGCGCCAGAACCGAATAAAAGCGAGTTCTCAAAATTGCGACTGTTCTTGTGGGCGGGAAAAAAGTCCTTAACGCAAAGTGCGCTAAGGACTCGCGAAGGGCGCAAAGAAAAGCGCCGGCCGAGCACAAACTGCGCCACTACCGAACGTCCCTACCTGGGGTGTGGCCCGGTTGGCAGAGGCGCTTGCTTCCCCGCGTGGTCACTTTCGTAACCGTTATCTCCCTGACCCAAGTTCAATACCCAAACCGGCAGAGATATGATGATCACAGATTGAGAGATATCCAGTACTCTCAGAATTTAGCAGTGAGGTTGGCGCGGGCTCGTGTCAAATCAAAATAAGCCGGGACTCTATGTCGCCTGGAAGACGGTGACGTATCGCAGCGTGATCATGGCGCTGCTGGGTGCGGGGGTGATTTTTGGGGTGGTCCTGTATGCGGCGTTTCCGAAATTCACCGACTCGACGGTGAAGGCGGCGGGGCGTCTCACATCGCTCTTCCTGGAACGAGTTGCGGGCCTTGCGCCTCCGCTGAAGGGGCCGTCGCCCTCGGTTTCGCAGCAGGCGCACTTTACGGCGCTCGATGGCACGATCAAGGTAAGGAAAAGCGATGGCAATAGCTGGATCAACGCCGACTACAATGTGCCGCTGGAAAAAGGCGACGTCGTGCAGACCGGCGCGGAGGGCATGGCCAAGATCGTTTTCAACGACGGCACCAATTACACCGTGAAACAGGATTCGTTGATCGTGATCGAAGAAAACTCGGCCAACGATCAGCAGCAAACCAGCGTGTCGGTGGCGGTCACAACCGGCACGGTGGACTTGACGACCGCGACCTATGTGCAGGGATCGAAGTCGCAGGTGATCGTGGCGGGCGCGAAGGCTTCGCTGGCTCCAGATTCGGCGGCCATGGTGCACAATAATCCGAAGGGCGATCAGCATGAAATCCTGGTCAAGAAGGGCAGCGGCGAAATCGAGCGGAATGGAGAAGCCGTTCACCTGTCGAGCTGGGAGAAGGTGAGTTTCCAAAGCGAATCGAAGACCATGGAACGGGCCACGGAAATCGGTCCGCCGACGCCCATTACGCCGGGAAACATGATGCCGGTTTTCATCAACGAGGGGGAGAAGTCGAAGGAAGTGGAGTTTGCCTGGACGCCGATGGCAAACGCCGCTGGATATCGGCTGCGGATTTCGCATAATCCCTATTTTTCGTCGTTGTTGCTGGACCGTAAGGTGGAGACGCCGAGTGTGGTGGTGACCGGCCTGCCTGCGGGAGCTTACTATTGGTCGATACAGTCCTACACTGCGGCGGGCAAGGCATCGGTCGAGAGCGAAAAGAACCGTTTCACGCTCATTGTCAAGAGCAAGGAAAAAATCGACTTGGCGCTCGACCTGGATCCTCTGGTGCAGCACGGGCACGTGATCGAGGTGACGGGGAAGACGGAGGCAGGAGCGCGCGTCATGGTGAACGGCAGGGAAGTGCCGATCGTCGGTGACGACGGTACCTTCCACTATTTCACGCCGCCCTTGGCGAACGGGGAGAACGTGGTCACGGTCACGGCGCAGAATGCGAAAGGCGGGGTGAACACGCACCAGGAGAAAGTGGTGATTCAGTAGGGATTCGACGTTCAAGACGCCCGGAACCGCCGGTGCCGAAATGACAACCCTGTGCTCTTGAACATCGAAGTAGAATAGAAGAAACGCAAAGCAGAACCAGCGAGCGGAGAGCGACTCACACGGAAACCGGCGAAGTCTCAGGTCCAAAGGCGAGACGAAATCGCGGGAAAGAGAAGTATAGCTATGTCAAACAACGGGTTCAGTAACGGCGCAGGGCGTTCGCACAATCTGCGTTCGCTGTTCAGCATGTTTTCGAGCGACCTCGCTATCGATCTCGGGACGGCCAACACGCTGGTGTACGCGCGCGGCAAGGGCATTGTGGTCAACGAGCCTTCGATCGTGGCCATCAACAAGAACACCGGCGAAGTCGAAGCCGTGGGCAAAGAAGCCAAGGAGATGCTGGGACGCACGCCCGGCAACATCGTGGCCATCAAGCCCATGAAGGACGGCGTCATCGCCGACTTCAAGGTCACCGAGAAGATGCTGAACTACTTCATCCAGAAGGCGCACAACCGCAAGATGCTGGTGCATCCGCGGATCGTGATCGGGGTGCCTTCGGAAATCACGCAGGTGGAAAAGCGCGCGGTCATGGATTCCGCGTATCGCGCCAAGGCCAGCGAAGTATTTCTGGTGGAGCAGGCCATGGTGGCCGCCATTGGCGCGGGCCTGCCGATTACCGAACCCAGCGGCAACATGGTGGTCGACATCGGCGGGGGCACGACCGACATCGCAGTCATTTCTCTGAGCGGCATCGTGTATTCGCGTTCCGTGCGCATGGCCGGCAACCAGATGGATGAGGCCATCATGAATTACCTCAAGCGGAAATATAACCTGCTGGTGGGCGAGCGCACCGCCGAGCAGATCAAGATGGAGATCGGCTCCGCCTATCCGCTGGACAAGCCGCTGACCATGGAAATCAAAGGCCGCAACCTGATCGAGGGCGTGCCGAAAACCATTACCGTAGACGACAGCGAAATTCGCGAATCGCTGAGTGAATGCGTTTCGACCATCATGAATGCAATCCGCGTCGCGCTCGAACGCACGCCGCCGGAACTCTCCGCCGATATCAGCGACCGCGGCATCGTACTGACGGGCGGTGGTGCGTTGATCAAGAACCTGGACAAACGCATCCGCGAAGAAACGGGACTACCGGTCTCGATCGCCGACGATCCTTTGTGCAGCGTGGTGCTCGGCACCGGCAAGATGCTCTCGGACTTCAAGCTGCTGCGCAAGATTTCGATTGAGTAGAGCCTATGGTGGCCCCCGGAATTCGCATAATTCCAGACCCATTCTCGGACGCCCCGCCGGAAATACAGTTTTTTCTGCAGATCATGTTTTTGTTGATGGCCTTGCTGTGCGGGTGGATCGTGTTCAACACTTCGCGGGCCATGAATTGGATGGCGAGGCGAGGGCCTTCGTGGTACCCGGGGCGTGAAACGGCTATACGGTTGGCCAACAAGCCTGGTTGGGTGTGGTTTTATAGAATCGATTGTGCTGTAGTTTTTGTAGGGGTTGTTTTAATCCTTGTAACCCACTGGCTGTCGCGGTAAGAACGATTCTGCTGATGGCTGACGGCTGATAGCTGAGAGCTGCTGTTATGGACGTCCTCGGACGCTACCGCAATCTGATCGTGCTGGTGGGAGTGTTATTCGCCCAGGTGCTCGGTTTGGCCGTGCAGGTGAAGCGGACGAGCGACAGCGAACCGACGCGCCTGATCCGCATCTGGGCGGTGGGCGCGGTGACGCCCCTGGAACGAGTGCTGGTATGGGTTCAGACTTCCACCGGCAACGTCTGGCACAACTACTTCTACCTGCGCGGCGTGCGCGCCGAGAATCGCAACCTCAAAGCTCAAATTGAACGCATGAGTCTGGAGCAGGTGCGGATGAGCCAGGACGCCGATCAGGCGCGGCGTCTGCAGGCGTTGCTCGCCTTCAAGGAACAATTCATTTCCCAAACCATGGCGGCGCAGGTCATCGGATCGAGTGGCAGCGAACAGTCGCGCTCGCTCTACATCGACAAAGGCGAGAATAACGGTATCAAACCCGACATGGCCGTGATCACCGCGGATGGCATTGTGGGCAAGGTGTTGCACGCGTACCCCTCGACGTCGCTGGTGCTCCTGATTAACGATCAGAGCAGCGGGGTCGGGGCGATTCTTGAGAAATCGCGTTTGCAGGGCATTCTCAAAGGAACGTCGGCAGGGGAAGTGGTACTCGAGAAAGTAATGAGCGACGAAACCGTGCCCCCCGGAGAAATGGTCTTGACCAGCGGCGGAGACGGTATCTTCCCTAAGGGCCTGCTGGTGGGCCGAGTGACGAAGGTGGGGGCGGGCAGCGATCTGTTTCTCAACATTCGTGTGCGCCCCGCCGCCGATCTCAGCCGCCTCGAAGAAGTGCTGGTGGTCACAAAGATTGACGAGAGGCAGGCCCAGCCCGAGCAGACCGGCGCCGCGCGAGCCGTCGACATTCTGGCCGAACGGCTGCCGAGCGTGCCTGCCAAGCCGCCGGAAAATGGTGAAAAAGGCGCCACGCCGGAGAGCGCCCCGCCAACCACCCCAGGTTCCGATGCCAAGCCGAAAGCGCTGCCGCCAGCCTCTGCCGGCGGCGCATCGCCTGCTGCCGTGAAGCCCACGAAACCCGCACCTGGCGCCGGAACTGCGCCCATGCCTCCCTCGGGGAAGCCTCCCGTGCCGAAGGCGAATGCGAGCGGACCTGACGCCGTGAAAGTTTCCCCCAGGAAAGTTTCTCCGGAACCTGTGCCGCCGGCGGTCGCACCCAAGCCGCAATCCCCTGTGCAGGATAGTCCGCAATAACGTGGCCATCACTACTTACACATCGGGCGAACAGGTTGAGGTTTACCGGTTCAGTATTCCGGCGACGATTTTAATCCCGTTGGCTGCCGTGTTTCTGCAGGCGTGGCTGCCCCTGCGCATGCATTTTTTCTCGGTCTTCGATGTTCCGCTGCTGGTCGTGATCGGTTTCGCGACGGCGCGGCGTAGTCCGCTTGCGGGGCTGGTCACGGGCGGCTTGATCGGCATTCTGCAAGATGCGCTGACCCATCAGCCCATCGGGCTCTACGGAATTTCGAAGACGGTGGTGGGATTCGGCGCGTCTTCACTGGGAATCAAGCTGGACGTGGAAAATGCCGGCGCTCGTTTCCTGCTTACGATTTTCTTCTACGTGGTACACGAAGTGGTCTACTTCATGATTGCGCGCGGCCTGGTCGGATTGCACATGGCATGGAGTTGGCCGCACGAGTTCCTGTCGGGCGTGGCGAATGCCCTGCTGGGCGTTTTTGTCTTTCTGCTGCTCGACCACGTCAAGCAGAGGACCTGATCGGGGTTAGGCGGTCGACAAACCCGCCCTCAGCTATTTGTCGGGGTCGACTCCTGACTTTACCCAAGCTAAGGCGTGTTTTTCCCAGTTCGTATCGTTGGAGGCGTCGATGTAGCGCTCAAATGCATCGATCCCCGACGCCTTAGAGAGCCGCTTTGCCTGCATCGTCATCAAAGGACTGTTCAGAATGACGACGGAACGCTCCATCCCAGCTCTCTTGTACAGACCCTGGCCTTGGACTAACACGGCCTGAGCATCGGGTGACAATGGCTTTAGCGTTCTCAAGTCAACGATCACTCCAAATGGCTTCGTGCATCCTGCTAGTGCTCGCTCACTTTCTTCAACCCAGCGCTCGTGTTCAGCTTTGTTCATAAGGCCGCCGAAAGTTAATGTGAACCCTCCGGCTGTCTTCTCAATCTTGTACATTGTTTTCCCGGCGGGGCCGGCATGGCTGCCCGCTCCAATCGCCTCTGTTTGGATATCGGCAATATGGGCGGGGAGGTACAGGAACCGGAGTGGCGGTCGGATTAGAATCTTCTTATCCCCGTTAAACAAGCGTACGCCAGCGCACCGGCGGCCAGCGTGGAGAACAGATTCACCGCCTGGTTGCTGATCCAGCCGCGGCGCTGCAGGGTGGCGCCGAGCAGGCTGTCGATCAGCATTCCAGCGAATCCCGCCACGACTGGAATCCAGAGCTGCGTTTGAGGAAGCATCCCGCCCACGGTGGCGACCGCGGCAATCATCACGCCGGCGGCCATGCCTGCGATACTTCCGGAAAGCGTGATGCCGCCGTCGATGCCTGCCGGGACGCGTTCCCAGGTTGTGATGAGTCGCGCGTTGGAACCGCGGCACTGCCCGATTTCGCTGGCCACGGTGTCGGTGGCGGCTTCGGCCAGAGCACCCACGGCCGCGACCAGCCAAAGCCGGTTTCCGGTGGCGCTGAACACCACCGAGCCGAGGGCTGGCGCCGCCAGATTGGCCAGGACTTGCCAGGCATTCCGGCCTTCCCGTTGCTCGGCGAGCCCGAGGGCTAGCTTCCGGCGATATCCCAGGCGGGTGGATACCCAAGTCATCAGAAACAGCGCGGTCAGCGTGGCGAAAGCGGCTGGGCCAGCGCCGGCAAAAAGCAGGAAACAGACGAGGCCGCCCGCCAGAGCTCCGGGTCGGTTGACGCCGCGCAGGGCGCGAGCCAGCACCGCGAAGGCCAGCGTCACCCCGGCGGCGATGGCCAGCCGTTCCGGGGACGACGCCCAGCCGTGTGCGAGAAATGGGTTCGGCATTGCTAGAGGCAGTCTTCAGTTGTCAGTTATCAGTTGTCAGTAGAATCTTGCTCGCTGACAACTGACAACTCATAACTGAGAGCTCACGGCTGATCTGCACGATCCACCGTCGATAACACTATATTCGGTGTGCGGCGGGGACCGGCCGCGCCAGGTAGTGCTTGGCCTTTGGATTCGTCCGTAATCTGGCCTCCCCAACCCAGTCTTGTTTAGGCTACACTTCTGTACGCTCGCCGGGATGCGGGCATCGGAAGAAGATGGTGTGGGGGTGCGTTCGCCGCGTCGCTCGGTCGTCCCTACGGGACTTGAGTCGTTGGGCGCGCTTTTCCCAGCGCTGAAGCCCTTCCACCCCATCACGCCAAAAACGGGCGTGCTGGGGACCCCGGCGCTGGGCTAAGCTCGATCGCCCCTCCGGGGCTGCATTCGATGCCCTGATACGAAACTTGAGTTTTCCGCGGCCGGTTAGGGGTTCAGGGGAAGAGCGGCGCGCAACGCACGCTTTAAGCGATTATTTTCAGCATCCGAGACGAGGCGAGCCTCGTCTCTACATTGGGTGAAATCTATGGCGGCCTCTGTCTGGTCTGGATACCTTACGTTCGGATTGATCTCGATGCCGGTGCGTCTGTTCTCGGGCGCGCGCAGCAGTGGGATCTCCTTTAACCAGTTGCACCGCACCGACCACCATCGGGTCAAGCAGCAGCTCATTTGCCCGGCGGACAACCAGGTCCTCGAGCGCAGCGATATCGTCAAGGGCTACGAGTATCGCAAAGACGAATACGTTATCATCGATCCGGAAGAGATCAAGAAGATCGAGCCGAAGACGGCGAAGACGATGGAAATTCTCGAGTTTGTGAAGACGGATGAAGTCGATCCGGTGTACTTCGAGTCGTCGTATTACATGGTTCCGGAAGAAGCCGGCCAGCGTCCGTACGCGCTGCTGACCAAGGCACTGGAGGAGAGTGAGTTCGTCGCCATTGCCAAATTGACGATGCACAACCGCGAATATACGGTTTTCCTGCGCCCGCACAAAGGCGGACTGATGCTGCACACGATGTATTACGCGGAAGAAGTGCGCGAGGTCGAATCGTTCGGGGCTCCCGAGGTGGAGATCAAGGACGCCGAAATTAAGGTTGCGCATCAACTCATTGAAGCGCTGGCGGGCGAGTGGGATCCGGAGAAATATCACGACACTTTTCAGGACAATCTGAAGAAGCTGATTGAGGCGAAGCTGGAGGGCGGGGAAGTTCAGGCCGTCGAACAACCGAAGAAGCTGGCCCCGGTGGTGGATCTGATGGCCGCACTCAAGGAGAGCCTGGCCCAGACGAAAAAGCCAGCCGGGTCGGAAAAAGTCACTGAGATGCCCGGCGAGCGCCAGCAGAAAGCACGGCGCGGACGCGGATGAATTTCCGGTAGTGGGTCAATTTGCGAAACCGTTAACCACCAAGCCCACGAAGGTACGCGAAGGAAACGCTGAGACCAAAAACCTTCGTGATACTTCGTGGCCTTGGCGGTTCAGGGTTTTGTTGGTTGCATCGGAAACTGGCCCATTAACGAATTTCCATAGAAGTCAGAAAACGCAGTACACTTATGAGGGTGGCTAGAATCCGAGCATTCGCGCTGCTGACGATCGCCCTGTTGTGGGCCATCACGCCGGCCATGGCGTGTGTTCTGCCGGGGGCGACCATGACTCCCGCGGAACGGGAATGTTGCCACCACATGGCCCAGCAGTGTGGAAGTTCCATGATCCCGGCGAGTCACTCTTGCTGCAAGGCTCAGGGACCGGCGAACACCGTTCTTCCCAAGGCGCAGGCTGCCGGACCGCTTCGCCGCCTGGCAGTTGCTGTGGTGCCGCCGGTCGCCTCGTTAGGGGTTTTGCCGGCTGTAACCGTGGGCGCGCACCTCGCATTTCTTCATGCTCTACCTCCCGAACCGTCTCCCGGCGGTAATTCCGTTCTGAGAATCTAGATCGCTTTCCTTGCCGTGATGAGGCTGTGCTCCGCCTTGCTGCGCGCGTAGTGCGCGTGATGCGGACCTACCTCCTTTCCCTCGACTTATTAATCGTTTACGGAGGAGCAATGAAAGCTCTACATTTGAGTATTTGTCTGTTGATCGCCTTCAGCGGCGCGCGCAGTTTTGCTAACGAGCCCGCAGCCGACGCCGATCCGTGGTCCGGTGTTACCGGCCTGCTGGCACATGAGCATCGGCACTCTCGGCCGTCCTCGCAGCCGATGAGCCTTGCTGAACTTGAAACCGCTGCGTTGGCCAACAATCCCGAAATCCGGGCGGCGGTGCGTCGTGTCGCAATCGCCGAGACACGTGTGCGCAGTGCGGGGTCGTTGAGCGA
>JBAVVP010000088.1:0-1685 GCA_049697355.1 Terriglobales bacterium
CGATAAATCCCTTCGTTCATTGACACGGAAGAAGGCGAAGGAAAAGCGCACAGTTGCGGGCATCCGTGGTCGCTCGCAGGGGAGAAAACGTTACGAGTGAAGACTTGGCGAGGCAGCGGCTGCGACGGGTTGCTTCCGTCTGTGGCAATAACCCAATACCCCAAAAAGAAGGACGGCGGGCACGCCGGTCATTCCGCAACCGATAAAGAATATGCCGTAGGCATGAATGAGGCCGTGCGCGGCGCTCAGACGTTCGACCTCAGCTCCCGAAAACCCCTTCAAGATTTTTCCCAGCCAGGCATAAGTTGAACTCAAGAGCGCATACTGCGTGGCGGTGTATCCAATGTTGGTGAGGCTCGACATGTAGGCCACAAGCGCAACGCCTGCAAAGCTGATGCCGAAGTTATCGCCTGCCATGACCAGTGCGAAGAGAGGAATGGTCGCGCCCGCGAACGCGAGGGTCGCATACATGGCAATCGCAACCGCCTGCATAATGCCCCCGATGATCAGGGCGCGCATGTAGCCAAGCTTCAGAGAGCAGAATCCGCCCGCAGCGATGCCCGCAAACGTTGCGATCAGTCCGATTGAGCCACGCACCGCTCCGACTGTTTGTTTCGAAAGACCGATGTCGTGGTAGTAAGGATTCGCCATCGGACCCATGATGAAGTCCGGCAACCGGTACAGACTGATTGCCGCTAACATCACAAGCGCGAGCCAGCCATGGGCGCGGAAAAAAGCGATGAACGGTCCCACAACAGCGTCATAGAAACCGCGCGGCGTCCAAAGCGGGGCTTCGCGCCCTTTCTTGTCCATCACCGCATCCGCCCGCTCTGGTTCCTTGGCAAACCAGGTCGCGATCATTCCAACGACCATACATGCGCCGTAAATACCGTAGGATATGCGCCAGCCTACGGCCGCTGCCACGATAAGGATAAGGGAATCCGTAGCTAGGAGCGCGAGACGGTAGCTGAACTGATAGGCAGACGCGAGGAGGCCTTGTTCTTCTCCATCGTCTGCCGATTCGATTCGCCAGGCGTCGACCACAATGTCCTGTGTCGATGAGGCAAACGCAACGACCAGCGCCAGAGCGCCGAGCCGGCCGAGCCCGACTTTCGTGCCCGCCCCGCCCATCGCGCACAGCGCCAGCCCGACGAGAATTTGCGAGAACATCATCCATCCGCGCCGATGTCCAAGCCGCTTAAACAACGGCAAGTCGACGCGATCCATTACGGGCGCCCACAGAAACTTCAGCGAATAGGCAATGCCCACCCAGGAAAGAAACCCGATCGCCGTCAGGGACGTGTGTTCATCACGCAGCCAGTAGCCGAACGTATTACCGACCAGGAGAAAAGGAAGGCCTGAAGAAAACCCGAGCAACAACATCGCCAGCGTTTTGGGCCGCAGGTAATCGGCGGCCCGGTGCTTGTGCGGACTCACGCGTTCATTCTCCACCCCAGCCTCACGAAACTCAACTCTGTGTGCTCCAGCTGCGTGCCATGCTGGCCGCGCCACCCACATCGATCCTATGGAAAGCTGGGGTGACATTAACAGGCGTTAGCGCTCATCCTATGAGAGAGGATGTCAAGCAAAAACACTTCTCCACTCCTCTCCATGAGACCTCGATCGGTGCTGGCATCCAGGCCCCTCCTTGTTCGTGGAGAGGGTTTTGGTTTTAACGCCTGGCG
>JBAVVP010000089.1:0-8695 GCA_049697355.1 Terriglobales bacterium
GTCGAAATCTTCGCGCTCGTTACCAGCACCACCGAAGCCACGATGATCGCGCTCCCCGTCAAAATATAGCGGTCGATGCGCTCGTGCAATACCAGCCATCCCAGGAACACCGCGACCACGGGATTGACATAGGCGTAGGTAGAAACTTTCGAGGTCGGAACATGCTGCAACAACCAGATGTAGGCTGTGTACCCGATCAGGGAACCGCACACCACCAGATACAGAATCGCAGCCACTCCACGGAAGGTCCACGCGACGTTGGAAGGCATTCCGACGAGCAACGCGAAAAGTAAATTCGCAAGCCCGGCGAAGAACATCTGCCACGCGATGGCGCCGAAGGGATCGGTCGCCGCGGTCTGCCATTTTTTCGAGAGCACTGATCCGAACGCCCAACTAAACGATCCAAGCTGCAACCCCAGCGACCACCAAAGTTCGCGATGGCCAAGTGCATTGGAGTGCTGCAGGTCAGGCCAGATGAGCACCACCACCCCGGCGATCCCGATCACAAGTCCGATCTTGCCGCGCCGCGAGATGTGATGATCGCCCAGCAACAGGCTGTCGAGCACGAGAAACCAGAGCGGGGTAACCGCAATCAGCAACGCCGCCAGGCCGGTGGGAACGATCCGCTCCGCATAAGAAAGCGTGAGATTGCCGCCCATCAGGAGCAAAATGCCGACTGCCGCAAAATGGCCAAGCTGCCGCGCGGAAAAACGGATGCGGCGTCCGGTCAGCGCACAGTAAGCGAGCATAATCAGGCCCGCGGTCGAAAAGCGCGCGCCACACATAACAGCCGGAGGAATGTGCTCCACCGCGATCCCGATGCCGAGATACGTCGAGCCCCAGAAGATATAGACCAGACCAAAGGCAACAACGATCTTCCACTGGCTCGCGGACGCGTTCATTGTCATTCGATGAGATTCGAAGTGCGGAAAATTCAGAATATCAGAATGCGTCTAAGGCGCTGAGTTTCGAGCTACGAGCTACAGAGTCGCAAGATATATACGGGCTGTCATCATGAGCGAAGCGAAGGACCTCTGCATTTGCTTGCAGCGCAGGAATGGGCGCGAGAATGCATAGGTCCTTCGCTTCGCTCAGGATGACAGTGTGGACTGATGCAACGAACTTGCGGAATACGATCGCTACGCCGTCGACCACATCCCCATCTCGGCGAGGATTTTGCCGGCGGCTTCCGCGCCGGAGCGAACGCAGTCGGGAACCCCGATGCCGCTATAACCGTTGCCGGCCAGCGCCAAGCCGGGGAGTTTCTGGCGGAGCGATTCGATCCGCTGCAAACGTTCCAGGTGGCCGACGGAATACTGCGCCATGGCGGACTTCCATTTGTAGACGCGCGCGAACAGCGGTTCGGCATTGAGGGTGATGATCTGGCGCAGTTCATTGCGAACGATTACGAGAATTTCTTCTTCGCTCGATTCGAGGATCCGCTCGTCGCGCGCGCCCCCAAGAAAGCAACGGACGATGGCGCGATTTTCCGGCGCCCGATGAGGGAATTTGTTGTGAACGAAAGTAGCCGCGAGCATGCGATGACCAGCGCTGCGCGGCACCAGAAATCCGAAGCCCGGCGGCAGCGCGCGCCGCACGTTTTCATCGTAACCAAGCGTGACCGTCACGGAAGAGCTGTACTTGATCTCGCCCAGATCGCGGGACAGATCGCCATTTGCTTCCTGCAACACGGCCGCAGCGGCATGGGTCGGGGTCGCGACGATCACGGCATCGAAGTGGTCGCTTTGGTATCCGGCCGAAACCGTCCATCCGCTCTCCTGGGGAATCACCGACTGCACGGGCGAAGCTGTTTTCAGGGCGTTCGCGTCCAGACGCGCGACCAGGGCATCGACCATCTGCTGCATGCCGTCTTTGAGCGAAGTGAACAGCGGCCGCGCCGGACTGTTCGTCCCCGTGCCCATTTTCTTACGGGCGGCGAGCATGGCGCGGCCCAGACTGCCGTATTTCGCTTCCATGTCAGCGAAGCGTGCCAACACGGCGCGCACACTCAACTGCGAAGCTTCGCCACCGTACACACCGGAGAGCAGCGGGTCGGCAAGCAAGTCGACCATCTCGGAGCCGTAGTGGCGTTCCACCATCGCGGCAACGGTTTCGTCTTCGAGAGCTTTGCGCGGCGGATGGAACCACTCGGCCGCCATGCGCATTTTCGTGCGCCACGAAAAAAGAGGAGAGAACACGGTGGGCATGATCTTGGTCGGCACCATGAACATGAGCCCATCAGGCATCACCACCAGCTTGCCCCTGGCTAGGATGTAGGTCTTGCGCTCGGAGTCGTTCGAGCCGATGAGTTGATCACCCAACCCAATCTTGCCGCAGAGATCGGCAGCCCAGGGCTTCTCGGTGAGAAACGAATCGGGTCCGGCTTCGACCAGGCAGCCGTCGATGCGGTCGGTCACCAGCACGCCACCCAGGCGCGGGCTCGACTCGAACAAAACGTATTCCACGGGTGCGCCGGACCGGCGTTTTTCTTCAATGGCGTACGCGGCCGAGAGGCCGGAGATTCCGCCGCCGATGATGGCAATGCGTTTCATGGAAGTCAGCTCTTGGCTTTTGGCTCTTAGCGCGTGCCGTGCTCTATTGTAGAGACGCGTCAAGCCGCATCTCTACACTGCTTCGCTTCTGCGAGTCACTTCAGGCGGCTCCTAACTACTTCCGCCAAGGCTGCGGTTAGTGCCTTCGATCCGTTCAACGACTCGGCTCGCCACAGGCGCATGCTTTCTTTTTCCGCGAGTTGTTTGAAGGCGATGTCGATATCGTAAAGCACCTCGACGTGATCGCACAGAAATCCGATGGGATCGAGGAAGACACCGCGATGGCCCTTTGCCTTTAAGTTCCTGATCGTGTCTTCGACCGTCGGACCGATCCATGCGCCGCCCGACATGCCCTGACTCTGGAAAGCAAAAGTCCAGTCGCCGGCTTCGAGGCCAGCTTCTTTCGCTACCAACTCGGCGGTTTCTTTGGCTTGCCTCTCGTAGGGGTCGCCTTCCGCGATCGTGCGCTGCGGCACGCTGTGCGCGGTAAAGATCACGGGCAGTTTGGCGCCGCTTTCGGCACACGCTCTCTCCCAGCCCGCGCGCAGTTTTTCAGCGAACGCTTTGGCGAGCAGCGGCTGATCGTGCCATTCTTCGACAAAATCCATCTTAAAAGGAAGACTCCCGTCGCCGCTAACCGCGCTGCGATAGAGGCCGACGCTGGTGCGCGAATTCTGCGGCGCGAGGCAGATGGCGATGACGCGCTCGTACCGTTCACTCGCAATTGCCTTCACCGCATCGGCGATGAAGGGCTTCCAGTTGCGCATGCCGGCGAAAACCGGCATCTGTAACAACTGCGAAAGTTGATCGGCTTGCAGAAAAGTCCAGCAGGGGAGCGGCGAAAAACGGATAAGGGAATATCGATGGCGAATTTCTTCGACTACGGCTGGCGGCAGGGGCCGTCCGCCGGTGACATAACTTAGAAACTCGGGAACCTGGCTTGGGTTCTCGGGACTGCCGTGGGCCAGCAGCAGCACGGCGGTTTTCTGGGACGGTACCGCGACGGCAAACGAATTTACCTGCTTGGCACAATAGCACCGGGCGGCTTGGCCTAGAGGGCACGGAGTCATCTTCGGAGCCCTTGCATCTTGCGGCGAACCGCAGGTCCTTCGCTCTGCTCAGGATGACAATTCATAACAGGGGACCATTAACCAAGGAGACCATTAACAAGTACGTCATGCGTAATCATTGTCTCGAAGGTCATTGCTTGAACTCTGCTGAGCGCTCGCGGATGAAATCGCAGAGGGCCTTCACGTTCTCCACCGGAGTTTCAGGAAGGATGCCATGGCCAAGATTAAAAATGTGGCCGGCCTTTCCAGCGGCTTGCCGCAAAATGTCCTCGGCCCGCGACTTGAGTTCCTTCCAGTCGGCGAAGAGCAGCACGGGATCAAGATTGCCCTGCACCGCGCCCTTGAAACCGAGGCTCTGCCATCCGGCGCCGAGCGGAATGCGCCAGTCGAGGCCGATGACTTCGGCGCCACTTTCCTGCATCGAGGGCAGAAGCGTCGAACTGTCGGTACCGAAATAAATGACGGGCGCGCCGGACTTTTGCACGCGTCCCACCAGGTCGGTCACATGCGGCAGAACATAGCGGCGATAATCTTCAACGCTCAGGCAGCCCACCCAACTGTCGAAGATCTGGATGGCGTCAGCGCCGGCGCGCACCTGCTCGGCGGAATACTCGGCCGTCACCGCGACCAGCTTCTTCATCAGCTCGTTCCACGCGGCGGGCGCCGAGTACATCATCTTCTTGGTGAAAAGATAGTTGCGCGAGCCCCCTCCTTCGATCATGTAGCTGGCAAGCGTAAAGGGCGCGCCGCAGAAACCGATTACCGGGAGCTTGTCGCCAAAGTGCTTCGACACCAGCTTCACGGATTCAGAAACATAGCCGAGGTCGGCGGCGCGATCGGTGCGAAGGCTAGCAACGTCTTCGGGAGTACGCACCGGCCGCTCGATTTTCGGCCCCTCGCCAACGGAAAAATGAAACGGCAGTCCCATGACTTCGAGCGGGAGCAGGAGATCGGCGAAGATGATGGCCGCATCGACCTTGAGGATCTCCGCCGCTTCAATCGTGACCCTCGCCGCGACCTCCGGCCGCTTGCAGATTTCGATCAGGGAATGTTCCTTGCGAACGGCTCGATACTCCGGCATGTAGCGTCCCGCCTGGCGCATGAACCAGACTGGGGTGCGTTCGGTGGGCTGAGCCTTGGCGGCGCGGACAAAGAGAGAGTTTGGGGCAGACATGAATCTTCTAATTTAGCATCTTCGAGCACACCGTGGCCGAGTCGAAGCGGGAGACTCAATATCCGCCGTCGCAGCTGACGGAAGCGAGCCACAATGAAAGTAGCCACTCACCAAAGCCGATCCCGCCCGTCGATATAGAATAATGAGTGTCTCGCCCGTGCAGGAGCCTACCGTCATGAAATACACCGCCGAGCGGCTGCGCTCGTCGATTTTATTCTTTCTTCTGATTGCTGTTCTCGTCGTATCCGGATGCGGAAACAAAGACCAAATTCAGGGGGCGGGCGGTTCCGGGGGGCGTCCACCCGCGCCGGTAGTCGTAGCCAGCGTCGAGCAGCGCGACATCCCGGTTCAAATCCAGGCCATCGGCAACGTGGAAGCGTACCAGACGGTGCAGATCCGGTCTCAAGTCAACGGTCAAATCCAGAAGATCTTCTTCAAAGAAGGAGAAGATGTGCGCGAAGGCCAGCCGCTGTTTCAGTTGGATAAACGGCCCTTCCAGGCGGACCTTGAAAAAGCCGTTGGCCAGATGAAGCACGATCAGGCGCAGGCGGAGAATTCGCGCATCCAGGCGCAGCGTTACTCCGGCTTGGAGAAACAAGGCATTGTCTCTCACGAACAGGCGGAACAACTGCGTGCCCAGTCCATGGCCGACGCGTCCGCGGTGGAGGCGGACAAGGCCGCGGTCCAGGCCACCCGCGTGCAACTGCAGTACACGGATATCGCCGCTCCCATCGACGCGCGCGCCGGAACCCTGATGATCAATCTGGGCAATCTGGTGAAGGCGAACGATACGCCGTATCTGGTGCAGTTGAACCAGGTCACTCCCATCTACGTCACCTTTTCCGTGCCGGAAGCGAATCTGGACCGGGTGCGGCACCGCTTCTCTTCCGGACAGCTCAAAGTTCTCGCCTTTCCCAAGGGACAAGCGGGCACGCCGGCAGAGGGCCGCTTGACCTTCATCGACAATGGCGTCGACACGACGACCGGCATGTTCAAACTGAAAGGCACGTTTCAGAACCGGGATCGCCGTCTGTGGCCGGGAGAGTTTGTCGATGTGGCGTTAGTGCTCTCGACCCAGAAGAATGCCGTCGTAGTCCCGACCAAAGCGGTTCAGACCGGACAGCAAGGCGAATACGTGTATATCGTCAGAGCGGACAGCACGGCGGAATCGCGTCCCGTGAAGACGGCCGGGGTGTACCAGAATCTGACGCTGATTGCGGACGGCTTAAAGCCCGGTGAGCGCGTGATTGTGGACGGCCAGTTGCGCGTGGCGCCGAATGCAAAGGTGATGGTGCAAAGCGAATTGCCCTTGCCCGGACCTCAGACGAATGCGGCTGCTCCTGCCGCTCCCGCCGGAGGCGGACTGTGAATCTCTCCGCACTCTGCATCCATCGGCCGATCATGACCACGTTGATCATGGCCGCGATTCTGATCTTTGGCATCTTCGCGTATCAACTGCTGCCCGTCAGCGACCTCCCGAACGTCGACTTCCCCACGATTTTAGTCAGCGCGTCTCTTCCCGGCGCCAGTCCCGACACGATGGCTTCGTCCGTTGCCACGCCGCTGGAAAAGCAATTTTCGACTATTGCCGGCATCGATTCGATGACGTCCACGAATTCTCTTGGCCAAACCGGCATCACCATTCAGTTCAATCTCAGCCGGAGCCTCGACGGGGCTGCCTTAGACGTCCAGGCAGCCATTACGGCGGCGGGAGGCCAACTGCCTCCGCAGATGCCCACGCCTCCGACTTTCCAGAAAGTGAATCCAGCCGATTCGCCTATCATTTACCTGGCACTGAGTTCACCGACGATGAAGCTGTCCGACGTCGATGAGGCGGCGGAAACCACCATAGCCCAGAACGTCTCGATGGTGCCCGGCGTGGCGCAGGTACAGGTGTATGGCGCGCAGAAATATGCCATGCGGGCGCAGCTCGATCCGAGCGCCCTGGCTTCACGCCAGATCGGGATCGATGATGTCACCGCCGCTCTGCAATCGGGAAACACCAATCTTCCCACCGGCACGCTTTATGGACAGAACCATACCTACACCATCCTCTCCAACGGGCAGCGGATGAATGCTCGGCAATTCGGGCCCATGGTGGTGGCCTATCGGAATGGTTCTCCGGTTCGCCTGAACGAACTCGGCCGCGTCACCGACAGCGTGTTGAACGACAAGACCGCGAGCTGGTTCAACGGAGTTCGGGCCATCGTGCTGGCGATCCAAAAGCAGCCGGGAACCAACACCGTCGCGGTCGTGGACAAAATCAAGAAGCTGTTGCCCAGACTGCAGGAGCATATTCCCGCCGCGGTCCAAACCGACATCCTCTATGACCGCTCCGTCTCGATTCGTGCGTCGGTCAACGACGTGAAGTTCACCTTGATGCTGACCATTGTTCTGGTCGTCATGGTGATCTTTGTCTTCCTGCGCAATATTTCCGCCACCATCATTCCTTCTCTCGCCCTGCCGATGTCCATCATCGGTACTTTTTCGGCGATGTACCTGCTGGGCTATAGCCTCGACAATCTCTCTTTGATGGCGCTCACCTTGTCGGTCGGATTCGTGGTGGACGACGCCATCGTCATGCTCGAGAACATTGTCCGCCACATGGAGGAGGGGAAACGGCCGCTGCAAGCAGCGATGGATGGCGCCAGTGAAATTGGCTTCACCATTCTCTCCATGACGCTGTCGCTGGCCGCCGTCTTTATTCCGCTGCTGTTCATGGGGGGAATCGTCGGTCGTTTGCTGCATGAATTTGCAGTGACCATCGGCGTCGCGATCCTGGTTTCGGGATTCGTATCGCTGACCCTGACTCCGATGCTGTGCAGCCGGTTTCTCCGCCACCAGGAGCGGTCGAGCCACGGACGGCTCTTTAATTTCAGCGAGCGCGTCTTCGATGGCTGGTTGCGGGGTTACAACCGCAGCCTGAAGGCGGTGCTGCGGCACAAGTTCGCGACCCTGATGGTGTCGTTCGTGGTGATCGGGCTGACCTTTTATCTCTACACCATCTCGAAAACCGGATTCATCCCGGATGAAGATCAAGGCCTGGTCTTCGCCTTCACCGAAGCGCAACAGGGAATTGCCTTTCAGGACATGATGAAGTTGCAGCAGAAGGTGGCCGACGTTGTGCGCTCCGATCCCAGCGTCATGAACACCATGGCTGCCATCGGGAGCCCGACCAACCAGGGCCGCATCTTCTTTCGCTTGAAAGACAAGAAAGATCGCGTCAATCACATGAGCGCGACCGAGGTGATTCAGGAACTTCGTCCGAAGGTATCGCGGATTCCCGGCCTGAATGTGTTCATGCAGATTCCGCCGACCATCCGCATTGGCGGAAGCCTGACTAAGTCACAATACCAGTACACGCTGCAATCGCCCGACACGGCCGAACTCTACGAGAATGCGCCCAAGCTGGAGAGCGCTCTCCGCGCGCTTCCGCAATTGCAGGATGTGACCAGCGACCTGCAGGTGAAAAACCCGCAGCTCACCGTGGAAGTCGACCACGACAAAGCATCCGCGCTTGGATTGACGCCGGTTCAGGTCTCCGACGCTCTCTATTCCGCGTACGGTACCCGCCAGATCAGCACCATTTACACGCCCAATAATGAGTACTACGTCATCGTGGAATTGTTGCCCGAATACCAGAACAATCCTGACAAGCTTTCCTTCCTCTACGTCCGCTCCAGCGCAGGCAAACTGGTTCCGCTCGACACCGTCGCAAAATTGGTGCCTTCCGTGGGCCCCCTGATGGTGAATCATCTGGGCCAGTTGCCGGCCGCAACCATCAGCTTCAACCTCAAGCCCGGAATCGCCCTGGGCGATGCCACCAAGCTAGTCGATCGCGAGGCCCTGCGGGTGCTCCCTGCGGATATCCAAGGCACCTTCCAGGGCACGGCTCAGGC
>JBAVVP010000090.1:0-4380 GCA_049697355.1 Terriglobales bacterium
GGAGGCGGCCGTGTAAAGCGCCACTGCGACCGCGACTTCTCCAAGTTTGATGAACCCCTTCCAGTTCGCCCTCGCGGCTACCATTACGCGAACTCCGACACTACCAATGCGAGTTAGTAAACCGACGCCCGGGCAATATCGTTCCGAGTCAAACCAAATCTCCGTCAAAGGGTGAAACCCGAGTCCGTTCCGGCTGCCCACCTTTAAATCGAGAACCCGAATCCCACACTGGCTTCCCGTCAACAGCTGGCTGGACAGCCGCAACCTTTCGCTGCCCTTCACGCTTGGTCATGGGAATGCAGGAAGTGCCGAAGCGGTCATTCAACGCGTCGAAGAGCGCAGCCATGTTCTTGTTAAGTTCTCGCAGCGCCGCTATCCTGCCCTGATGCACGCTGATGCCACCCGCGGCCTTTCAACCACGCCGATGCGATGGCATATGCGCTGCGCTTGCAGGGTCGCCGGGGCATCCACAACGCCGACGTCCCGCCCCGGTGAGATCTCGAGCCGTCGCGCCGGGTCCGCCCCCTTCGACACAACCTTTGCGTTCTGAAATCGACACGTGCCGGAGCCCCCAAACGTCCCGACTATCGGCCCGCCCTGGGACACGCGCGTGGTCGATCATGACGGGTGGGAGTTATTGGCTGGACAGGAGCCGTCCTCCTCGATGTGGTCGCCCAAGGCCCTCAGTGCGCCGTCATTGAAATAGACTGAAGCATCGCTTTAGCAACCTTGGAGTTGCGCTTTCGTGCAGCAAGTATCGCGTGTTCACTTAGAGCATCACTGTTGTGATAAATAAAGGCGCTGGAACATCGGTAGAGCATTGACGTCTTTGCCTATGGTCCGGCAAAACTGGACAACGGAGGGTAACGCCCCACCTCACCGGCCCGCCTTTTCGGATGCGGCAACACCGGTAATGAGACCTTTCGCATGACTCATCCGATGCTGGAAGTGCGCGACCTCGAATATCAAGGCCGGATCGCCGCGGCGATGCTTGAGGCCGTGGTCCAGGCTTCCAACGCTACGAATACAAAAGTCGCCGCGGTTCGAAGCGGCGAGATTGCCGTCGCGGCTCTGACGCAGATCGCTTTCTTTGCGGCCGATTCCGACGTGTCATCATCGCCTACCAAGAAAAGGCAGTTCTGTGACGCCGTCGCCAAGCGACTTTTCTATCTGATCGGCGAGATGAAGCAGGAGATCGCTGCGGGCGGCTCGCGCGTGACCGGCATCGGCGAGGCACCGCCCACTGGCCGGTCAAATTAAACCGATTATCTCCAACGCCAACTTCGTAGATGCCGCCCAGCAGGCACCCCTGAAGAACGCGAATGCGCAAGGCTCCCGCTTCGGCGGGATTTTTCTTGCTCCTGAGGTGGTCCACTAATTCCTTGTCGCGCCGATTGTGTCGGCCATCACCGCGCCCCGCCGGCCGAGCGGTTTTTCGGAGCCCACCGTTGAATCCCGCGCGGTTTGGTGCTCGATCTCAGCGTTCAGTTCGCCGCCAAGCAAGATGACGATGGCTGAGATCCACATCCACATCATCATGCCGACGGCGGCCCCGAGCGACCCATAGGTCGCGTTGTATGCGCCAAAATGGGCGATGTACCAGGAGAAGAGAACCGAGGTGATCAACCACCCGATGGCTGCGGATGCGCTGCCGACCGAAAGCCATTGCCAGCGCGCTTCGGTACGGCTTGGCCCAAAGCGATAGATTGCGGCCAAGGCGACCCCTGCCAGCACCAACAACAAGGGCCACCGCAGAACGACGATAGCCAGGCTGAAGAAAGAAGAAAGACCGATGACCGAAAAGATGATCGGGGCGATCACCACTGCGGCGAGGGCGATCATGAGCGACACAATCGCGACGAGCGTGAAGAGCAGGGAAAGAAGGTTCAGTTTGACGAAGCTCCGTTTCTCCTTCTCGTCGTAGACGACATTGAGAGCGTCGATGATCGCCTTCATTCCGGCGTTGGCGCTCCATAGGGCGACTACAAGTCCGGTGACAAATCCGAGGCTGAGTTTTGCATCGCTTTTTGCGGTAAGCCGTGCGATCTGCTCGTGAAGAATGTCGACCGCGCCGGCGGGGAAAATGCCCGCCGCCAACGAAAGATGCGCGTCAATGGTCGAGGCGTCGGCGATCAATCCGTAGAGCGAGACGAAGGCCGCGATTGCAGGAAAGATCGCCAGCAATGAATAGAAGACGACCCCAGCCGCGACGGCGAGCAACCGATTGTCATTTACGCTCGCATAAACGCGCCAAAAGATGTCTTTCCACCCTGCCCAGGGAATTTCCCAAGGAGCCGTTGCGCGCCGCCCCCTGCCCGACTCCATTGCTCGGCGCAGTTGCGCGGAAATCGGCTGATCGTTTTCGACCTGCTCCTTCGGCCTTTTGTCGGGATCAGCCTGGGTCGCGGGACGAGTTTCGTCAGAAGCCTCGCTTTTCCCATCAGGCGCGGCATAATCCGCCCGGTAAGATTTGCGGACCCTCTCGTAGCCCTCGCTAGCGAGCGTTCGCTCTGTATCTTTGCGCCGCACCGCGGCGATCGCGGCGAAGGCCACGTAGACCAAAAGTGGCCATATCCTCCGGTGCTCGGCCATTCCCTTGTTCGGCTCCCGGCATTCGCGCGCAACAAAACCGCCGCTACAAACAATCTGGAAGGACGCGCGTTGTTCCTTTCAAATGACAGCTAGATGCACCTCGCGATGGCCTCGGTTGTGTCCAGCGCCACCGTTCCCATCTTCAGAACGCCCATCTCCCGCGCCAGCAGCAGCACTTGAACGAATAGAGCTTCGATCTCCGCGAGAAAGCGCCGCCTGAATGCCGCGATCGTGTCGTGGTCGGGATGATCGTTGGCCGCGATGAACCGGAACGCCACCGAGTCGTAAGTCGCACGCTCCAGCTTGCGGCTCGAAAAAACCCCCGTGGCATAGCCGTAAACCAGAATGCCCAGCAGCATGCGCGGATGATACGACGCAGACCCGAAACCGCGATAACTGCCGCTCATCGCGCGAAGATCGAGCCCGTCGACAACCTCCACGACAAACCGCGCCAGATGTTTCTCCGGAAGCCATTCGGCAACCGAGGGAGGCAGCAAAAACCCCGTCTCGCGATCGATCGTGCGAAAATTGCTCATCAAAAAATGCCCGCCGCCCCTGCGCGAATCAATGCTTGATTCTAGCGCAGCTGCACGCCCGGCGTTAAGTCCGACAGGCTGCTAGGCCGCCCGCTGGGGTTGCCCGACTTGCCTTTTTGGAACGGCCGGCCCGGAGGCGGCTTCTTGTTGCCGATCACATAGTCGGCCTTCAGCTTATCGTCAGACAGAGGTATGCTCCGTCGCATTCTCCGATGCACCGTGCTATTTCCGGCGCAAAGTCTCCGCTGATACTCCGCTGTTATGCCTGCTGCTCGTTTGCCGACGCGCGAAAGGCACAACCCTTTGAAGAGCCTCGCGTTTAGGTCGCTGAGGGGCTTCCCCAGAGGCCAAATAACAGCCTTGCTCACGAATAACCGCCGCCCTCGGCCGCGGGCGGGCTCGAGCGACAAGGCTCTCGGCCAGTTTCCAGGCGTGACGGCCGGCAGCAGCTCCGACTCCCCGTGCCGTCGTGAACGACGACGGGCGATTGTTGACCGACGCGTTTCGACCCAAAGCCGACCTTCGGCCAGCAGTTTGAGTCCCCGTCCCCGACTGAAACACACGTTGCATTTGAGGTCGCGAAGGCAGCCTGGCAGCGCGTCGGGTCAATAGCCGCCGGCGTGGCAATCATATTTGGAACATGGTGACCTCTCGAAGAGGCGGCCGAGGCCATTGACAAGTTAAGAATTGAGAGGATCGCATGATCGCTCGATAGGGCCGTTCGCCGGAGAAGGATATGGTCAAGACCCGCAAGTCAGCGGACCCAGAGGAATCGGTGCTGCGCGATACCAGGGAAGACACCGCAATTGAGCACTATAGGCACTCGGCCGACCGCCCGAAGCCGCGTAACCCTCCCGAAAACTACAGATATGTCGAGGAACTTGCCCATCTGCAGTTCGAGCTAATCAAGCTGCAGGAATGGGTCCGCCTGCAGGGCCTCCGGGTTGTGGTCATCTTCGAGGGCCGCGACGCGGCCGGCAAAGGGGGCGTCATCAAACGCATCATCCAGAGCTTGAACCCGCGCATCTGTCGCGTCGTGGCGCTCGGCACGCCGACCGAGCGCGAGCGCGGTCAATGGTATTTTCAGCGCTATGTCGCCCAGCTGCCTGCGCGGGGCGAAATCGTCCTGTTCGACCGCAGCTGGTACAACCGCGCCGGTGTCGAACACGTCATGGGATTCTGCACCGAAGAAGAGTACCGCGAATTTCTGCGCTCCTGTCCGCTTTTCGAGGAGATGCTGGTTCGTGCCGGC
>JBAVVP010000091.1:0-2752 GCA_049697355.1 Terriglobales bacterium
CACCGCACCTGTGCCCGCTGACTGCGACGGACGAGGACGCTCCGCCACAACCAGCCAATGCGCCGGCAGAAGATGCGTAACTGCGTCGAGTTACCCGGAACGGCATGGTATTGGTAGTAGCCCAGCACAACCTTACGAAGCCATGCACCGACATCGGTCGTGCGATGATGCTTTCGGTGTTGAAGCTCAGCCTTGATGGCTTTAAGCTTCGCAACCATCCGTTTCTTCGCCGTAATCCGCCAGACGATGAAAGCTCCGTCGCTGATGCGCTGCCCACAGAAGTGGGTGAAACCCAAGAACGTGAAGGTCTCTGGTTTTCCCTTGCCACACTGCTTCCGGTTGCGAGCGGCGAACCGCCCGAACTCGATCAGTCGTGTCTTGTCCGCATGTAATTCCAAACCGAACTTTGCCAGCCGTTCCCGAAACTCTTGCAGGAACCGCTCGGCATCCGTCCGGTATTGAAAGCCCAGCACAAGGTCATCGGCGTATCGGACGACAATCACATCGCCTTTCGCCACTTTCTTGCGCCAGACCTCAACCCATAGGTCGAACACGTAATGCAGGTACACGTTAGCGAGCAACGGCGAAACCACGGCTCCCTGCGGTGTTCCTAGCTTCGTCTCCGACCACTGACCATCTTCCGAAACTCCAGCCTTCAACCATTTCTGGATCAGGCGAAGTACTCGGCGATCGGCCACGCGATGCTCGACAAACTTCATCGTCCATTCGTGGTTCATGTTGTCGAAGAAACCTCGAATGTCCGCGTCGAGCACCCAGTTCACTCGCTTCCATTGGATGCCCGCCGTCAGCGCGTCCAACGCTTGGTGCGGGCCGCGACCGGGGCGGAACCCGTAGGAAAAGCCTTTGAAGTCGACCTCATAGATCTGGGCGAGGATCGTCACCACAGCCTGTTGGACGATTTTGTCCTCCAGCGCCGCGATGCCCAACGGACGCTGCCGTCCGTCGGCCTTCGGAATATAGACTCGTCTCGAGGGTTGTGCCCGATACGCTCCACGGTGCACCCGGCTGTGCAGATCGATGAGTCGATCCTCCAGGCCGGTTGCATACTCCTGCCATCTCACGCCATCGACTCCGGGAGCAGCTCGACGCTGAAGAGCGTAGAAGCTGTCGCGGAGTAATCCGACGCTCAGGTGGTGGAGCAGGGCGGTGAGCCGTTCCTGCTTCCTTCCTCTTGCTGCTTGCCGCACACCGTGCAACCCCAGGGACATGCGTTTCCCGCTCTGTGTCGGACGCATGTGAGATTGGACGATGTTCTCCTCAGTCTGTGCCCTTCCCTCCCCGACCTCCGCGGAAGGCTGCCCTTCCTTGTTCGGCTGGTTCACGGGTACTACGGCACAGTCCGACTTCTCCTGCACGTTCACGTCCGCAGTTCGGTTTATGGCCTTCGCGGACCGGTCTTGATCGCTCGACCAAGACGTGCAGGAGATCTCCCGGTTCTCGTGCATGTTGTTTCTCAGCGTGCGCGGGTTCTTAGACTACGCAGGATCGAACGACCACTCGCGATAACGTGGTTGTCGTGTTGCCTTCCTCCTACCAGAACGGAGTCGGCATCCTGATCCATCGGCTTTTCGAAGCTCAATAGCCCGGCCCACCGATACCTCTGTCTACGCTTCAGGCGACACCTCGCGGTGCCGCCCGCAAGACTCAAGGCCAGGATGGATTCGCTGCTTTCCTTTCCTGTAGGGCTCTTTCATCCCCTACAACATGCCGGTTTATCCCGGCGCTCCCTGGTTTGCCGGCAAACCTTTCCTAATTCCGCTCAATCTCCTGTTTGCCCTTAGGCGTAGCGTGCCCGACACAGCTAGCGGAGTCCTTGTTGATACACTGACGGCCACGGACTAGACCATGATTCCCTGCCAGCGCCATCTCTTCGACATCCCCGACGACGTCGCTTACTTGAACTGCGCCTACATGTCACCGCTGATGAAGCCGGCACTAGAGTCCGGAACCGAGGCGCTCGCCCGCAAAGCACACCCGTGGCAGATTACGCCGGATCAGTTCTTCGCTGATTCGGAAGAATTTCGCGCGACCGCCGCGCAGCTCCTTGACTGCTCGGCCGACTGCGTCGCCATCGTTCCCTCGGCCAGCTATGGAATCGCAACCGCCGCGCGAAATTTGCCGGTCAATCAAGGCCAGAGCATTCTCGTACTCGAGGAGCAGTTCCCGTCCAACTACTATGCCTGGCAGCGTCAAGCCGAAGATAACGGCGCGTTTCTGAAGGTTGTCCCGTGGCCTGAAGACAACGACTGGACTGCGGCCGTTCTGAATTCCCTGACTGCCGATGTGCGCATTGCCGCCCTGCCGCAGGTGCAGTGGACGAGCGGCGGAAGACTCGACCTCGTGCGCATCGGGCAAGCTTGCCGTAAGCTCGGCGCGGCACTTGTTCTCGATCTCACCCAGTCGCTCGGTGCGTTGCCTTTCAGTGTGCGCGACGTGCAACCGGATTTCGCCGTCGCCGCCAGCTACAAATGGCTGCTTGGCCCCTATTCCATCGGGCTTCTCTATGTCGCTCCAAAATGGCAGGCCGGAATGCCGCTGGAGGAGAATTGGATTCAGCGCGCCAATGCTAGCGATTTCGCCAGCCTGATTTTGTACACGGAAAACTACGACGCAGGCGCACGACGATTCGACATGGGCGAGCGCTCCAACTTTGTGCTGCTGCCCGCCGCCTTGCGCGCCATGAAGCAGTTGCTGGAGTGGGAAGTCGCGCAGATCTCCGAGACGGCCGGGG
>JBAVVP010000092.1:0-15411 GCA_049697355.1 Terriglobales bacterium
AGACCGATGGTGTGCTTCGTGAATGTGGAAAGCGTGGACCGCATCATCTACTCCATCTTCCAGAGATTTAACCTGGAATGGAGAACTCGTACCCTCAACCTATTTACACAAGCAGCTTGACGTCACCAGTCGATTCATGCGTCTTGACAATGGCTCCCTTTTGGGCGCACCCTTGCGGACACGTTGTGGGGGAGCCTCTCCGTAGGCTCTGGCTTTCGAAGCCATTTTCGGCCCAGAGATTAGCTATTGCTCTGGAGTTCAAATCGAAACAGGAGATTAAACCTATGACACACGGGGTCAAGAACGTCGTTCTCGTCCACGGCGGTTTTGTGGACGGGTCCGGTTGGAATGGCGTTTACAACACACTGAAGGAGAAGGGGTACAACATCGCGGTCGTGCAAAACCCAACCATCTCGCTTGCCGATGACGTTGCTGTAACCAAGAGGACGATTGCCGCGCAAGAAGGTCCGGTTATCCTGGTCGGCCATTCCTACGGCGTGTAGTGATCACCGAAGCTGGGAACGACCCGAAGGTAGCAGGGCTCGTTTACATTACGGCATTCGCACCCGACAGTGGCGAATCCGTTGAATCATTGATCAAGAATCCTCCGCCGGACGCGCCGGTGCCTCCAATCCTGCCGCCTCAGGATGGATTTTTGTTCTTGGATCGGTCGAAGTTCCGAGATTCTTTCGCGGGAGATGTAGATTCCAGCTTGGCTGCTTTCATGGCTGATTCTCAGGTGCCGTGGGGCACTCAGGCACTCGGTGGCGCAGTCACCCAACCAGCGTGGAAATCAAAGCCGAGTTGGTACTTGGTATCCACGGAAGACCGTATGATTCCTCCGGATGCTCAGCGGGCCATGTCCAAACGAGCTGGCGCAAAGGTAGTGGAGGTCAAGGGAAGTCATGCGGTGTACGTGTCTCAGCCGGGCTCAGTTGCTTCTCTCATAGAACAAGCCGCTCAGGGTTCGGCCTCCGTGCTTGCTTCTCGGGAGTCTGCCGCTTAAAGCGGATTCCACCAGCAACCGGACGGATGTCGGATCCGTCTTGGGAAGCGCTCTCCACTCAAGGCAAGGCTGGGGTGGAGAGCGCATATTCAAGCGTTGCCTTCCGGGTTTACTTAATCAGGCCATAGCGCTCGCAACCTAGAGTAGCTGCGTTCAGCAGCGCCGCCTCCGCACCAATAAAAAAGCCTCCCACTTTCATGGGAGGCGCTCAGGGGGAGAGTACTGTTTCTTTACTTCTGCTGCGTTTGATCCGAAGTCGTGCTGGTGGAAGCAAGCTGCTCCAGGTCATTTTTCAGGAGGCTGACTTCGACGCGGCCGCCCGTGATGCGCTTGGGTTTCGCTTCGCCCTCGGTGGACGTCGCCGGCACCGGTGCATTGCCCATGCCGACCAGGTAAATCCGGTAGATCGGAATGTCGTGGTTCAGTGCCAGGTAGCGCACTACCGATTCCGCCATCTTCTGCGAGTTGGCAATCGCGGCCTGTCCGTGACCGGATGCAAAGCCCTGGACTTCGACGACGTAGCCACGCTGGTTCTTCAGCGGGGTGGCCATGTCATCGAGAGCAGTCTTGGCAGCCTGGCTCAGCACCGTCTGTCCGGGTTTGAAGCGGATTTCGGTTTGGGCGGAGGGCTGGTACTGATCGATGTTCGTGACTACCTTCTCGACCGTGTTCAGACGGGTGTGAGCCTGTTGCGCGGTCTGCTGCGCGGCTTGCGCCCGGTTGCCGGCGTCGATGGCATGCTGATCGGCTTCGCTGGCCTTGGCCGAAGCGAGTTGGATTCCCTGCTGCGCTCGCGTATCGGTATCCTTGATCGCCCGGGTGTTGGAGGCGGTCAACTCATCGAGTTCGTTGACGCGGTCGCGGATCGGCTGGGTTTGGCGCGCGACATATTTCTTGCGGGCAAACGGGTTCATCTTGCCCCAGAAGCCCTGGCGAGTCTCGGGTTGCAAGGGATCTTTCCCGGTGGCCGTATCGGCCTTCGTAGCCGGCTGGGCTGCGGTCTGAGCCGTCGCGGGCTGAGTTTGGGTTGCGGAATTGTCCTGCGCGAATACTGGCACTGCCAGGATTACAGCCAGCAGCAGAGCGAAGACGGTGCGGTTTTTCATTTTACTGTTCCTCCAAGGGAGAGTGGAGAGCCACTCCGGGCGCCTTGCGGCGCGATTTTTAATTGCGTCGATTTACTAACTGACTTCGTAAACTTTCGCAAGGCAAGCGCCGACGCTTGGTTGCTCAAAATGCTTGCCTTAAAAAGCTGCCCATACCACGGGTGCGCATTTCTATAAACAGTTTGCGTGCCAAATGCCCGGGGAGCGGGCGTAGAATGCAAGTGCTTTATTTTCAAGGATATTGTATATCACCGTTCCGCGACCCCGCACCGCGCCTAACGGTAATTTTGGCAGGAACTGATATAAAAACTGCGTGCAGAGGCCTTATTTTCGGGATTTGTCGAAAATAGAGAATGGTTAAAAAGATGAACGCAAATCGCCGCCGAGCATCCATTAATGAATTATGCGACGCCTGGACATGCGCCGAATTTGGTTTGTGCTGCTTGCCTCTCTGCTGGCTTTCCTGGCTCACGCCGGCTCTGCCCACGCGGAGAAGACTCGTTTCGACCTTGCGCAACTGAAAGCGCCGCCGGGTTTCCGCATTTCGGTCTTTGCCGGGGATGTGGACGACGCTCGCATGATGGTTTTCAGTCCCGGCGGCGTCCTGCTGGTCAGCGAATCGGGCGAGGGCAAGGTGGTCGCTCTTCCCGACCCGAAACACACGGGCAAGGCCCAACGAACCGCAACTGTTCTCGACGGGTTGAATGAGCCGCACGGGCTCGCCTTTTACGAAGGCAAACTGTACGTCGCCGAAAACGACAAAGTTCGCCGCTATGACTGGGACGAAGCGAACCTGCGGGCATCCAATCCAAAACGACAGGCCGACCTGCCGGCTGGCGGCGGACACTCCACGCGCACCCTCCTGTTTCATGGCGGCAAGATGTACGTCTCGGCGGGATCGAGTTGCAACGTCTGCATCGAAAAAGATTCGCGGCGAGCGGCCGTGATGGAATTCAATCCGGATGGCAGCGGCCAGAGGATTTTCGCGAAGGGCCTGCGCAATGCGGTGGGGCTGGCGGTGAATCCGAAGACGGACACGGTGTGGGCCACCGTCAACGGACGCGACTGGCTGGGCGACGATCTGCCGCGGGACGTGATCGTCGACCTGGGTAAAGATGGCGGCGATTTTGGCTGGCCCTATTGCTATGGCGACCGCGTGCCTGATCCGAACTTCACCAAGCCTGGGGACGATCGTTGCAAGAATGTGGCCCGGCCGAAGGTCCAAATGCAAGCGCACTCCGCTCCGCTGGGGCTCGCGTTCTACGAAGGTTCGGAGTTTCCCGCCGAGTACCGAAACAATCTCTTTGTCGCGTTTCATGGATCGTGGAATCGCAGCGTCCCGACGGGATACAAAGTCGTGCGCGTGAAACTCGACGACCAGGGCCAGCCGCAAGGAGGCGCGGAAGACTTCATTACCGGATGGCTCGCTCCGGGCGAAACGAAGAGAGGGCGGTGGATGGGGCGCCCGGTGGGAATTGCGTTCGGCGGCGATGGGGCGATGTATGTGAGCGATGATGCGGGGGGCGTGATCTACCGAATCACCTACGCAAAGTGATTTTGGCGCCCTTGAAGGAACTGTCATCCTGAGCGGAGTGAATGCTCCGCGAAGCGGAGCATTCACGGAGTCGAAGGACCCCTGCTCAGCCTTGACCTCCGATGTCGTCTCAGCGAGTTCTCCCGGTGCTGGCAGTGCCGTGAGAACGCCTTGCCATTTTGTCCGAAGCTGCCTAGTAGGTAGGGGTCCTTCGACTCCATTTGTCTCGCGCTTCGCGCGAGCCAAATTCCGCTCAGGATGACACTTTGGTTCTAAGCTGCAACTCCTACTCCCCGCAGTACTTCTCATACTGCTGATAAATAAATGGGTCGGTCATGCCGGCAAGGTAGTCGCAGATGACGCGTGGCAGCGGCTCCTGGGCGGCTTTTTCGCGGTAGGTGCGGGGCAGGTCGTCGGGCTCTTCCATCCAGTGGGCGAAGAGCTCTCGGGTGATGCGCTCGGCGTCTTCTTTCTCCGCCGCCAACGCCGGGCTGTAGTAAAGGTTTTCGTAGAGAAAGTCCTTCAGCCGGCGTCGCTGCTCTTCGACGGGCGGACTGAACGCCGCAAGCCGCTCGCCGCGGCGGCGGACATCTTCCAGAGAATGCACGCCGGCCGCTTGCACACGTTGCGCTGTGTTCCGGATCAAGTCTCCGACCAGCCCGTCGAAAATGCTTTTCAGCGCCTCGTTAAAAACCATTTTTTCAGCGGCATTCGGGTACAGGCTCTTTGCATCGTGGTAACGGCGTGCGAAAAGATCCACGTTGTCCGCGACCTGCTCGACCGTGAGCAGGCGGGCTTCGAAGCCGTCGTCGAGGTCCGCGGTGTTGTAGGCAATCTCGTCGGTCAGGTCGATGAGCTGCGCTTCGAGCGGCGGGCGCAGGTCGAGCAAATACTCGGCAAGTTCGGGATGGTCTTTGGCGTTGTAATCGTGCGAGTGCTTGATGATGCCCTCGCGCACTTCGAAGGTGAGATTCAGTCCGCGAAACGCCGCGTAACGGAGTTCGAAGTCTTCCACAATGCGGAGCGCGTGCAGGTTGTGATCGAACGAAAGCCCGTGCTGCCGCATGGCGGTGTCGAGCGCTTTTTCTCCGGAGTGCCCGAAGGGAGGGTGGCCCAGGTCGTGCACCAGGGCGAGCGCCTCCACCAGGTCGCTGTTCAATCCAAGTTGCGCGGCGATAGTGCGCGAGATCTGTGCCACCTCGATGGTATGCGTCAACCGGTTGCGGAAGTGGTCGGAGTAACGGCGGGTGAAAACCTGTGTCTTCGCTTCGAGGCGGCGAAAGGCGCGAGCATGGACGACACGATCGCGGTCGCGCTGAAAATCGTTGCGGTAAGGATGCGCCGGCTCGGGATGGCGGCGTCCACGCGAGTCTTCAACGCGCACCGCGTAGTCGGCGAGCATGAGATGAGTTTAGCAGCGAACCCCGAGTTGTTGTGGCTACAGGCAGCTGCCGAGCCTCGCTCGGCCTGGACGGGCGAGTCGCCCGTCCCCACACAAACTTTTGCTACTTCTACTTCGCGCCCTCTTCTTTGGCTAGCTTCATCCTTGCCGAATCGAGTTTCTTTTGCACTCGCGATACGTCTGCCGGATCGACCTCAGCGGCGATGGTGCGATTCCACTCGCTGAGCGCGCGCTCCCAGTTGGTCGCGGCGAGTTTCAGACGTCCGGTCTTCTGGTACAGGTCGCCGAGGTGGTCGTGGACGGTGGGGTCGGTATTGATTTTCTGCGAGGCTTTCATCAGGTTGTCTTCGGCCAGTTCATACTTCCCCAGGCGGAAGTATGCCCAACCGAGAGAATCGAGATAGGCGCCGTTGGCGGGATCCAGATCCACGGCGCGCTTGATGTATGCGAGCGCTTCTTCGAGCTTCATGTTCTGGTCGGCCAGCATGTAGCCCAGATAATTCAGCGCCGAGGCATGCTCCGGATCGCTGGCCAGCACTTTCTTGAACTGTTCTTCCGCTTCCGCGTAGCGCTTCTCGCGCTCGAAATTGGAGCCGCGGAGAAACCAGACATATTCCTTGTCGTCCGTCTTGGTCGATAGCGCTTCGGCCTTGTCGAGCGCCTGTGCGGCATCGCCGAACCGGCGCAGACGCGTGTTCATCTGGGCCAGCGTGATGTAGACTTCGCGGTCGTCGGAATTGGAACTGGAATTGGAATTTGAGTTAGAACTGGAGTTGGCGCCGCCCTTCAACATGGCGCGAACGTCGGCGAGCGCCTTGTCGGCATCGCCCATATCGACCTGCTGCAAAGCCAGCACCATCTTCAGTTGGGGGCTGGGCAGCTTCTGCACCGCTTCTTTTGCGGTATCGAGAGCCTTCTGCCATTCCTTGGCTTCGCGCCAGGTATCGATGATCTGCTGATAACCGCGCTCGATGTTGTCATCGCCGCCCAGCGCAATGATCTCGCGGAAGGTTTCGTTCGCGGCGGTATTGTTCCCCTGGTCGCGGTAGATCGTCCCGAGCCTCTCCAGAAACACCGCCCGGTTGCTCTTTTCACCGTTCGAGTATTTGCCGTCAGGCTTCTCCGATTTCTTCAACAAGTCCCGCATGATCGGAATGGCTTCGTCGAAACGGCCCTGCGCCTGGTAGATCGCAGCGATGTTGTAGGGAACTTCAACCGAGTCCTGCACCATGGACTCGGCTTTTTTCAAATGGTCAAGCGCCAGATCGAACTTGCCCTGCTTGCGGTAGATTTCCGCGATGCGAACGTAGGTTTGCGCATCTTCCGGATTCGCGTCCGCGATCACTTTGTATTGTTCCAGAGCGGCATCGGCCTGCCCATCGTTCAGCAGGTTCTGCGCCAGGCCACGAATGGCGTCCAGATTGTCCCGGTCCAGTTCAATCGCGTGCCGATAGGCATCGATGGCGTTCTTGTATTCCTTCTGCTGCTCGTAGGTGTACCCGAGCGCCGAATAGAGCTTCGCCGAACGCGCGGCATTCGGCACCGAACTGAGCACTTGCGCGGCGCGAGCCGTGTCGCCCAGTTCGTTGTAGAGATACGCCAGGGTAGTAACCGCTTCTTCGGAGTCCGGCTGGAGTTTCACCGCGATCTTGAATTCGCTCTCCGCTTTTTGCAGATCGTTGTTAAGCCGATAGAGGCGCCCGAGAAGCAGGTGGTCATCCATGCTGTCGGGTTGCAGGCGGATGATCTGCTCATACTGCTCGATCGCCAGCTTCAGCACGCTTTCCGAACCGCCGCCGGCCTGCATATCGCCGAGCGAGCGAAGATAGATCCTACCCAGCAGACGCCGGGCTTCGAGATTGTTGGGATTGCGTTTGATGAGGTCCTGCGCCTCGACCACCGCGTCGCGGATGCGGCCGATCTTGTTGTAGAGCTCGGCCAGGCCGGACGTCAGATACGCAGAGGTCGGGTCCGCATCAATCGCGGCGCGATATTCCTCAATCGCTTTGTTGGCCAACTCGCTGCGGCCGTTGGCTACTTGTTCCTCGTACATGTGCGCGAGGGTGAAATGGTAGTAAGCGGCGGCGCGGTCGGGCGTCTTGCTCTTGGTGGCAGCCGGGGAGCCGGCAGCCGGGGAATCCGCGGCCCGAGCTTGCGCCAGTAAACCCTGGGTTAGTAAGCCCTGGGTCAGAAAAAAAGCCCCCCCCAAAACGACACTGACAATCCACAACCGTTTCTTCATGGAAGATCCTGCCACCCGCAAAATTGCAGCCCACACCCTATTTGGATGCTAACGATTGGATGCTGATCCGCAGTCATCCGTATTTTTCTATTCTACCCTCCGCCAGCCCTTAAGCCGCGAGAAAGCGCAGGGTGGGAGGAAAGCCGGAGGTACAGGGGCTTTGGGAGCTCTATGTCGAAAACTGCGCCCATTCTGCGCAAACAATTCTGCAAAGGTTTTAGGGAAGGGCACGGCTTGAGCCGTGCCGCTAAAAGCCACAAAGAATGCGGGCTTTAGCCCCTGGGGGCCAGATCTCACGTCTTGACTGGGGCCAGTTCTAATGGCGGAAGTGCCGCACCCCGGTGAAAATCATGGCCAACCCGAGGCGATCGGCGGCTTCGATGACCTCCTGGTCGCGCACCGAGCCGCCGGGCTGAATGATCGCGGTTGCCCCGGCTTTGGCGATTTCTTCGACTCCGTCCGGAAAGGGGAAGAAGGCGTCGGAAGCGGCCACGGTGCCCTTCAGGGGCAAGTGCGCCTTCATGGCGCCGAGCTTGCAGGAATCGACTCGGCTCATCTGTCCTGCGCCGACGCCTACCGTTTGCCCATCGCGGGAGTAGAGAATGGCGTTCGATTTCACGTGTTTGCAAACCTTCCACGCGAACAGCAGCGCCCGCTTTTCTTCCGGGGTCGGCGGGCGTTTGCTAACAACTTTCAGATCGGCCTCGACCAGCCGGTGAAGGTCGGAATCCTGGACCAGCAGACCTCCAGAAAGATTTTTGAAAACCCAGTTGTGCTGTCCGGCGGGAACTTCCACCAGCCGCAGATTCTTCTTCGTGGCGAACGCCGCTTTCGCCCCTTCCTCGAATGCCGGGGCGGCAATGACTTCGAGGAAGAGCTTGGCCATCTCGTGGGCTGCGGCCGTATCCACGGTGCGGTTTACCCCGATCACTCCGCCATAGGCTGAAACGGGATCGCATTCGAGTGCCCGCAGGTAAGCCTCGGCCAGCGTCTTGCCGGTCGCGGCGCCGCAGGGATTCGTGTGTTTGATAATGGCGCAAACCGGCTCGTCGAACTCCTGCGCCAGATCCCACGCGGCTTCGAGGTCGACCATGTTGTTGTAGGAAAGCTCTTTGCCCTGCACCTGGCGTGCATTGGCCACGCCCGTGCCCGAACCGTCCGCATACATCGCAGCCTTCTGGTGCGGGTTCTCTCCATAGCGCAGGTCCGCCATTTTTTGAAAAGTCAGCTTCAGAGTTTGCGGGAAACCCAGCGTTGGTTTCAACTCGGCCGATGTTGACTCGACTGGCCGCAACTCGAAGTCGCCGCCCACCCGCTCGAGGGTCGAGGCGATGGCGGAATCATAGGCCGCGGTCGTCGCAAACGCCTTCTGCGCCAGCCGCCATTTCGTTTCGCGGGATAACGCACCGGCCGTACGCGCCATTTCCTCAGCGATCGATCCGTAATCCGCGGGCGACGTCACCACCGCGACGTCTTGAAAATTCTTTGCCGCCGAACGGATCATCGAAGGCCCGCCAATATCGATATTTTCAATCAACTCTTCGAAGCGCACGCCCGGCTTAGCCGCGGTCTTCTCGAAGGCGTACAGGTTGACCACCACCATGTCGATCGCCGCGATGCCATGCTCGGCAACTGCCGCAAGATGTCCGCTGTCTGCGCGGCGATACAGGATGCCCCCGTGCACTTTCGGATGCAGCGTCTTAACGCGCCCGTCGAGCATTTCGGGGAACCCGGTCAACTCGGAAATATCTTTTACGGCAATGCCGGAGTCGCGCAGGAGCTTGGCCGTGCCTCCGGTCGAAACCAGTTCGACGCCCAACGCGGCGAGTTTGCGAGCGAAATCTGCTAGTCCGGATTTGTCGGTGACGCTGAGGATGGCGCGCTGGATTTTAGACATAAGGCCTCGGGAGAGGATAAGAAATTAGAGAAGAGAGATTCTAGCAGTTGCGGGCAGTAGTCAGTTGCCAGTACTCGTATCGTACTGTGGCCGCATAAAAGTGTACGAACCCGTATGGGGAGAAGGGGCAGGGGAAGGTAGGGGTCCTTCGACTCCGCACGATCATCGCTTCGCGATGATCATGCTGCGCTCAGGATGACAGTGGGATCTTTAATGCGGTCAGGGTACTAGGTACTGGGTACTACGTTTTCGCTTTCGCCTTAAGCCTCACTTGTCCGCCCTGCATCTCGACCGAATACACCACCACGTCGCAATGGTGCTGCTTGCGAATTTCGCTGGTCTTTTTCTTGACGAATGCGGCGAACGAATCCAGGTTGCCGGAAACCTTTTCTCCCGACTTGTGCTTGGCTTCGGTCAGCGCCTTGTAAAGAGATTCGACTTGCGCACGTTCGGCCGCCGCGCCCGAGCACTGTACCGAGAAAGACTGATTATTACCTCCTGGATCGGCAGCCGGAGTCGGTCCGCCCTCGGCGTGCCCTTTGCGCTTGAGGCCATACACCGGACGATGCTTTGCTTCGTGCTCATCGTTCGTGCGCACACCCTGCACCGAGAGCAGCGCATCCTGCGGCCGTCGGTAGCCCTCTTCGCGAATCCGCATCTTCTTGCGCCACAGGTCGCTTTGAATCGCGTAGCGCTGCGCCATCTCGTTGTACTTGAAGCGCTGCGAAAAACTCAGCCGCGAGCTGTCGCTGAACTTGCGAATCAACGAAAGCACCTTCCATTCCACGTCGGCGGGAGGCCGTTTGGCGGGATTATTGAAGAAGATCTCGTACTCGATCTTCAGACGGCGCAATTGCTGATCAAGGAGATTCAGCTCTTCTTCAGTGGTCACAAGGATTCCCCACCCCCTACCTTAGCGTTCCCAGTATGGGGTTGGCGAGGTTCCCGCCGGACACACCAGGGATGGTACGAAAGTACCCAAAAGCAGCTGTCAGCTCTCAGCCGTCAGTTTAACCGTTCAACCAGCACACCGGATTGTCCACATTTGCGCTGGAGGGGGTTTACTGACAGCTGATAGCTGAAAGCTGACAGCTATTTCGCGTTCGACGCCATCTTCTTCACCATCGCCAGCACCAGCTTCCGGTCGCTGTCGTTCAGATTGGCGGAATAGCGCCGCATCTGGCTCAGGAAGCGGACTTCATCGTCGGAGAGTTGCGGCAGCCCCTTATGGCCATTGCTGTGGCCATCGGCAAAGAATTGCGACAACGCCAAATCCATGGCCCCGGCGATCTTGGCCAGCGTATCCAGCGATGGAATGGTGTGGCCGTTTTCAACCCGCGACAGGTAGCAGCGCAACAGGCCTGTGCGCTTTTCGATGTCGCCCTGGGACATGCTTCGTTGGAGCCGGAAATTGCGGATGGTCTCGCCGATGTTCATAGACGCGCAACTAACTCAATGCCAAGACTCAATGGCAATCTAAAGGATGCGTGCATAGTAACCAGAGTAGTACCTTCTGGCAAGTGGAAATTCCTTGCCTTCCAATCGAAAGTGTTTTCCTGAATGTTTCTTGGGAAAGGCACGACCGGGGTCCCCAGCAGGCGCGGGTTTTGCCCGCTGGAGTGGAGGACTTCAGTCGTGCTCCAGAGACAGCGTCAAAATGCGGGCTGTGGCCCCTGGGGACGGCCCCGCATAATTCCACAACCATTTGTCTGAACGACTTTCTCACTCACCAAGAATCCGACCTGCCGGTTCACTTTTTCAGGGTCGCGGCCAGAAAGTCGACCGTGCGCTGCCATGCATCAGCAGCGTCCTCTGGCCGGTATCCTTGCTTATTGCCGGGATTTTCAAACGCGTGTCCCGCATCCGGATAGATCTTTACCTCAATCTTCTTGCCCAATCGTTCCATGGATTGCTGAAACTTCTTCACATCGTCCGGGGTGATGCCGCGATCCTGCCCGCCAAAAATTCCCAGAACCGGAGCGTTGATCTTCTTTAGTTCCGACGGTTCGGTTGCGAGATGCCCATAGTGAATGACCGTGGCCGCCAATTGCGGCTCGGCCAGTGCCGTATCAAGCGAGTAGCCCCCGCCCATGCACCAGCCAATCGAGCCGATCCGATCTTTTTTCACGTTCGCTTGCGACGCCAAAAAGTCGAAGGCGGCTCGCAAATCACGGATAGCCCGGTCTTCGGGCAAGCCGCGCATCAGTTCGTGGGCCAGGTCGGGATTGTCAGCAACCTTGCCGCGATACAAATCGACCGCCAGCGCAACATAACCCTGGTCCGCGAGTTTCCCGGCCTGCTGCTTCACCCAGTCGTCCAGTCCCCACCACTCGTGAATCACGATGAGCGCTGGAAACGGCCCGTGGCCGGCAGGAGTGTAGAGAATTCCATTGACGGTGTCGTCGCCCGACTTGTAGGAAACGGCCTTGCCGTCGGCGGCAAGGGCGGAAACCGACAAAAAGAGGGACAACATCAGCGACAGGAAAACGACGCGAGAAGTCGTGCGCATGGGTCTCACCTCTGCGAGGTTGAAATTGTAAACGGGACAGGTGCCGGAAGAACAGGTCTTAGGTCCAAGGTCTTAGGTCTTAGGAAACTCGAGACGCCGATACCTCAGGCCTGACACCTGACACCTAAGACCTAGAACTGGTTTCATAAATGCCTTTCAACCGGGAAGGCACATCCCTCAGGGGCTAAAGCCCGCGTGTTTATTGGCTCTGGGCGGCACGGCTGAAGCCGTCCCCTTCCCAAAAAACCATTTGTGAGACGAGCTCTAAGACCTAAGACCTAAGACCTAAGACCTGCTTTTACGGAGTTCCCTCAAACAGCGGCCAGAGCCCGTCGGCGGTGACGCGATAGATCGCGTAGGCGCTGCCCCCGTCAAAGGTGCGCCGGAACAGCAATTCGCCACGGCCATCGCCGTCGGCATCGACCGCATCGATCAACTCCATGCGCGGAGCGACGTCGAGATGCCGCGAATCCGTCTGCGCGAAGAACAGTTTTTGCACTTCGCCTTCCAGGTTGGTGCGGGCGATCAGCGTGATCTCTTTCGGCTCTTCGATGCTTCCGGTTGCACCGGCAGCCGGCGGCCGGGTTTTTGCGGAGAGCACCAGCACCGGCTCGTTCGAATTGGAGAGATCGAAGATGCGCAAGCTCACATCGTCGAAGTCAGGCGCGGAGAGGGCAGACGACTTGCCAGCGGATTTCCCGGAAGACGATTTCTTGCGCGCGGGCACAGCCTCTTTCTCTTTTGACGCAGCGACTGCCTGGCCTCGAAGCTGCGCCGCGGCCAGAGCCAAAATTTTGTTGCGGTAAATCGCTTCTTCCGCCGGCTTCACATCGTAGTTGTAGGGACGCGGATCGGGCCCTCCGGCGTCGGAAATTGCCGGGATGGTGACGATCTGCGGCAACGTGTCGGGACTTCTTGCCGCCTTCGCATCGGCCTTCCCTGAACTTGCCGAAGATGTGCCCGGCGCTGTATCGGTCAAAGCGTCGAAAGTTGTGAACGGTTCGCGGCGCTCGGTTGAGCTCGGCTTTCCGCGACGCAGCCGGGGCCGATTCGGATCCTCGATCGGCTCGTCGGACGCAGATGTTTTGGCAGTCTCCGGTGGCACGGGAGCCTTGGCAGTTTCCGGCGCGGTCGGCTGGCTGGCGGGCGGCGTCGAGGGCTTTTGCTGGTTCTTATCCTTATCTTTGTCCTTGTTGTCAGTGCCGCCATCCGCCGCCTTTTCGTTGCGGCGGTGAAGCACCGGCGGCGCGTCCTTGTCTTCGATGACAGGGGCTGAATATTTCTTGCTCTTCTCCGGAGCCTTCGCTCCCGCAGGCAGCCATGTGCCTTCGGCGATCCAGACGTGATTCAGTTGTCCCGGTTGCGTAATCGTGAAAATGCCCTGCGACACACCGGTGCGCAATCCCTCATAGACGATGTCGAAGTCGAGAGCCATGGGGACAGGCGTAGCTTTGTACGAACCCGCGTCGTAGAATTTTCCGTCCATCATGATGGCAATGGGAATGAGACGGCCTTTGTTACCCTTGGGTGACAGCTGGACCAGTCCCAGGGCACGCGGTCCCGCGTCGGGCTTCGGCTTCCGCCCGTACTGAGTGATTGGGCCTTGGGCCGCAAGCTGGGCCACAAGCGCGCCGGCCAGGAAGATCGACGCGATCATCGACGGGATCAAGGTGACGGCGAATAGCCGGTTGCGATATAACTTGCGAGATAATAACGACCGGCGAGGAGAGAATTTCATATGGAAGTCAATGATAAATCCCCAGACTTCAGTACGACGGACGAGAATGGCAAAGAGGTTGCCCTGAAAGATTTTCGCGGCAAGACCGTGGTGCTGTTTTTCTACCCGAAAGCCGACACTCCCGGTTGAACGAAAGAAGCGTGCGGGTTCCGCGACGCATACAAGCTGATCCAGAAAACGGGGGCGGTAGTGCTCGGCATCTCCGGCGACTCTTCCGGCAAGCAGAAGAAGTTTCAAGATAAATACGACCTCCCCTACACTCTACTGGCCGACGACAGCCGCAAGGTCTGTGAGGCCTTCGGCGTAATCAAAGAAAAGAACATGTACGGCCGGAAAGTAAAAGGCATTGCGCGAACGACCTTCGTTATTGGCCCGGACGGCAAGATCAAGCACATCTTCAATAACGTGAAGGCGGAAGGGCATGCGGAAGAAGTGCTGGCGTATTTGAAGGGCGGGGCCTGAGCAAGTTCCACCATCTAAAATCCGTTTGTCATCCTGAGCGAAGCGAAGGACCTGCTTTCTTGTCCGTGCAAGAGACAGCAGGTCCTTCGCTTCGCTCAGGATGACAAAGTCTGGTGAATCGATGATTGGAGATGACGTCGCCCGGTCGCGTGACTCTACTTAAAGCCGACTTCTTCAATCGTGACCCGCGGAGGGTAGCGCGGGCGCTGCTGGGGAAGTTGCTGGTGCGGGAGACGCCGCGCGGCATCATTGCCGGGCGAATCGTAGAAACCGAAGCCTATCTCGGCCGGGGCGACGCGGCCGCGCACGCAGCCGCCGGCAAAACGGCCCGGAATGCCGTTCTGTTCGGCCCTCCCGGCCATGCCTATGTGTATTTCATCTATGGCAATCATTACTGCCTGAACGTCTCCTGCCTGCCCGATGGAGTTCCGGGCGGCGTGTTGTTTCGTGCCCTGGAACCGGTGGCCGGAATCGAGCAGATGGCCAAGGAGAGGGCGATCGACCTGGCGAAGGAGACCGATCGCAGGAATGTTTCTTTTCTCAAAAAGCTTTCTTCCGGTCCGGGACGCCTGTCCGAAGCTCTGAAAATCACACGCGCGCGGGACAACGGGAAAAACCTGGCAAGCCCGCGCTCCGACCTCCGTATTGTCGACGACGGCTATCGCGTGCGGCGCGCCATCGTCACACCGCGCATCGGGATCGTGAAATCCGCCGAGCAGCCGCTGCGCTATCTGGTCGCGGGAAATCCGTTTGTCTCCGGGCGGAGGGTGTAGCGCAGGGTACAACCGGTCCGGGCGTCCACTCGCTCTGGTTCACGGTTCCAGTACAACATTGTCGATCAGGCGCGTGGTTCCGACGTAGGCTGCGACGGCAACCAATGTCTTTTGCGAGATTCGTTCGACGGGATCAAGCGTTTCCGGATCGACGATCTCAAAATAGTCGAGCGCGACTTGTGGCTCGCGGCGGATGACATCCTTGGCGGCCGAGATCAGATTGGCAGCGATTCCTTCCCCAGCTTGAAATCGCTGCCGCGTCTCCTGCAACGACCGTTGCAGGACGAGTGCATGGCTGCGCTCTTCTCCATTCAGGTAGGCGTTGCGAGAGCTCATCGCCAGGCCATCGGGTTCGCGCACGATGGGACAGGCGACAATCTCCACCGCGAAATTCAGATCGCGCACCATGCGGCGGATGACCGCCATTTGCGCCGCGTCCTTCTGTCCGAAGAACGCAGCCTCGGGCTCAAGGATGTGAAACAGCTTCGCGACGATCGTCGTCACGCCGCGGAAATGGCCCGGCCGAGATCGTCCATCAAGCTTTTCGCTCAGGCCTTCGACCACGACCCAGGTGCCTTCGGCATTGGAATTGGATTTGGGATAGATCTCTTCGACCGCCGGCGCGAAGAGAATCTCGACTCCTTCTTTCTCCAGCAACTGGCAGTCGCGATCGAATGGACGCGGATATTTCGCCAAATCTTCTTTTGGCCCGAATTGCGTCGGGTTCACGAAGATGGAAACC
>JBAVVP010000093.1:0-7747 GCA_049697355.1 Terriglobales bacterium
TTCTCACCGTGCTGGAGCAGGTCCGCAGGCGCTATCAGTTCGTCGTCGCCGGTTACGTGGTCATGCCCGAACACATTCACCTGCTGATCAGCGAACCGGAGGTCAAGACTCCTTCGACCGTCATGCAGGCTCTGAAACTTGGATTTGCGCGACGCATTCTGGCGCAGGCGAGGCGGCGATGCAATCCGGCGCAGGCCGTCCTGTTCGACGGCGCACCCCAGCATATCTGGCAGAAGCGGTTCTACGACTTCAATGTATGGACCGAGCACAAACGCATCGAGAAGCTGCGATACATGCATCGGAATCCGGTAAAGCGCGGTTTGGTGGCGTCCCCGGAACTCTGGCGCTGGAGCAGTTTCCGCACCTACTTCCTGGGCGAGGCCGGTCTGGTGCGAGTGAATGAGTGGGAAGTGCTGAAGATGAAGATTCGGCATCCGGCGGCGTAAAGCGGAGTCGAACGGTGTCGGCGGTTCGGGAGGGCCCCTTCTCGAAAAGCGCGAGAAGGGGCGCACCCCATTTTTTCTTCCCTGCCAACGTTTCACAACGCGGGGTATACTCGTCGCAGATGGTGGCCACCCGCCCACCCCCGAATTGTCTGGGCCACCCGCCCGTTCACGCCGCCGTATAATGATCGGTTCCTCATATCTGCCGACGACCCTTGGCGTTCCCGCGCGCGGTCCGACGCACTGGAGATTTCATCATGCCTACTCTTACCGAACCCACCCCGCCCCAAACCAAGACCCGCACCGAATCCGACAGCATGGGGAAGATTGAAGTTCCCGCGCACGTTTACTGGGGAGCGCAGACGCAGCGCTCGCTGCTGCATTTTGCGATTGGCCGCGACACCATGCCTCCGGAGCTGATTCGCGCCTTCGGACCGCTCAAGAAGGCCTGCGCGCTGGTCAATCAGGACCTGGGCAAGCTTCCCGCGGACAAGGCGAAGCTGATTGCGCAGGCCGCCGACGAAGTCATTGCCGGCAAGTTGAATGACCAGTTTCCGCTGCGCATCTGGCAGACGGGCTCGGGCACGCAGACCAACATGAACGTGAATGAGGTCATCTCGAATCGCGCCATCGAAATTGCGGGCGGCGAGATGGGATCGAAGAAGCCGGTGCATCCGAACGATCACGTCAATATGTCGCAGTCGTCGAACGACACGTTTCCGGCGGCGATGCATATCGCGGCGGCGGAGCGGGTGAAGAACGCGCTGATTCCGGCGATCAAGTCCGTGCGCGATGCCATCGCAGCCAAGGCTAAGGAATTTGACAGCATAGTGAAAATCGGCCGCACTCACTTGCAGGATGCGGTGCCCTTGACCGTGGGACAGGAATTCGGCGGCTGGGCCAGCCTTTTAGACCGCGACATTAAGCGACTGGAACAGATTCTCGACGGGCTTTACGATCTGGCGATCGGCGGGACGGCGGTGGGCACAGGGCTGAACACGCATCCGGAATTTGCCGAGCGCGCCGCTAAAAAGATCGCCGAACTGACCGGACTTCCCTTCCGTTCCCATCCCAACAAGTTCGCCGCACTTTCGGCCCATGATGAGATCGTGTTTGCGCAGGGCGCCATGCAGACTTTGGCCGTGTCTCTGATGAAGATTTCTAACGATATTCGGTGGCTGGCTTCCGGTCCGCGGTGCGGGCTGGGCGAGTTGGTGATTCCGGAGAATGAGCCGGGATCGTCCATCATGCCGGGCAAGGTCAATCCCACGCAATGCGAAGCGATGACTATGGTCTGCGCGCAGGTGCACGGAGCTACGGCCGCGGTGGGATTCGCCGGATCGCAGGGCAACTTTGAGCTCAACGTGTTCAAGCCGGTGATCATCTACAACTTCCTGCACTCGGTCACGCTGGTCACCGACGCTTGCCACGGGTATGTCGAGTACATGGTCAAGGGCATTGAAGTCGATCGCGCCAAGGTGGACTTCTACGTGAAGAATTCGCTGATGCTGGTCACGGCGCTGGCTCCGAAAGTGGGATACGACAAGGCGGCGCAGATTGCGCATACGGCGCACGTCGAGCACAGCAGCCTGCGCGAGACGGCGCTGAAGCTGGGATATCTTACGGGCGAGGAGTTCGACTCGCTCGTCAAGCCGGAGAAGATGACGCATCCGTAAATAGCGGATGGAGAGCCGGGCGTCACCGCCCGGCTGGACGGGCGAGACGCCCGTCGCTCCACTTCTAACGCCCTAATTCTTCTTCAGGAAGCGCCGCCGGTTCAGGTGAGTTGTCGCGGTCGGCTGGATGTCATCGTACTTCAGCACGCTGATCGAGCCATCCACTTCGAGCACCGCCAGTGCCGCTTGCTTGTAGGTGCCGACGCCGTGCTCACGGAGCGCGCGTTCCAGTTCATCCATGCTGACGTGCTCTTTGGCCATGTGCGCCTGGATGACCTCGCCGTCGTGCACCAGCAGGGCGGGCTGTCCCTGAATGTATCTTCGGAAGCGGCGATTGCCGCCCGAAACTTCGGCCACAAGATAATTCAGGATGAGCAGCGTCGCCGCGGCGATCGCGCCTCCGGCCAGCGATGTGTCGGGGCCGGTCATCGCATTCTGCACGGAATTCGAGAGCAGCAAGAGAAGGACGAGGTCAAACGGAGTCATCTGTCCGACTTCCCGCTTGCCGCTGATGCGAATTCCGAGGAGCACAAGCAGGTAGATGACTCCAGTGCGGAGTGCGATTTCGAGCAGCGTATGCGAGTTCGCGGGCAGCATAGGAAGGTCAGAGATACGAGGTTCGAGGTCAGGGTCAGATTGCAGAGGTGAAATCCGGTTTTAACCTCTGCCCTCTGACCTCTGACCTCACTGCTACTGTGGCGTTGCGGTAACCGGTATCGGAGCGTTTTTCGGCGTGCTCAGGTAGCCGGTGATTTTGTTCTTGTCCACGGTCCAGACCACGAGTTCATAGAGCATGTGTTCGCGTCCGGTATAGAACTGCACCGGCTCGCTCTGGTTCCTGTCTTTCTTCTCGATGGTTTTGTCGTCGGCGGTGACGTTCAGGGTGTACTTGCCGCGCTTTGGGTCGGTCTTCTTCAACTGTAACGCGACGGTCGAGAACGCCTGCGGGTGCGAGCCCTTCAATAAGGTGAACTCGTAGTACTGGCGGTCGCCCCTGTGTTTGAGGGCTTCCAGATCGCTGCGCGTGTTGGCGATCAGTCCGCTCTGCACGCCGAGATCGCCGATGGTGTTCTGCAGTTTCGCGATGGTCGCTTCGAGCGAGGCCTTGGTGGCAGCCACGTCGGTCTTCACGCCACCGACGTCGGTCTTCACGTTGCCTACCTCTCCGGCAACGGCGCCCACATCTTTCTTCTCTTCCTCCGCCTGGGCTTTAATGCGCGCCGATGCGAGTTGTTGCTGATGCTGCAAGTCGGCAGAACGCGTGGCCAATTCTTTCTTGGTCATACCCAGTTGTTGCGCCAGCGTCTCGGAATCGGCTTCGGCGGCCTGCATGCGTTTGGTCAGATCGCCGATCTGTTGTTGACTGGCGGTTTGATCTTGCGTGACCTTCAGTAGCTTGCTGTGCTGGTCGTAAATGAAAAATGCCGATGCACCGACGTAGACAACCGCCAGCGCGATGAGGATCCATTTCCCGACATTGCTCTGCGGCTCGGGGTGGTAAACGGTCGGTTCGCCTTCAGACATAAGAGGTTAATCTCCAATTGAAATGGGCTATAGGGCTTATTGTTTGTGAGATGAGGGTCGCTGTCAATTGCGATTCAGGTTCAGGGGCGGATGTAACTTGCGCGCTAGAATGAAGGCGTGAATAGCTGGGACGCGATCGTCGTGGGGGCGGGCATCGTCGGGCTTTCGCTGGCTCTGGAGTTGAACAAACAAGGACTGCGGGTGCTGGTGGTGGAGAAAGGCGAACCGGGGCGGGAGGCGTCCTGGGCCGCGGGTGGCATGCTGGCCGACTTCCCCGCTGATACACCGCCCCGGTTACGGGAACTGGCGACCGCGAGCGCACGGATGTATCCCGAATTCGTGTGCGGGCTCGAGGAGCAGTCCGGGCTGAAGATTGATCTTCGGTCGGTGGGGACGCTGGTGCTTTCTCGTGTGGAGAATGGGCTCCGCCCCGTCTTGGCGGGGCCTTTCGGCTCCGCTCAGGGTAGGCTCCGCCCCGCCACCACACAAGCTTATGCTTTGCCTCGACCCCTGGCGGAACTGGAGCCGGCGCTTCGGGATGCAGACGCGACCTCACCCCAATTCACCGCTTTGTATGCACAAGAAAGGTGCGTTGATCCTCGGCATCTGACCTCAGCCGCCATCGCCGCCGCCCGACACTGCGGCGTCGAGTTCTCGTCCGGAGACCAGGTGTTGGCCGTCGAAGTGGCCAACGGCAAGGCATCCGGCGTTCGCACCAGCAAGACGCAATTTGCCGCGCGCATGGTTGTGAATTGCGCCGGAGCCTGGGCGGGGCAGATTCCGCCGCATCGTTTCCCCACGCGTCCCGTCAAAGGGCAGATGCTGTGTGTCGTCATGCCGGACAAAGAACTGGTGCGCCATGTGGTGCGGACTTCGGGTTGGACACCGGACGTTTACTTGATCCCGCGTAGCGACGGCCGCTTAGTCATCGGAGCCACGCAAGAAGAAGCGGGATTCGACAAGCAAACGCTGCCGGGGACGATCCAGAAATTACGGCAGGCGGCGATCAATTTGGCCCCGAAATTGGCCGAAGCGCGGATTCTGGAAGCATGGGCAGGGCTGCGTCCGGGCTCTCCCGACAATCTGCCGATTCTAGGCCCGACGCCGACTCCAGGATATTTTGTGGCGACTGGACATTTTCGCGATGGAATTCTGCTGGCGCCCGTGACCGCGAAGCTGATGGCACAGGTGATTCTTGGGCAGAAACCGGAGTTCGATTTAGAGGTGTTTGGGGCGGAGCGATTCGAAAGTTAGCAGCCAGCGCGCAAATCGCCCGCGCACGCAATTGCGACATCGAGGTAAGGCCGAGCGATTAGATTCTGGTCAGCCAGTGAGTGAGTTGCTCATTGGGTGTTGGCGAATGAGCGGATCTCCATCCGCCAACACTGGCAGGCAAGGTTTTCCTCTGGATACCGCAATCCATCGCGCCCGGCCAACCCTACTGGGCTGCTGGTTTTTTGGCCGGTTTGGCCGCCGCCGCAGCCGCTGGCTTGGGCTTCCAGAACTCCGGATCGGCTTTGATCCAGTCTTCCGAAACGTAGCTCATCCGCGGGTTGAAGGCGAACAGATTGGTTTCGCTCGAGTCGATGGTGGCAGCAGTGAGTTCGTTCAGCTTCTTCATGCCATCTTCGCCCATCGCGGACGTAAACTTCACCCAGTCACTCGCCTCGCGGTCAATCTCGGCCGCGCTTTTCAACTGGGTGAAAATAATGTAGGTGCCATCTTCGAGGCCGTATTGGCCTTGATAGGTTGCCCAGTGGGCCCCTGAGATTTTGTCGAAACCCGACATATACATTTTGGCCAGGGCTTCCCAGTCTTTGTCATGCCCCTGCTTGACGTGGAAGCGCGAAATCTCGAAGTAGCGCATGTGCGCGATCTCGACCTTGGGGCGCAGGCTCAAGTCTTCGCGAAACATCAGGACGCCCTGGTCCACGGCGGAGAGCAGTTCGCCATCGGCCACGTTGGCGCGATCCAATTCAGCCCAAAGTGCCGCGTTCTTTTCCGCCGCCTTCGTATCTTTCTCCCAGGCTTCAAAGGAGTCGTAAGGAGTAAAGAAGAGGGCGCGCGGTTTACCGGACATCGATTCCACCGCCAGGTAGTGGGTGGGCCACTTGGCGCGGGTCATGGCCTGGACAAAAGCACTCTCAGTTTTTTCGTGAGACATGCCGTTCTTGCCCGGTTTCGTGAATTCCCGGGTCACGGTCAGGATCTTCGGTGGCATGGTGGCTTCTGCGTGCTCTTGCGCCGCGACGCTGGCGCCGCCTGCGATCAAACACGTTCCTAGCACTAGCCCTGTCATTCGTTTCATCAGGAACCTCCTCAATCTCGACTTCAGAACGTATCGACTTCAGAACGGCGGCAATTGTACACCCATGCCGCAAGTTCGCAGCGCCCGTGTTCCGGTATATACTGAATCGTTTTCGGCGATCATTCTAGAATGTGCGCCCAGCGCGCCAGAAAGGCAACAAAGTATGGCTTCCCCGGCAGTCGATTTTGCCCGCAATAATCAGCCGCGTTTTCTTGACGAGCTGAAAACTCTTCTCCGCATCCCCAGCATCAGCACGCTGGATGAACATAAAAGCGACGTAATTAAAGCAGCGGAATTCGTGGCCGCCGAGCTGCGCCGCATCGGAATGGATAACGTCGAAATCGTCCCTACCAAGGGACATCCCCTGCTCTATGCCGACTGGCTGCACGCCGCGGGCAAGCCGACGGTTCTGATGTATGCGCATTACGACGTGCAGCCGCCCGATCCTTTGGACGAATGGCACACGCCGCCGTTTGAGCCGACCGAACGCAACAACAATATTTACGCGCGCGGCGCGGTCGACGACAAAGGGCAGCTTTGGATGGAAGTGAAGGCGCTTGAGTCCCTGATGCAAGCCAATGGGGGCAAGCTCCCGATCAACGTCAAGATCATTTTTGAAGGCGAAGAAGAAACCGGCGGCGAATCGATTGCCGAGTACGTCCGCAAACAGAAGGCAAAGTTGAAGGCGGATTTCGCGCTGGTCTGCGATACCGAACTGTTCGCGCCGAATCTTCCTACTCTGTGCGTCGGCCTGCGCGGCTTGGTGTACACCGAGATTGAAGCGTTCGGGGCCAAGACCGATCTGCACTCCGGCATGTATGGCGGCGCGGCGCCGAATCCATTTTTTGCGCTGATTGAGATCATCAGCAAGCTCAAGGATGCCAAGGGTAAGGTGCTGATCCCGGGCTTTTACAAAAACGTCAAAGCGCCCACCAAAGATGAGCTGAAGGCCTGGAAGCGGCTGCCCTTCAACGAAGAGCATTATCGCAAAACCGAAGTCGGCTCGAAGGTGCTGACCGGCGAGCCGGGATTTTCCGTACTGTACCGCACCTGGGCGCGTCCGACGCTTGAGGTGCACGGCATGCCGGGCGGATTTGTGGCTCCGGGAGCGAAGACGGTGATTCCGGCAAAAGCGTCGGCAAAAGTTTCCATGCGCATGGTGCCGAACCAGGACCCGGACGACATCCTTAAGCGCTACGCGGCGTTCGTCAAGAAGCTCACACCAAAAGGCATCGACACCAAGATCAAGGTTTGGAGCAAGGGCCCCGCATCCGTGGTCGGCACCGACAACCGCTTCATCGAAGCGGCCAAGGAGGCGCTGCATGACACGTTCAAGAAAGAGACCGTGTTTATTCGCTCCGGCGGATCGATTCCAATCGTCACCGATTTCCAGGACGTGCTGAAGATTCCATCGGTGATGATGGGCTTCGGGCTTCCGGACGACAACCTGCACGCTCCGAACGAGAAGTTTCACATCCCGAATTTCCATCGCGGGATTGAGACGATCTGCTTGTTCTTTGAGAAGCTGGGGTAACGCAGGCTCTAGAATTGGCCCGTTGGGACGACCCCAGCGGGCCCTGTTTTTTTCATGCTAGAATCGTCTGGTGAAAGCTCAGCGAAAGTTCACGGTTGTCATCGAACGGGATGAAGACGGCTATTATGTCGCCACCGTTCCTGCCTTGCGGGGCTGCCATACCCAAGCCAAGAACCTTGACACTCTCATGAAGCGTGTCCGAGAGGTCGTTGAACTCTGCTTGGAGGATAACCGTGTCACCCCATCCCTGGAACTCATCGGT
>JBAVVP010000094.1:0-4511 GCA_049697355.1 Terriglobales bacterium
AGTCAAGACAGTGAAGCGGGGTAACGGGCTGCGGGCACAACCGTCAAATGCCGGAGGGATGCGCCACACACCACCTATCCCGCGGCGCAGCTTCTGTTTCTCGGGAGCAGTGTATTCCTTGAGACCGTAGGGCGGGTCCGTGACAATCGCGTGAACTGAGTTTGCTGGCTGCTCGTCCATCCATGCGAGACAGTCTGCCAAGTGCAAGGAATATCGCACGCCGTTGAGACGGAAGGCCGTCTGCTGGTGGCTCCGAACTGTGGAAGAACTCATCTCTGCATTAAGTACCACGAACGGCGGTGGATTTGTACACTCGTTTGGAGGAGCCTATCGCTGGCAAGGCCAGCAGCCAGCTTTGAGTCCGTTTGACCCTCCCCGCCCCCTCCTTTAAACTCAAAAGATTCAGCAGAATACAAGGGCTAATCCATGTCTGACAGCATTCATCTCAAGCTTCCCGACGGCAGCACCAAGGAAGTCCCGAGGGGCACCACGCCCCTCGACGTTGCCAAGTCCATCAGTCCGCGCTTAGCCGACGCCGCTCTAGCCGCCAAATCGAATGGCGACCTCATCGACCTCACCCGCCCACTGGAAAAAGACACTGACCTCCGAATCATTAGAGAGCAGGACCCGGAGGCGCTCGAAATCTATCGGCATTCCTCCGCGCACCTGCTGGCCGCGGCCGTGCTCGAACTTTTCCCCGAGACCAAGCTCGGCCACGGCCCCGCCACCGAGAACGGATTCTTCTACGACTTTTATCGCCCCACCGCATTCACTCCCGAAGATCTCGAGAAGATCGAGAAGAAAATGCAGGAGCTAGTCCAGCAGAACCTGCCCTACGCCCGCGAATTCCTGCCCCGCAAAGAAGGTCTGGAGAAATTCAAAGCCGAAGGCGACTTCATGAAATGCCATTTCATCGAGCAATTCACCAAGCCCGATGAAAAGATTTCGGTCTACAAGACCGGCAAGTTCCGGGATTTCTGCCGCGGCCCCCACGTGCCGTCGACCGGAAAAATCAAAGCCTTCAAACTGCTCAACATAGCCGGCGCCTACTGGCTGGGAGACGAAAAGAATCCGCAACTGCAGCGCATCTACGGCACCTCGTTTTTCTCCAAGAAAGATCTCGATGCCTACCTGAACAGCATTGAAGAAGCCAAGAAGCGCGACCATCGCGTGCTCGGCAAACAGCTCGACCTGTTCTCCATCCAGGAGCTAGCCGGCCCCGGCCTGATTTTCTGGCATCCGAAGGGCGGCATCATCCGCAAGGAAATGGAAGACTGGATGCGCGAAGAATACCTGCGCCGCGGCTACTCTCTCGTCTGCACGCCGCACGTATCACGCCGCCAACTCTTCCACACCTCCGGCCACGAGGGCTACTACTCGCAGAACATGTTCGACGCCATGGAACTAGACGATGCCGAATATCGCCTCAAGCCCATGAATTGTCCCGGCCATATCCTGATCTACAAAGATTCGCTGAAGTCGTATCGCGATTTGCCCGTGCGCCTCGGCGAACTCGGTACGGTCTATCGCTACGAGCGCTCCGGAGTAATGCACGGCCTCCTAAGAGTAAGAGGCTTCACCCAGGACGACGCTCACATCTTCTGCACGCCCGAGCAGATCGAAGCGGAAATCGTAGGTTGCCTGGAGTTCGCGCTCGAAGTGCTGAAAGATTTCGGCTTCGACAAATTCCAGACCGAGCTTTCCACTTGGGATCCGAAGGACAAGAAAAGTTTCCTGGGCACCGAGGACCAGTGGAACCTGGCCAACCACTCGCTGGAAAGTGCGCTGAAAAAACTAAACATCGAATACAAAACGATCCCCGGCGAGGCCGCGTTCTACGGCCCGAAGATCGACATAAAACTCGTCGACGCCATAGGACGCCTCTGGCAGCTCTCGACCGTGCAATTCGACTTCAACCTGCCGCAGCGCTTCCAACTCGAATACGTAGCCGAAGACGGCACCCGTAAACAGCCCGTCATGGTCCACCGCGCCCTCTACGGATCGGTCGAGCGCTTCTTCGGCGTCCTGATCGAACACTACGCCGGAGCCTTTCCGGTCTGGCTCTCGCCGGTGCAGGTGGCAATGATCCCGATCGCCGAGCGCCACACCGAGTACGCAGAGAAAGTAGCCCAGCAACTGCGAGCCGCAGGCGTGCGCGTGGAGGTCGATTCGCGCAACGAAAAAATGAACGCAAAGATCCGCGAACACGCCATGCAGAAAGTCCCCTTCCTGCTGGTAGTAGGCGACAAAGAATCCGAAGCCAACAAAGTGAACGTCCGCACCCGCGGCAAAGAGAAGACCGAAGACATGGCGACGGCAGAGTTCGTGGAGAAGATCAAGAAGCTGATCGTTGAGAAAAGCGCGACGTTGTAAGCCATACCCACGTAGGGACGGACGCATTCGTCCGTCCCCGCGAGCGCAGCTCGCAAAACGCACCTTCCGCCCGATTTTAGCTACCATGAAAATCTAACATCCACTGTTAGATTTTCATGGTGCGATTTGCCCTCCCCGTCCTTTGAGCCCCCCCAACCCCTGTGTTAGCATCAGAAGTTTCGCAGGTGATGTTGGGCTGGCCTGTACCCTGTCCTGATCCTCTTTCGGGCCGTCGCACTCTTCCCGCAAGCCTGCCGAAGGAGACAACCCGTGAAAGTGTACGCAGGAGCCAATCTCCGCAACCTTGCCCTGATCGGACACGGGCATGCTGGCAAGACAACGCTCGTGTCCGCCATGCTCTACACCGCCGGAGCCGCGCCCCGCCTCGGGCGCGTCGATGATGGCTCCGCCACCACCGACTACGACGACGAAGAAATCGCCCGCCAGATGTCCATTTCAACCGGCCTGGCTTTCGTCGAGTGGGGCAAGACCGATCCGAAGGTCAAGATCAATCTGCTCGATACCCCCGGCTTCAACATGTTCGTTCACGAGGCCAAGATGGTTCTGCCCGTGGTTGACGCGGCGTTAGTCGTTGTGGACGGTGTAGCCGGCGTCGAGGTTGTCACCCAGCGCGTCTGGAATTACTGCGACGAGGTCAACCTGCCGCGCATGATCGTCGTCAACCGCATGGACCGCGATCGTGCCGACGCCAACCGCGTCCTCGAATCGCTCACCAACGCGTTCGGTCGCGCCGTCACTCCTCTGCAGCTTCCCATCGGCAGCGAGAAAAGCCTCAGCGGCATTGTGGATCTGGTCCGCATGAAGGCCTACACCTACGACATGGGAGGAAACGGCAAAGGCAAGGAAGGCCCCATCCCCACCGACATGGCCGGCGCCGCCAAGGAAGCTCACGAAAAATTGGTCGAGCTCGTCGCCGAGGGCAAAGACGAGTTGATGGAAGAGTTCTTCGAAACCGGCACCATCCCCGAGGAGCACCTCGTTCCCGCGCTGCACGAAGCCATTCGCGAAGACAAACTTTTCCCCGTCCTCTTCACCTCCGGCTTGGGCAACATCGGCGTCGACGAACTCATGGATTTCATCGTCGACTACACCCCCGCCGCCAGCGAGCATCACGCCATCACCGGCCAGCCCGCCGATGGCAGCGACAGCGCCCCCGCCGAGCGCAAAGGCACCGACGCCGAGCCCGCGTCCGTCTTCGTGTTCAAGACGCTGTCCGACGCGTTCGCCGGCCGCATCTCCTACTTCAAGGTATTTTCCGGCGTGCTCAAGAACGACGCTTCGCTGCAAAACTACAACCGCAATACGCTGGAGAAGTTCGCGCACATCTCCCTGGTCCAGGGCAAGCAGGCGGTTCCCATCTCGGAACTTCACGCCGGCGATATTGGCGCGGTCGCGAAGCTGAGAGAAACTCTCACCGGCGACACCCTTGGCGATAAGTCGTCGCCCATCCGCTATCCCGCCGTGCAGCTGCCCGAGCCCGCCATCACCTTCGCCATCGAGCCGAAGAGCCGAGCCGACGAAGACAAACTGGGCGTCGGCCTGCACAAGCTGATGGAAGAAGACGCCATGCTCCGCTTCTTCCGCGATCCGCAGACCAAGGAATTCCTGATCGCAGGCACAGGACAGCAGCACATCGAAGTCGTGGTCTCAAAGATGAAGAAGCGTTACCACGCCGAAGTCGTGCTCAAGGCGCCCAAAGTGCCCTATCGCGAAACGATTCGTGGCAAGGCCGACGTCCAGGGACGCCACAAAAAGCAGACCGGCGGCCACGGCCAGTACGGCGATTGCAAAATCAAGATGGAACCGCTGCCCCGCAACTCCGAAGTCGAATTCGAATTCGTCAACGATATCTTCGGCGGCGCCATCCCGCGCAACTTCATTCCCGCCGTAGAAAAGGGAATCAAAGACGCCGCCGCCCGCGGCTACCTCGCCGGATATCCCGTGGTGCACTTCCGCGTGAGCCTCTACGACGGCTCCTACCACGACGTGGATTCGAACGATCTTTCCTTCCAGATGGCGGGCCGTATCGCCTTCCGCAAAGCCATGGAACAGGCCAAGCCCACGCTGCTCGAACCGATCATGACCGTCGAGATCACCATCCCCGACGAATTCGCCGG
>JBAVVP010000095.1:0-1667 GCA_049697355.1 Terriglobales bacterium
CGGCGTGCGCCAAGCGGCGCGGGACAGGAAGCAGGAACGGTTCACGGCTCTGCTGCACCATCTAACAGTCGACTTACTCCGGGGAAGTTACTACGCCTTAAAGCGGAACGCGGCACCGGGAGTAGACGGCGTGACGTGGAGCGAGTATGAGAACGGCCTGGAAGATCGGTTGCAAGATCTTCACGGTCGGGTGCACCGGGGAGCGTACCGGGCACAGCCCTCGCGAAGAGTGTACATACCGAAAGCCGATGGACGAAAGCGTCCGTTGGGCATCGCTGCACTGGAGGACAAAATCGTTCAACAGGCTGTGGTGACGATCCTCAACGAGATCTACGAGGTGGACTTTCGGGGCTTTTCGTATGGGTTTCGGCCCGGGCGCAGTCCGCATCAGGCGCTCGACGCGCTCAATGCGGGCATCCAACGGAAGCGGGTGAACTGGATACTCGATGCCGACATTCGTGGGTTCTTCGACAACATGGATCACGGATGGACGATGAAGTTTGTGGAGCATCGGGTCGCCGACAATCGGGTACTGCGGCTGATCAGCAAGTGGCTGAAGGCGGGAGTGTCAGAGGACGGCGAATGGTCGGAGACAAAGGTAGGGACGCCACAAGGGGCGGTGGTATCACCGCTGCTGGCCAACGTGTACCTACATTATGTATTCGATCTGTGGGCGGAGGCCTGGCGCGAGAAAGTGGCGAACGGAGACATGATCGTGGTCCGCTTTGCCGATGATCTCGTGGTCGGCTTCCAGCACCGGGCCGAAGCCGAGCGGTTTCTGGAGGAGTTTCGAGAACGGCTGGCGAAGTTCGGGCTGGAGATCCATCCGGAGAAAACGCGTTTGATCGAGTTCGGTCGATTCGCGCAGGCCAACCGGAAACAGCGAGGTGAGGGAAAACCGGAGACGTTTGCGTTTCTCGGGTTCACCCACTATTGTGGGGCGAGCCCGAATGGTCATTTCATCGTAGGGCGGCGAACCGTGGCAAAGCGAATGAGGGCAAAACTGCTGTCGATTAAACAGGAGTTACGCCGGAAGATGCATGAGCCCGTTGGCGCCGTCGGTGAATGGCTGAAACGCGTCGTGGACGGCTATTACCGATACCACGCTGTGCCGGGAAACTTGGTTGTGTTGGGGCGATTCCGTGACCGTCTTTGCATGCTGTGGCGGCAGGTATTATGCCGTCGCAGTCAGCGGCGACCCAACTGGGATCGTGTTCGACCGGTTTTCAATCGCTGGATTCCGCGCCCACGTCTCCTGCATCCTTATCCTGATGTGCGTTTTGACGCCACTCATCCAAGGTAGGAGCCGTATGCGGTAATTCCGCCCGTACGGATCTGTGCGGGGGGCGGTCAGCAATGGTCGTCCCTACCGCGACCACCGCTTTACCGAAACTCTTCGTGGGGCCGATAGGCCCCGAGTACGGATCACTTGCATGAGACTTGGCAGCGATCAGCTTTGCCAAACCGAAGTCGAGGATCTTCGCCTGTTGCCTGGCCGTCACGAAATGTCTGCGCCTTGATGTCCCGATGGACGATTCCGACGACGTACGCTCCGTTTAGTCCATTTGGTGACTTGGATCGCCAGATTCAAGGGGGGGCGAGCCTTCCGCCCAAAGCGCTCAATCGCGACACGATCCCGCGTAACGTCGTCGGACACAAACTTCAGC
>JBAVVP010000096.1:0-5899 GCA_049697355.1 Terriglobales bacterium
GGCCAGGCGCTATGGCCGGATATTGTCGGCAGGCTGCCCGAGTCGTCGAACACGCAGCAAATCGCCGGAATGCTGTACGGAGAAGCCGGCCGGATGGGTCAATATACGTTCGCCTTCGAAATCGCCTCGCTGCTGTTGCTGGTGGCGATTTTGGGAGCGGTGATTATGACGAAGAAGAAGATTTAAAAGCGGCTACTGGCTTCTAGCTACTAGCTAGTAGCCAGCAGCAAGAAGCTGACTTATGGCAGAAATCACCACGCTTCACTATCTCGTCGTTGCCGCGGCGCTGTTCGTGCTGGGTGTGATCGGTGTGCTCACGCGCCGCAACGTGGTGATCGTGCTGATGTCGATCGAACTGATCCTGAACGCGGTGAATCTGAATCTGGTGGCATTCTCCCGCATGTGGGGAAACCTGCATGGACAGTTGTTCGCGATCTTCATCGTAGTGGACGCCGCCGCCGAGGCCGCAGTCGGCCTGGGCATTTTGATTGCCTTCTTCAAAAATAAGGAGACGGTCAATGTGGATGAGATTGATTTGTTGAAATGGTGAACGGCTCTTAGCTGTTAGCTCTTGGCTTTTAGCTACGAGCCAAGAGCTAAAGGCTAAGAGCTAACGACTAACGACCAACGACTAACGACATGCTTTTCCTAAACCACATCTGGCTGATCCCGCTCTTCCCGGCCTTCGGGGCCGCGACGATGTTCTTTTTTGGGCGGCGCCTGCAGAAAGCTGCGGTCAGCGCGCTCTGCGTCGGCGCGGTCGTGGTTGCGTTTCTGTTCGCCTGCTTCACCGTCGTCGAGTACACCCACTTCGCGCACGGCACGGGCCAGCCTTTCGAGAAGATTGTTTATACCTGGCTGGGCAGCGGCGATGGCCATCTGAACTTCGTAAAGCGCGACGGCACAACTGCCTCCTTCAACGCCGACGCCGGATTCCTGCTCGATCCGCTCTCTTCTATATGGCTGCTCTTCGTAACCGGCGTAGGAATGTTGATCCACATTTACTCCGTCGGATACATGGCGCACGAAGGCGGCTACTATCGCTTTTTCGGATACCTGAACCTGTTCATGTTCTCGATGCTGACGCTCATCCTGGCGAATAACTACATGCTTCTATTTGTAGGATGGGAAGGCGTGGGCTTGTGCTCGTATCTGCTGATCGGTTTTTATTTTCATCGCAAATCGGCTAGCGATGCGGCCAACAAAGCGTTCATCGTAAACCGCATCGGCGATGCCGGATTCATTCTCGGCGCGCTGACGCTGGCCTGGTATCTGGGATCGTTCCGCTTCATCGACATCAACGCTGCCGCGCGCAGCGGAGCTTTCCATATTGGCGATCCCGTTCTCACTATCGCCGCGCTGCTGCTGTTTGTTGGAGCTTGCGGTAAGTCGGCGCAGCTTCCTCTTTATGTCTGGCTACCCGATGCGATGGAAGGTCCGACGCCGGTTTCGGCGCTGATCCACGCCGCAACCATGGTGACGGCGGGCGTGTATATGGTGGCGCGCTCGAATGCCGTGTTCGTGCTGGCGCCGACGGCGATGAAAACCGTGGCCATAGTCGGCGCGCTCACGGCAGTGTTTGCCGCGTCGATTGGATTGGTGCAGAACGACATCAAGCGCGTCCTGGCCTACTCCACCGTCTCGCAGCTCGGATACATGTTCCTGGCGCTCGGCGTCGGCGCGTTTGCGGCAGGCGTCTTCCACGTGTTCACGCACGCGTTCTTCAAGGCGCTGCTCTTCCTCGGCTCCGGCTCGGTAATTCACGCCATGAGCGGCGAGCAGGACATGCGCTTCATGGGCGACCTGCGCAGCCGCATCCCCACCACGTTCAAAACCATGTTCGTAGCAACGCTGGCAATCGCGGGCATTCCACCGCTGGCAGGCTTCTTTTCGAAAGACGAAATCCTGTGGCAGGCGTGGCGTTCCGCCGATGGCGGCTTCCCGTATCTCTGGCTGATCGGATTTGGCACAGCGCTCATGACGGCGTTCTACATGGCCCGGCTCATCTTCCTGACTTTCTATGGAAAGCCGCGGATGGCCCATGAGGTCGAACACCACATTCATGAGTCGCCGAAGTCGATGACGGGGCCGCTCGTCGTGCTGGCGATCGGTTCGGTGTGCGCTGGGTGGCTAGGCGTTCCCGCAAGTTTGGGTGGGACCAACGCCTTCGGAAAGTTTCTGGAGCCAGTATTCGCGCATAATGACGCCGTCGCCACTTCCACTTCCGTCGCTCCGGCCGAGCCGCAGGAGCCCGTGGGCGAAGAACATCGCAGCCTGGAATGGGGACTGATGATCCTTTCCGTCGGGGCCGCGGTGGTCGGCGGAGGATGGGCCTATCGCCACTACGCGAACGCCGGCAAAGATTATCCGGAGCCCATCGCCGTCACAGCCCCACCGCTCTATACCCTGCTCTACAACAAGTGGTTTGTGGATGAGGCCTACGACTACGCTTTCACCGGACGCCGCAAGATTGGCAAGATTCGCCTCGGCGTGATGGGCGCGGGCGAAGCGTCGTCGTGGTTCGATGCGAACATTATTGACGGAACCGTGAACGGCGCGGGCTGGAGCACGCGCGCCGTCGCAACGCTTTCGACGTGGTGGGATAAGTGGATCATCGACGGCGTCGGAGTCAATGGCCCGGCGATTCTCGCGCGAATGATTTCCTATCCGACGCGCCTGTTCGAATGGGGATTGGTGCAGTGGTACGCCCTGGTGATGGTCGCGGGATTGCTTGGATTTGGCGTGTATTACGTGTGGAAGTGAGACAGCTACTAGCTACTAGCTGCTGGCTCCTAGCTTCTAGCAAGCAGGATCGCGCGGAACTTAGAGCCAGACTTAGATTGCTAGAAGCCAGTAGCTAGAAGCCAGAAGCTGAAATTATGCAGAATCACATTCTATCCATCATTCTCTTCACGCCGCTGGTGGGCGCGTTCGTTCTCTTGTTCGTTCCCAAGGAGAACAAAGACGCGATCCGCTGGATTGCGAACCTCTTCGCTCTAGCCGGGTTCCTGATTTCGATCCCGCTGGTGCCGATGTTCTGGGCGCAGCGCTTCGAGGTTACGCCCTCGCACTTCAAGTTTCTCGAGGGCACAGCGAACAACTGGATTCCCTCGATTGGCGCGGGGTACAACCTGGGCATTGACGGCATCTCGTTTCTGCTGATCATGCTGACCACGCTGCTGGGATGGATCTCGATTCTCTCTTCCTGGACCGCCATCGAGATTCGGGTGAAGGAATATTACGTCTGGTTCCTGGTACTGCAGACAGGAATGCTCGGCGTCTTCATGGCGCTCGATTTCTTCCTCTTCTTTGTTTTCTGGGAAGCGATGCTGGTGCCGATGTATTTGCTGATCGGCATCTGGGGCGGCCCGCGCAAGCTTTATGCCGCCATCAAGTTCTTCCTGTACACGCTGCTGGGCTCGGTGCTGATGCTGCTCGGCATCCTGTTCCTGTACTTCCAACACCACACAGTTACTGGCGTGTTCACATTCAGCATTCCAGAGCTTTATAAGTCGGCGCCGCTAATTCCGTTCGACACGGCTATCTGGCTGTTCGTTGCTTTCTTTATTGGATTTGCGATCAAGGTCCCGATGTTTCCGTTCCATACCTGGCTGCCGGATGCACACGTAGAAGCACCGACCGCTGGCTCCGTCATTCTCGCGGGCGTATTGCTGAAGATGGGAACGTACGGATTCGTGCGCTTCTCGCTGCCGTTCTTCCCCGGAGTCGTGTCGCATCCCAAGGTGCAAGGCTGGGTGATCGGGCTGTCGCTGGTGGGCATCATCTATGGCGCGCTGGTTTCGCTCATGCAGAAGGATATGAAAAAACTGGTGGCATACTCGTCCGTCAGCCACCTGGGTTTCTGCACGCTGGGAATCTTCGCGCTGAATTCGGCCGGCTTGAGCGGGTCCGTGCTGCAGCAGGTCAATCACGGCATTTCGACCGGCGCGCTCTTCTTGATTGTCGGCATTTTGTATGAACGGCGGCACACACGCGAGATTGCGGAGTATGGCGGCATCTCAAACGTGATGCCAGTCTACGCGACCATCACCATGATCATGTTCCTGTCGTCCATGGGGTTGCCGCTGCTGAATGGGTTTGTCGGCGAGTTCACAATTCTGCAGGGAGCCTTCACCGCGAACTGGAGGTGGGCGGCTTGGGCGGCTCCGGGCGTGGTTCTGGCGGCGGCTTATTTGCTCTGGCTCTATCAGCGCGTCTTCTTCGGGACGGTGACGAATCCCAAGAACGAAAAGCTGCACGATCTGACGCCGCGCGAAATCCTAACGTTTGCGCCGCTCATCATTATGGCGTTATGGATCGGCGTTTATCCCAAGCCGTTTTTCCAGATCCTCGAACAGCCAGTGAATCAGATTGTGCAGACGATTCATGACGCCAACGCCAATGCGCCGGTGAATGCGCAGGTTGCACCCGCGCCCTCTCCGCAATCGCCCGCCGTCGTTGGATCGAACGTCGCCGGACCGAAAGCGAGTAACTAAGTGACAGGGCTCTCACCAACCGATTTCCTCGTCATGCTCCCCATGGTGGAGCTGACCATTTTCGCGCTCGGCATCCTGTTGATTGACTTGATGTTGCCGAGAGAGTGGAAGTGGATCAACGCGGTGACCGCTCTGGTGGGCCTCGCTTTTTCTACCGGTGCGGTGGTAGGAACTCCACGAATTGGGAGATTTCAGATTCTCGGAGTCTACCCATATGTGCAGCGTCTGCGTTTGCTGGGGCAGAATGGCCAGCTAGCGGTTTTCGGGTCCGTTATTATTGACGGTTTGACCGTCTTCTTCTGGCTCTTGTTTCTGGCCGGAGCGGCCATCGGCATCCTGATGTCGGTGCACTATCTCGAACTGGAAGATGAGCACCACGGCGAATACTATTCTCTGCTGCTGCTTTCCGTGGTCGGCATGATGTGCATGGCGGCGGGATATGACATCGTCCTGCTGTTCATCGGCCTCGAACTGATGGCGATTTCCACTTACGTGTTGGTTGGTTTCCTGCGGCGCGACCGGCGCTCGAACGAAGCGGCTTTGAAGTATCTGCTGCTCGGAGCATTTTCATCGGGCATATTCGCCTACGGCCTCTCGCTGTTCTACGGAATTTCCGGCGGCACCAATCTTGGGGTCATTGCGCGCGCGGTCTCGGCGCAGAATCCACACAATCCGGTGGTGGTGATCGCGCTGCTGACGACCATGGTCGGCTTGCTGTTCAAGATCGCCGCCGTTCCATTTCACCAGTGGGCGCCGGATGCTTACGAAGGCGCGCCCACCTGCATTACCGGCTTCATGTCGGTGGCGGTCAAAGCGGCGGCCTGGGCGCTGCTGCTGCGCATTCTGCTGTGGGGGTTGTGGCCGCTCCGCTCCATTTACATTCCCGTGATCGTGTTCGTCTCGATCGCCACCATGACCGGCGCCAACTTCGCGGCGCTCACGCAGACGAACACGAAACGTCTGCTGGCCTACTCCTCGATCGCGCACGTCGGCTACATGCTGCTGGCGTTTGTGGCCATGGGTACGTCGCTGCCCGGCAGCCCGGGCTTCTACGACGGCTTCAAGGGAATCCTGATCTACCTGCTCGTCTACACGTTCATGAACCTGGGAGCGTTCGCGGTGATCACGTCGCTGCGGCAGCGCAACGTGATCGGCGACGAACTCGACGATATGGCCGGACTCTACCAGCGCGCGCCGGTCGAAGCCGTGCTGATGCTGCTGTTCCTGCTTTCACTCGCCGGCATTCCTCCCGCGGCCGGGTTCCTGGGCAAGTACTACATCTTCCTCAGCCTGATCGAAAGCGGACATTACTGGCTCGCCTCGCTCGGCGTCCTCTATTCGCTCTTCGGACTGTATTACTACCTGAAGATTGCAAACTCGATGCTGATGCGCGCGCCGATGGA
>JBAVVP010000097.1:0-1876 GCA_049697355.1 Terriglobales bacterium
CCTGTTCGCACGTCTGGTTCTTTAAGGGACTGCCCAGCCGCATCGGGCATCTGCTCGACATTTCCCTGCGCGATCTGGAAGCGATTCTGTACTTCGAAGCCTATGTGGTCGTCGATCCCGGCGACTCTCCGGTGAAAGAGCGCGAAGTTATCAAGGACGAAGCGAAGTACCGCGAACTCGACCAGCAATATCGCCCTGCCGGCTTCAAAGCCATGATGGGCGCGGAAGCGATCAAGGAACTTCTGAAGCGCATTGAGGTCGAATCTCTGGCCGCCGAACTGCGCGAGAAGATGAAGAACGAAACCTCGCTGCAGAAGCGCCTGAAGTATGCCAAGCGGCTGAAAGTGGTCGAGGCTTTCCGCAAGAGCGGCAACAAACCGCAATGGATGATCCTGGACGTGCTGCCGGTGATTCCACCCGAGCTGCGTCCCCTGGTTCCACTGGATGGCGGACGCTTCGCCACCTCCGATCTGAACGATCTGTACCGCCGCGTCATCAACCGCAACAACCGGTTGAAGAAGCTGATGGATCTGCACGCTCCTGAAGTGATCGTGCGCAACGAAAAGCGCATGTTGCAGGAAGCGGTCGACGCGCTGTTCGATAACGGACGCCGCGGACGCGTTCTGCGCGGCGCCAACAACCGCCCGCTGAAGTCGCTCTCCGACACGCTGAAAGGCAAGCAGGGGCGCTTCCGCCAGAACCTGCTCGGCAAGCGCGTGGATTACTCCGGGCGTTCGGTGATCGTGGTGGGCCCCGATCTCAAGCTGCACCAGTGCGGCTTGCCCAAGAAGATGGCGCTCGAGTTGTTCAAGCCCTTCATCTATCACCGGCTCGAACAAACGGGAAACTGCACCACCATCAAGCAGGCAAAAGAAATGGTGGAGCAGCAGGAACCGATTGTCTGGGACATTCTGGAAGAGGTCATCAAAGACCATCCGGTCATGCTGAACCGCGCGCCTACGCTCCATCGCCTGGGCATTCAGGCATTTGAGCCCGTACTCGTGGAAGGCAAAGCGATCAAGATTCACCCGCTCGTCTGTACGGCGTTCAACGCCGACTTCGACGGCGACCAGATGGCGGTGCACATTCCGCTTTCGCCCGAGGCGCAGGTGGAAGCCAGCGTCTTGATGCTGTCGTCGCACAACATTCTGTCGCCGGCGTCGGGCCAGCCCATCACCGTGCCCACGCAGGACATGGTGCTCGGTCTCTACTACTTGACCAAAGCGAAACCGGGCGCGAAGGGCGAAGGCCGTTCGTTCGCCAATATTGACGACGTTGTGATTGCGCTCGAAATGGGCGAAGTGGAAACGCTCTCCCCGATTCGCCTGCGCTACTCCGGCGAGGTCATTGACCTGACGCAAGCTTACGACGATCAGGACGTGAACCACACCGACCCGGTGCAACTCAAGCGCGAGTACCTGAATACCACCGTCGGCCGCGCCATTCTGAACGACCATTTGCCCAAAGCAGTGCCCGGGGGCAACCAGGCCATGCCCTACATCAACGGCCTGCTCAAGAAGAAGGGCATCGGCCAGCTGGTCAATTACTGCTATCTGCGGTTCGGCCTCGAAGTCACGGTCAAGATGCTCGACGAGATCAAGTCGCTCGGGTTCAAATATGCCACGCGCGCCGGCCTCTCCATCGGCATCGATGACATGGTGATCCCGGACAACAAGAAGACCCTGGTGAAAGACGCCGACAAGCAGGTCATCGCAGTCCAGCAGCAGTACCTGGATGGCGCCATCACCAACGGCGAACGCTACAACAAAGTCATCGAAATCTGGTCGGCCATCACGGAAAAAGTCGCCGATGAAATGTTCAACCAGATGCAGAAACGGGATAAGGAAGGCCAGCTCAATCCGATTTACGTCATGGC
>JBAVVP010000098.1:0-4869 GCA_049697355.1 Terriglobales bacterium
CCCAATCCTGTTGGAAGCAGAGCGAAAAGCAAGAGTAGGGTCGCAGCGCCGGCAATGTCAAACAGCCCCCAGGTCAGGCTGATAACGCCAAGAGAGGTTCTGAAGCTCCGGCCCGTCGGGGCAAGGACCATCAGGATTTCTTGCGCTTTTTTCCCTTACCGTGCCCTTATACTTTGGCTGAGGATGTGGATTGTCCGGCGAGCAATTGCGCCGCTGTTTGTTGTTTGGTGCCGCTTTGAACACGAAACCCCAGCCATTGCGCAATCCGGATGAAAGCGGGGACGCAGCCCACGTGTCTTTGGAGGGCATGCACAGCTCTGTCGAAGTGCCCCACCATGGGGCCGGATTCTGGCAGCAGTGGCGGGCTTTCGTCGGGCCGGCGATTCTGGTCAGCGTCGGCTACATGGATCCCGGCAACTGGGGCACGGACCTGCAAGGCGGCGCCCAGTTCAAGTACGGACTTTTGTGGGTGGTCGGACTCGCCAGCCTGATGGCGATCTTCATGCAAGTAATTTCCGCTCGCTTGGGCGTGGTGACCGGGAAGGATCTGGCCCAATGCTGCCGCGACTGGTATCCAAAATGGACCCGGTGGCCCAACTGGCTGATGAGCGAGGTGGCCATCGGCGCCTGCGATCTGGCGGAAGTGCTCGGCAGCGCGGTCGCCCTCAATTTGATGTTCCACATTCCCTTGCTATGGGCGGTCATCATCACGGGCCTGGACGTGCTGCTGCTCCTGGCGTTGCAGCGCTTTGGGATGCGCACCATCGAGGCGGTGGTCCTGCTGTTGATCGCGACCATCGCCGTGTGCTACTTCATCGAGATTTTCGTTCTGCCGCAGACGCAGCCCAGTTTTCTGGAAATGGGACGGGCGCTGGTTTCGCCGCACCTTCGACAAGCCGGGGTCTTGTACCTTGCCATCGGCATGATCGGCGCGACGGTGATGCCGCACAACCTGTACCTGCACTCGGCGCTGGTACAGAGCCGCAGGCTCCAGAAGGATGAGCCGTCGATCCGGAGCGCCATCCGCTTCAACACGGTCGACTCCATCGTGGCGCTGACCATTGCCTTCTTCGTCAATGCGGCGATTCTGGTGCTCGCGGCGATGGTGTTCTTCGGGAAGAAAAGCGTGATCGCCTCGGGCGGGCATGTGATCGAGTTCAGCGCCAACAGCGATTGGATCCGGGTCGCCTATTTGACGCTGGCGCCGTTGCTGGGGACGGCTGCGGCGAGCACGCTGTTTGCGGTGGCGCTGCTGGCCAGCGGCCAAAGCAGCACCATCACGGGGACGCTTGCCGGGCAAGTCGTGATGGAAGGCTTCATGCATTGGCGAATCAAACCGTGGCTGCGGCGGCTCATCACCCGCACGCTCGCCATTCTGCCGGCGGTTTTCATTATCGGGCTGCGAGGCGACAGCAGCGTTACGGACCTGCTGACCCTTAGCCAGGTGGTGCTGGCGCTGCAGCTTCCGTTCGCCATGTTTCCGCTGCTGCAGTTCACCAGTTCCGGCAAGCGCATGGGGACTTGGAAGAACGGCTGGTTCCTGCTGATCGCGGGTTGGGGCAGTGCTATTCTGATCACCGCGATGGATATCTATGGCATACCGGACTCGCTCAAAGCAGCATGGCAGGTGATCGCCGGCGGATAACGCCTGACGAGAGACGGCAGGAACGGAAGAATCATGTACGAGACCATCCTGGTGACGCTGGACGGCACGCCGAGTGACCGGGCGATTATCGAGCATGTCAAGCAACTCGCAAAGCTGGCGCAGAGCCGTCTGGTGTTGCTGCACGTGGCCGACGGATGGGCAGCCCGGACGTATGGCCCGGATGCGGTCAGTCCTGAAATCACCGAAGACACTGCCTATTTGGAAAAAGTGCGGGTTGAGTTCAAATCCATCGGCATTCCTGCGCAGGCCGAACTGGCGTACGGGGAGCCGGCGGATCAGATTATCAAATGGGTCGAGAAGAAGCGATGCGATCTGGTGGCCATGAGCACGCATGGGCACCGCTTCCTCGCGGATGTATTTCTCGGTGCAACCGCCACTCGGGTTCGGCACAGTATCAACGTACCGGTGCTGCTCCTCAAGGCGAAATAGACACCCCTTTATGGTCCGACCGTCGTATCTGCCGCTCGCGGCATTTGTTTTCGCTCTGTTGGCTACCGCGGCCGCGCAGGAAGCCGACGAACCGGTTGCCAATCCCGGTCGTCCAACGGTTTCCACGCCGGCCACCCTCACTCCGGTTGGCTATTTTCAGTTTGAAACCGGATTTTTGGAAGCGACGCACTCTCCAGGGGTTTCTTCACAGGCAAGCATTAATGAGGTGATGAAGTTTTCGGTATCTCATCGGATCGAATTGTTGGCCGGGAGCGGACCCTTTGCCCATTCGCGGGCTGACGATCAATCGGCAAATGGCGTGGGAGATGTGTTGCTGGGAGCGCAAGCAGTTGTTCACCAGGGAGAAGGGGCTCGGCCGACAATTGCGTTGAGCTATTTCCACAGAATTTACAGCGGAGACGCGCCCGATCTCGATATCGGCAGCGCGAGAAATTCGGTTCTCCTTCTGGCCAGTGCAGACCTAAAAGGCTTTCACTATGACACCAATTACTTGTTCAATGAAGTGATCGACGCGGGGATTCACCGGGCCCAGTTCGGGCAAACGCTCTCGATCTCACACCCGCTGGGGACGAAGTTCGGCGTGTCGGGAGAAATATGGCATTTCACCCAGCCTTTTCTGCGCAGCGATGCTGTGGGCAACCTGTGGGCGCTGAACTACAACCTGCGGAAGAATCTTGTGCTTGACGGCGGTTTCAATCGCGGATTAACGACTACCTCCACGCGATGGGAAGAATTCTTTGGATTCACTTACTTGCTGCCGCGCAAGATGCTTCGGCGCTAATCTGCCTGGCGTGCCGCTGTGAGCGGCTACCCTGCGCAAACGTGCCTCCACAAGCCTTCAAAACCGATTACACTATTAGGTTCGAGTCTGCATTCTTTTCCGGTCCTGTGCCGGAGTTTGTGAAGGAAGGTCATTATGTCATCGAATAGTTTTGGCGCCCGCGCAACACTTAAAGTCGGAAAAAAAGAATACGAGCTCTACCGGCTCGACGCGCTCGACAAGCAGGGCATTTCCACCCGGCACTTGCCGTTCTCGCTGCGAATTCTGCTGGAGAATTTGCTCCGCACCGAAGATGGGCGAAGCGTGACGAAGCAGGAAATTCGCGCGCTGGCGGCGTGGAATAAGAATTCGAAGCCGGAAAAGGAAATCGCCTTCACGCCCAGCCGCGTGCTGCTGCAGGATTTCACCGGCGTTCCGGCGGTGGTCGACCTTGCCGCCATGCGCGACGCCATGAAGCGCCTGGGCGGAGACGCCAAGCTCATCAATCCGCTGCAGCCGGCCGAACTGGTGATCGACCACTCAGTGCAGGTCGACGAATTCGGGACGCCTGGTGCGTTCGACGTGAATGCGCTGCTCGAATTCCAGCGAAACAAAGAACGCTACGCATTCTTGCGCTGGGGGCAGACTGGCTTCCGCAATCTCGCCATCGTGCCGCCGGACACCGGCATCGTGCACCAGGTGAACCTTGAGTATCTGGCGCGCGTGGTGTTTGTGCACGAAGAAGGCGGCAAGCGCACCGCCTATCCCGACACGCTCGTCGGCACCGACTCGCACACCACCATGATCAACGGACTCGGCGTGCTGGGCTGGGGCGTGGGCGGCATCGAAGCCGAGGCGGCGATGCTGGGGCAGCCTGTATCCATGCTGATCCCGCTCGTCGTCGGCGTGAAACTTACCGGTCGCCTGCACGAGGGCGCCACGGCAACCGACCTGGTTCTCACTATCGTTGAAATGCTGCGCAAGCACGGCGTGGTCGGAAAGTTTGTCGAGTACTTCGGCCCCGGCTTGCAGGATCTGCCGCTCGCCGATCGGGCGACGATTGCGAACATGGCTCCCGAATACGGCGCCACTTGCGGCATCTTCCCGATCGACAAAGAAAGCCTGCGGTACCTGAAACTCACCGGGCGCAGTGACGAGCAGATCGCGCTGGTCGAAGCCTACGCGCGCGAGCAGGGACTCTTTCACGATGCCAAGACGCCTGAGGCCGAATACTCCGAACTGCTGAGCCTTGACCTTGCTACGGTAGAACCGAGTCTGGCCGGGCCGAAGCGGCCACAGGATCGCGTGGTGTTGTCGAAAGCGGGCGAATCGTTTGAGAAGGCTTTGCCGGGATTGATGAAGGCAAAGACAACAGCGGTCGAGCCGAAGGCTCCCGCCAACGGACACCTGCATCACGGCAGCGTGGTGATCGCGGCGATCACCAGTTGCACGAACACGTCGAACCCGTCAGTGATGCTGGCCGCGGGATTGTTGGCGAAGAAGGCCGTGGAGCGCGGCCTGGAAGTGCCGGCATGGGTGAAAACTTCGCTCGCTCCCGGATCGAAAGTTGTCCTTGACTACCTCCAAAAGGCCAGCCTGATGCCGTATTTGGAGAAGCTGAAGTTCCACATCGTCGGCTACGGCTGCACTACGTGTATTGGAAACTCTGGCCCGCTGCCCGCAGAAGTGTCGAAGGAAATTGAAGAAAAGAATCTGGTTGTTGCCTCGGTGCTCTCGGGCAACCGCAACTTTGAAGGCCGGATCAGTTCCGAAGTCCGCGCCAACTACCTGATGTCGCCGCCGCTGGTGGTGGCGTTTGCGCTGGCCGGACGCATCGACGTCGATCTGCGCAAAGATCCCGTGGGTAAAGGCAAAGACGGCAAACCAGTTTACCTGGCCGACATTTGGCCTTCGCAGCGGGAAGTCGAGCAATCGATGGCGAGCGCGATTACATCGGAGATGTTCCGCAAGAGCTATGGCCAGGTGTATGCGG
>JBAVVP010000099.1:0-8920 GCA_049697355.1 Terriglobales bacterium
GTCGCAAAGGTCGCAAAGAAGTGCTTGGCTTTGCGTTCTTTGCGACTGCTTGGCGACCTTTGCGGTTACAGGAAGTTCTCATCCTCACGATAGTTATTGACCATCCGCTTGATTCCGTCTTTCAACAACGCCACGTGGAAATTGATCAGCAAGCCAATCGGAATATTCAGAAGCCGTAAGTATGAGAGAAGCTGGGCTTCATCCACAGGATGCAACGCTTCTTTACACTTGAGTTCCAGGACAAGCTTGCCCTCGACGACCAGATCGGCTCGAAAGCCACAGTCGAGCTTAACTGCCTCATAAATCAGCGGCACGGGCTTTTGCCTTTCAACGCGAAAACCTGACTTTTCCAATTCGTAAGCCAAGCAAGCTTCGTACGCTGATTCCAGCAGGCCGGGCCCGAGCTTACGGTGAATGGTAAGTGCCGCGCCAATCACTTCACGACTGATGTCGATCGCCATGACCGCCCCCATACTTCAAAACACTTACTCCATATCCGACCGCAAACGTCACGCAGGTTCCGATCGCGACCCACCAGGTGAAAGCGACCTGCGACCATCCCCACAAATACAGTTCCGTCGCGAATCCGCAAACCATGCCGACGATTGCCCCGCTTTGATTCGCGCGCTTGGTCAGCACTCCCAGCAAGAACACTCCGAGCAACGCTCCGTAAGCGACCGACGCGATTTGCAGCCCGACTTCCACCACACGACCGACACGATGCAGGGCCAGCACCGCCAGCCCGAACAGCACCAGTGCCCATCCGACGGTTGCTAGCCGTGCCAGCCGCAATCGGCCCGCGTCGCTCAACTCCGGTCGAGATCCCGAACGACGGCCCGCGCGAAAACGAAGATAGAAATCGACAATCGAGCTCGATGCGAGCGAATTCAGCGCCGCGCTCAAGTTCGACATCGCCGCCGCCAGAATGGCTGCGACCAACAGCCCTGAAATCCCGTGCGGCATCCGGCTCACGATGAACGTTGGATAGATTCTGTCCGCCCTTCCAAACATAGCCGACGGAACCCGGTAGTAGGCGAACAGCATCACCCCCACCAAGAGAAACAACCCAAACTGAAGAAAGACCGCGACCCCACTCGACAGTAATGCCAGCACCGACTGCCGCTGATTCCGCGCCGCCAGCAATCTCTGCACGATGAGTTGGTCAGTGCCGTGGCTGGCCGTTGTCAAGAACGCACCACCGATAATCCCCGCCCACAGCGTGTAAGGCTTCGCAAAATTCAAATACGGCCAATGCGCCGGGACCGCGGAATCGAAAAAGTGAAGATCGAAGACCTGGAACTTGTGCAGTGCGCCCGCAATCGTCTCGACCGATCCCCAACCCCCGGGCACGAGATGGAGAATGGTCACCAGGCCCACCAGCGTTCCGCCCACATAGATGAAGGTCTGCACCACATCGGTCCAGATCACCGCTGCCAATCCGCCCTCAAACGTGTAGATCAAAGTCAGCAGCGTGATGATCGCGATCGAAGCGACCTCGCCCGTCCCCAGCGCAATCGAGACCACGATGGATACGGCATACACGCGCACTCCCTCCGCTGCTGCCCGCGTCAACAGAAACAGCCCCGCCGTCACCGTACGGAGTTCCGGACCAAACCGGCGCTCCATCAACTGATAAGCCGTATACAGCTCACCGCGAAAATACTGCGGCAGCAGGACAAAACTAATGATGACGCGCCCGATCACATATCCCATCACGAGTTGCAGAAAAGTAAGGTTCGAATCGTACGCGAGGCCGGGAATACTGATAATGGTGAGCGTGCTGGTTTCCGCCGCCACAATCGAGAGCGCGATGGCCCACCAGGGAATGTCGCGGTCGGCAAGAAAATAGTCGCGCATGGTCCGCTGCCGCTTGCGAAACCGCAGCCCGAACAGCGTGATGCCCGCCAGGTACAACCCAATAATCAGCAGATCGATGCGATTCAGTCCCAAATGATCCTTCCTGTAGAGACGCGGCTTGCCGCGTCTCCGCCACCGGCAGCCGGTTCGCTGCATTGTACAAGCATGTTCTGGCTCGAACCTGCCACTGCTCGGGCCAAGCCGATCGAACTAGTCCGAACATGTGTTAGAACTAGCGCGATGCCCTACTATCTTGGAATCGACGCCGGCGGTACCAAAACCCGCTGCCTTCTTGCCGATGAAACGACGGTACTGGCGAAGGCAATGACCGGCGGCAGCAACATCGTTCGCACCGGCGAGGCGCAGGCAAGGGAAGCACTGCACACCGCCATCAACCATGCCTGTGCTACTGCCCAGGTTTCTCCCGGCCAGATTCGCGCCATCTGTATCGGCGCCGCCGGCGCCGCCAGGCCCGAGATGACCGCGAAGATTCACAACATCCTCGCTGAACTAGCTCCCGAGATTGCTGAGACGAAAATCGAAGTTGTCGGCGACACCGTAATCGCCCTCGAAGCCGCTTTCGGCACGGGGCCGGGCGTGATCGCGATCGCGGGCACCGGTTCCATCGTCTACGGTCGCGACATTAACGGCCACACGGCGCGGGCCGGAGGCTGGGGATTTGCCGTCTCCGATGAGGGCTCCGGCCACTGGATCGGCCGCCGTGCAGTCTCTGCGATTCTTCACGCCTGCGATCAGGGCCTCGAAACGCGGCTCACCGCCATGGTTCTCCACGCCTGGAAACTCACCACCATCGACGATCTGGTGCAGCAAGCCAACTCCACTCCACCGCCCGACTTCCCGCGCCTGTTTCCCATTGTCCTTCGCGCCGCCGACGAGGCCGACCCCATTGCGCGCGACCTCCTGGCCGATGCCGGAGCCAACTTGGCTCATCTCGCCGCCATCGTGATACGCCGCCTCGCGCCTGATCTTCCTGCGGGCATGGCTCTAAGGGACATGCTGCCCGTGGCCATACCTCCCATAGCAACGACGGGCAGTGTCTTTCGTCAGTCTCCGATTGTGCGCCAGGTTTTCTACAATACCCTGCAGGCAAGCTTTCCCGGCATCGACGTGCGCCAAGAGCTAGCCGATCCGGTCGAAGGCGCGCTCGCCAGGGCGAGACGAATGTAGAGGCGGGATTGCCTCGTCTCACGCAGGCTGGCGGGTGATGTCCGGGAACGAAATGTCCGAAGGCAAAATTTCGGAAGGCGAAACCGCACAGCCCTCATCCACGACGGCGACCCCGCCGGCCGATCTGCTTCGCATTGCCGTTGACCCGGTTCTCACCGAGGACCTGGCCCTAGCCCTTCTCAAGCGCGCCGACCTGCCCGCGGAAGTCCTCGAGCAACTCGCCAAGAACGCCAACGCGCTCAAGAGCCGCAAGGTGAAGATCGCACTCGTCAGTCATCAGCACACGCCGCGCCATGTGTCCGTGCCCTTGGCGCGCCAGTTCTACACATTCGATCTGCTGAAGGTTGCGCTTTCGCCGCGCGTCCCGGCTGACGTGAGGGTTGCTGTCGACGATGTCCTTATCTCGCGCCTCAAGACCGTCACCCTCGGCGAGCGTTTAACACTGGCCCGCCGTGCCTCAGGTAGAGTAGCCGCCGCGCTCCTGCTGGAGGTGGAAAGCGGCGATGGCAAGGTCATGGATCGTAAAGCGATGGATCGCAAAATCGTCGATCGCAAAACCATCGCCGGCAAAACTATCGCCGCCAAAGCTGTAGCGCGCGACACCCGAGTCATGCAGACGGCGCTCGAGAACCCGCGCCTCACCGAAGCCCTAGTGATCAAGTCGGTCCTCGGCCCCGCCGCTGGTGCGGCCCTGGTGCAGGCGGTCGCGCGGCACGCGAAGTGGTCCCGCCGCCGAGAAATCCGCGCCGCCCTGCTGCGAACCGCTCATCTCTCGCTGGCCCGCGCCTTGGAGTTCAGCCGCGAAATCCCCGCTCCGCAACTGGAAGAAGTGCTCGCCACTTCGCGTCTCCCCGCCCCCGTCAAAGCTCAACTCATCCGCCAGAGACAGGCAAGTCCATGATGAGGCGGCGCAACGTTATACGACTACGCCGCCAGCCGCTTCAGAATTTCCTTGCCCAGCTTCTGCGCTTCGCCGAATGCTTTTTGATATTCGACGAAAATCCGGTTCAGTTCGAGCGACTGGTCGGCGGTGAGCCTCTGCCGCAGGATCATGTCGCGCACATGGACGGGATTGGGAAGCGTAGCGTCTTCGGTTAATTCGTCCAGGGCGGTCGATGGATTGTAGTGATACATGCACTCCATTTTATCGCCAAGGGTGGAATTTCTCAGGCATGCGGCAGCCCGGCCTTTCGTTTGGCCGTCAGCGGCCGGCGGCTTTCTTGGCGGCGAGTGCTTGCAAACGACGATCCAGGTCTTTTTGGTGATTGGCCCGGCGCAGCACCATCTCCACCGTAGCCGCCAGACGATCGGAGCTCTTGTCGAGTTCGAGCGTGGATTTCTCGAAGTAGGCGATCGCCCCATCATGAATGAGTTTCTCCTCATTCTTCTGCGACAGGCTGGTGAGGACTACAACCGGAATGTTCCTGGTGGCGGGATTGGCTTTGAGCGCTTTCAAAACTTCCGGACCGCTGATCTTGGGCAGCATCATGTCAAGCAGGATGATGTCGGGCAGTTTGTCCTTGGCGACCTGCAAGGCTTCCTCGCCGTCAGCGGCGGTCGAGACCACGTAACCGGCCCGGCACAAAGCATGCTCATTCGCCATCCGGAGAAACTTGCTGTCCTCGACCAACAGCACTTTGGAGTTCGTAACGGTCACGGAAATCCCCTCGTGCGGATTCATCGGCGAGAGGCGCGGGAACTTGAGGATTTGGGAGGGCCCGGCTCCTAAAAGGGGCGTCCCCTTTAGGCAAGATACGGTATCGCTAAAGCGATACCTTGATACGAAGAAAAGGGCGGCTCGCGCCGCCCCGGTTTGACTGAAAACTGACAACTGAGAGCTGACAACTGCCTCTACGTCCCTTCATTCCAGCTTGCCAGGTATTCTTCCTGCTCCGAAGTTAGGCGGTCGATCTTGATGCCGAGCGATTCGAGCTTTAGCTTGGCCACCCGCTTGTCGAGTTCCGCCGGAACCGTGTACACCTTCTTTTCGAGCGATGCGTAGTTCTTCACCATGTACTCCAAGGAAAGCGCCTGGTCGGCAAAACTCATATCCATGACCGAGGCCGGGTGACCTTCGGCGGCAGCCAGGTTGATCAGGCGGCCTTCGCCGAGCAGGTTAATGCGACGGCCGTCCTTCAACGAGTACTCATCGACGAAGGTGCGCGTGGTGCGCTTGGAGGAAGACAGTTTTTCGAGCGACGGGATGTCGATTTCGACGTTGAAGTGGCCCGAGTTCGAAATGATGGCGCCGTCTTTCATCAGTTCGAAGTGCTGCTTGGCGAGCACATTCTTGTTGCCAGTGACGGTACAGAAAACGTCGCCGATTTTGGCGGCTTCTTCCATGCTCATCACGCGGTACCCGTCCATGACCGCTTCGAGCGCCTTGGTCGGATCGACCTCGGTGACAATGACTTCCGCTCCCGTGCCGCGAGCGCGCGAAGCCAGGCCGCGTCCACACCAGCCGTAACCGGCGACCACGAACTTCGATCCGGCCAGCAGGAAATTCGTGGCGCGGATGATGCCGTCGATAGTCGATTGTCCCGTGCCGTAGCGGTTGTCAAAGAGATGTTTGGTGTCGGCGTCGTTGACGGCCACGATCGGATAACGCAGCACACCTTCCTTGGCCATGGCGCGCAAGCGAATCACGCCGGTGGTCGTCTCCTCCGTTCCGCCAATTACATTCGCCAGTTCGGCGGTGCGCTTGGTATGCAGCACAGAGACCAGGTCGGCGCCGTCATCCATGGTGATCTGCGGCTTGTGATCGACCGCCGCCATGATGTGCGAATAGTAGGAGTCGTTGTCCTCGCCTTTGATGGCGAAGACGGGAAGGTTGTAGTCGCGTACCAGGCTGGCGGCGACATCATCCTGCGTGGAGAGCGGGTTCGAGGCGCACAGCGCCACGTCCGCGCCGCCGTCGCGCAGCGCGATCATTAAGTTTGCGGTCTCAGCCGTCACGTGCAGGCAGGCCGAAACGCGGATGCCTTTGAGCGGCTGGTTCTTGATGAATTCCTTGCGGATGATCTGCAGCACCTTCATCGACTGGTTTGCCCACTCGATGCGTTTCTTGCCCAGATCGGCCAGTTCAAAACCCTTTACGTCGCTGCTAATTGATGTCGTTGCCATTTCTCTCCTAATCCCCGGTGCCTCAAAGTCAAAAGTCAGAAGTCAAATTGCAGAAGTGAAATCCGCTTTGGATTTCAGTTTTTGCATGCCATGTTTGGCTGTGTAGTCAAGGTCAAAAGTCGAAGGCAAGTTGCTTGGGTTCTTACTTCTGCAATTTGACTTCTGACTTTTGACTTTATTTTCTCACTCCAACGGGCTCATGTTTTTTCAAGCCGGCGTCGGCGGCCAGTTTGGCTGCTTTGTCGGTCCTTTCCCAGGTGAAATCTGGGTCGCTGCGGCCGAAGTGCCCGTAGGCCGCGGTCTTGCGGTAAATCGGACGGCGCAAGTTGAGCGTCTCGATGATCTCGCGCGGCTTGAGCTTGAAGTTCGCCCGCACCAGACCCGGAATCAGATGGGCATCGATCTTCTCGGTTCCGAAAGTGTCCACCAGGACGCTGACGGGGTCAGCCACTCCGATGGCGTAAGCGAGCTGCACTTCGCAGCGATCCGCCAGTCCGGCAGCCACGATGTTCTTGGCAATGTAGCGCGCCATGTACGCGGCCGAACGATCGACCTTGGTCGGATCCTTGCCGCTGAACGCTCCGCCGCCGTGACGTCCCATGCCGCCGTACGTGTCGACGATGATCTTGCGTCCGGTCAGACCGGAATCGCCCATGGGTCCGCCGATCACAAAACGCCCGGTGGGATTGATGTGGTACTTGGTGTCCGCGTCTAGCAGGTTGGCCGGAACTACAGCCTGGATGACGTGTTTCAAAATGTCGGCGCGCAGTTCGTCGTTGCCGACCGCCTCGGAATGCTGGGTCGAGACGACTACGGCATCGACGCGCTTCACTTTGCCGGGCGCGCTGTATTCGACCGTAACCTGAGATTTTCCATCGGGCCGCAAGTAGGGGCAGGTGCCATTCTTGCGAACTTCGGAGAGTTTCTGGCAGAGCTTGTGGGCGAGAGAAATCGGAAGGGGCATCAGTTCGGGAGTTTCGTTGCAGGCGAAGCCGAACATCATTCCCTGATCGCCGGCGCCGCCGGTGTCGACTCCCATGGCGATATCGCCGGACTGCTTGTTGATGCTGGAAATTACGGCGCAGGTGTTCGAGTCGAAGCCGTAGACGGCGTTGTCGTAGCCGATCGATTGCACCACGCCGCGGACGAGATTTTGAAAATCAACATAAGCCTTGGTAGTGATCTCGCCGGCAATCACGACCAGGCCGGTGCAGGTCAGGGTTTCACAGGCGACGCGGCTGGTCGGATCTTCACGAAGGCAGGCGTCGAGAATGGCATCGGAAATCTGGTCGGCGATCTTGTCCGGATGTCCCTCGGTTACAGACTCCGAGGTAAACAGAAAACGATTGGTTGCTGGCAAGCTGGTATCTCCTCAAAGGTGACTTCGAGCCTTTACGTCCGATAAGGGAGGCTTACGGAGCCTGGGGCTCTTGACCGGGGTTTGGCTAAATCTTCATAGAAACGGTACCAGAGTATGCCTCGGAAACGCAACGGAATAGGGCAGGCCGGAGGGAGCTGACATTGAGTGGAAGCCAGTTGACATTGAATGGCGGAAGCGGTTGGTAAACGGAAGAAAAGAAAGAGACAAACTAAGGCGTGGAAGGCGGCGCCGGGGCATTCGGCAGGATTCCTCGCGGGCCAAAAGTAACGGTCCTGACCTCCCCGGATTCTCCCCCGACTTCGAGCTTTTGTCCGTTGAAGCGAAAGTCGACGCCGCCGGCGTTTCCGGCCTTGACGATGATTTCCCTGCGGCCATGCACGGTGCGCTCGCTGCCGGCGGGCATGAGTTCGGAGGAGATAGCCCTGCCGTCGTACGTGATCGAGATCCAGGATTCTTCGCGGGCCTGGATCACGATCGTAAACTCGCCCGGAGCTGCGGCGGGGGTGGCAGCGGTTGCGTCCTGAGATGTTTTGGGAGCGATGGACGTGGCGGGTTTTCCAACCGCCGAAGCGGTTGTCGGCGAAGCCGAGGTGGCCGAAGGGGCGCGATTCGCAATATTTATATTCGTGTCTTTGCCGGACGCTCCTGAAGGCGGCGGCGCGGGTGCCTGCGTCGCGGGCGTGGTTGCGGCGGACGGAACTGGCGGTCCCTGGGGCTCGCGGCGGCGATGGCTCCAGAAGGAAAGTGCGAGCGCCACGACGAGGAGAACCGCGGCGAACCAGCCCCAGGGGAGTTGGCGCGCAGGGCCGCCGTTGCCGGCTTCCAGGCGGCTCAGGTTTTCTTCATACTTACCGCGATTTTCGCGTCCTTCGTCGTCGAGCGGTACGACTTCGGTCGAAACGGGAGGCGCGTCGCCGGAAGCTTCCAGGTAGTCCGCAACCGTCTGATCTTCGTCGAGGCCAACGCAACGGGAATAGGCGCGGACGAAACCCTTGTTGAAGATGCCCCCCGGCAACTGGTTGAACTTATCCTCTTCCAGCGCTTGCAGCATGCGCGTCCCGATTTTGGTGGAGCTGGAAATCTGCTCCAGCGTGATTTTGCGCTTTTCGCGCTCCAGCTTCAGTTTTTCGCCAAAGGACGGCAACCCAGTCTCCCGCATTCACCGGACGGCGAACGAAATTCTACTCTGTCGAGAAGCAAGATCATAGACTATTCGGTGGGTACTAAGCCGCGAGCTTCGAGCCGCGAGCTTCGAGCAAACCGGGCCGCGCGCGGCTCGGAGCCTGGGTTGGCGGGACGGGTTCCGGTTACCTAGGTTCGTTGCCCGAGCGGTGCACCCAAACCTATAATCTTGTATCCAACTACCTGGAC
>JBAVVP010000100.1:0-19074 GCA_049697355.1 Terriglobales bacterium
GGTCCGGGAAGAGGGCAAGTCGGTCGAGGTTTCGGACTGAGGGCGAGTGAAAATTACGCTTCCGCCGGCGGCAATTCCTCTTCCAGCACTCCCATCTCTTCGAGAAGCTTGTAGGTGCGCTCGGCCTCAGTCGCGTCCACACGGCTTAAGGCAAAACCAACGTGGACCATTACATAATCGCCAGGGCCAGCCTCGGGGACAAAATCCAAGGAAACCTGGCGCACAATCCCGCCAAACTGCACGCGTGCGGCGCGCATTTGGCCCTGCTCTTGAATTTCAAGGATTTTTCCCGGAATCGCGAGGCACACAGCAGCTCTCCTCGGCAGACAGTAGACTATCGCCTGTTACAGGGGTCTGTGACCACCGACACACTTCAAAGTGATTGTGGGCCGCCAGGGCACGAGAGCCTGACGCCAGCGCCTCTTCTGCCGTCAATCCGCCTGAGTCTGTGGTGTGCGGCACAGTTCTGCGACGGCAGCATCTGCGAGAGCGGGCAGGACGGCTGCAACCGCTGGTGACAACTCTGTGCCCCACTCCGTGCTGGCTGGTTGCACTCCCAGCAGCACCACCTCGGGAGTTTGCTTTGCCAGAACCCGGAGCGCTACCAGCAGGTCCGCAACCCCCAGTTGGTGCACGCTCCCTTTGCCGGGCAACTTTTGCAGTTCCTGGCTCGACATGCGAACCAGCGTTCCGGGAGGTTCACCGACATCCACCGCATCCAGCACCAGCAGGTAGGAACAGTCCCAGATATAGGTAAGCAATTCCAGGCCCAGCGTACCGCCCTCAATCAGCGAGACATCTGCGGGCACTCGCGGATCGCTTCTCAGTCTCTCGATGGCCTGCGGGCCGATCCCGTCGTCCGAGTGCAGGGTGTTGCCCAGGCCGAGCACAATGGAGGTGGCTGGCGCCGGCATTCAGTCCGCCTTACTCTGTACCGCATCCTCTTCGAGTTCGGCCTTGGGAACGAACTTGTAGCCGGTGAAGATGCTCTCGATCAGGCCATTCCGCTCTTCCCATGACACGAGCACGGCGCTGTAAACGTGGTGAATCACAAACGCGAAGAAGGCAAACATGATGCAGAAGTGAAGCAACCGGATATGCTGGATGTCGATCACGCGCGGGATCCAGCCGAATAGCCAACCCAGCGCCCACTGGCCGCGTACCTGAGTGTACAAGGTGAGTCCGGTAATGATCTCAATGAGCATAAAGGTGAACATCAACAGATAGGTCATTGCGGCCAGCGCGTTGTGTCCGACGTGGTGCGCGAGATCTTTGCGCAGGAAACTGTAATAGGCCACCATTCCGCCCATGCCTCGCCACTGCCGGCGGTGGATCGGAACGAACGCCCGCCAGTTCGACCAGTTGTTCCCCCTGAAAAACCAGTACAGCCGAAGCAGAAACGCACTAATGAACACAGAAGCTGCGATCTCGTGGATGAACCGCATCGTCGCCATGAGGAAGGTCGTGCTGCTCTTGGCGACAATGAATGGATTGTGGATGTAATATCCGGTGAACGAGAGCACAACGATGGGAAGGAATATGAACCAGTGTGAGACTCGGACTGGCAGTTCCCAGACGTAAACGCGCACGGTCGGAAACGCGGGCTCCGGCCGGTGGGCTTCACCCCACCCATACCTCGTCAACTCAGCCATCGCGCCCTCCTTTCAGCTAGCCTTGTGCACGGTATAGCGGCGCCCCTGCCCATCGACCACGTGCACGGCGCATGCCAGGCAGGGATCGAAGGAGTGAACTGTACGCAGAATCTCCACTGGGCGTTCCGGATCAGCGATCGGAGTCTTCAGCAAGGCCGCCTCGTAAGCGCCCCGCTGGCCTTTCCCGTCGCGCGGTCCCGCGTTCCAGGTCGTCGGCACCACACACTGGTAGTTCTTGATCTTCTTGTCTTCAATCTGCACCCAGTGCGCCAGTGCGCCGCGCGGCGCTTCATGGAAACCCCAGCCTTGCGCCTCTTTCGGCCAGGTGTCGGGGTCCCATTTTTCACCGTTGTGCACGCGCAAATCGCCATGCCCGAGTTTGGCCCCTAATTCGTCGACCCATTTGCTGACCTGCCGCGCCATGAGCTGGGCCTCGATGGCGCGTGCCGCGATGCGTCCCAGGGTCGAGAACAGCGCGCTCGCGGGCGCGTTCAGCTTAGCCAGCGCCCCGTTTACCAGGTCTTTGACTTCCTGGTGCCCCGAGGCATAGGCCACCAGCATGCGAGAGAGTGGTCCGACCTCCATCGGGTGATCCTGATAGCGTGGCGCTTTCAGCCAGGAATATTTCTGGTCGGTCTGCAGGTGTTCATAGGGAGGTTTCGGGCCTGTGTACTTAGGGTTGGTCTCCCCCTGATAAGGATGCTTTCCGTTCTGGTTTCCGTCCGAATAGTCGTACCAGGAGTGAGTCACATACTCGGCGACGTTGTTCGGATCAACGGGGTGCACTTTGGAAAGATCATGGTTGAAGATGGCTCCGCGCGGCAAGAAGAAGCGAGAAGAATCCTTGATGCCTCCCTGCGGATAGTCGCCATAGGAGAGGAAATTCCCCAGACCCTCGCCGCGTCCGAACCAATCGCGATAGAACCCGGCAACCGCCAGAACGTCAGGAATGTAGACCTGATCGACAAAGGCTTGCGCCTTGCTGGCCAACTCGGCGAGAAAAGTGATTCGCTCGGGATTGATCGGAGCCTGCGGTTCGTTGGGATCCATGGAAGTGGACATCCCGCCGACCAGATACGTCTGGAGGTGCGGATTCTTCCCTCCCAGCACCCCATGGATGCGGATGTAGTCTTTCTGAAACTCCAGCGCTTCCACGTAGTGGGCCACGGCCAGCAGGTTCGCCTCGGGCGGCAGGTGGTACGCGGGATGCCCCCAATATCCGCTGCTGAACAAACTCAACTGCTTGCTTTCGACCAGCGCCTTGACCCGATCCTGGATTGCCTTGAAATAGGCGCGGCTGGATTTCGGCCAAGGTGAAATGGATTCGGCTAGTTGCGAGGTCTTTCCCGGATCAGCCTTGAGCGCCAGCGTCACATCCACCCAATCCAGCGCGTGCAGGTGGTAGAAGTGGATCACGTGGTCCTGCACGTATTGGCTGGCCCCAATGATGTTGCGGATCAGGTTGGCATTCTCCGGGACCTCGATGCCGAGCGCATCCTCGACGGCGCGCACCGAAGTTAACGCATGGACCGTGGTGCATACGCCGCAGATTCGTTGCGTCCAGATCCAGGCCTCGCGCGGATCGCGGCCGCGCAGGATCAGTTCGATGCCGCGGAACATAGTTCCTGAACTCCAGGCATCGGACACCGCACCACCATTGACTTCTGCCTCGATGCGCAGGTGGCCTTCAATACGGGTCACCGGGTCAACCACGATGCGTGCCATTGGCTCCTCCTATGCTTTCCCCGACGGTTCATTGCTCGCTGCCGGTGGTCCTGCTGTTGGCATGGGCCGCATGCGGTCACGAACCGCACTGGCGATCCCATGGACGACCGTTGCGCCAGCCACGGCGGCGGTGAGTCCCAACCCGATCTCGCCGGCAGTTACGTCTACGCCGAAGCCAGGAACCTGCGGCAGCCGTTCGTAGAAAGGCGAACGAACGTCCCAGAAGCGGTGCGAGGCACACGCCAGACAGCCGTGCCCGGCCTTCACCGGCCAGCTCGTACCATCATTCCAACGCACCGAGGGACAGTTAAAGGTCGCCTGCGGGCCCTTGCAGCCCATTTTGTACAAACACCAGCCCTTGCGATGCCCTTCGTCATCCCACTCCTGAACGTAACGGCCGGCGTCGTAGTGGGCGCGCCGCTCGCATTGGTCATGAATAATGCGCCCGTACGCAAACAGAGGCCGGTTGTACTGGTCCACGGCGGGCAGCTGGCCAAAAGTCAGGTAATGGACCAGCACGGCGGCAGTGTTCACCGGATTCTGCGGGCAGCCACCGAGATTGATCACGGTGGCCTCCGGCACCGCCTCTGAGATACCGACCGCGCCAGTGGGATTGGGATAAGCCCGCACCAGTCCTCCATCCCACGCGCACGCTCCGGCTGCGATGGTGGCGGCAGCGTTCGGGCAGACGTGGCGCGCAATATCGAGTGCGGTCCGGCCACCCACCGTGCAATACACACCGTCGTCAGCGAGGGGGACTGCACCCTCGACCACCGCAATGAACTTGCCCTTCTCTTCGCGCACGACGCGCTCCAGAGCAGCCTCTGCCTGGTGGCCGGCCCCGGCCATCACCAACTCGTGGTATTCCCAGGAAAGCAGATCCAAAACCACTTCCAGCACGCTGGGATGGCTGGAACGGAGAATGGACTCAGAGTTCCCGGCACAGTCCTGAAATTGCAACCAGACCAACACGGGTTTCCTGGCTTTCCCCAGCGCGGCGGCCACCTGGGCGACATAGCGCGGAGGCAGCGCCAGAGTGGCCGTCATTAGGCTGCAGAATTTTAGAAAGCGGCGGCGATTGATGCCTTTCTGTTGCAGGGCCCCGGACAACGCATCCTTCGGCGGGAGCATGGGCTCACCTCGCGGTCATCTCTTTGCCAGGGAACAAGTGGGCGATACCCGGAAAATTGGGCCTGCGGCCTTTTTCCCCTAGCATGGTGTGCGCTTGAATAACACCCCGCTTCCCGGCCACGCAGTGACTCCAATCACAATTCAATGTGAGGCCACGCACCTGTGACTGGCAGACGGGCTCCGTACTGGGCGCAATAGCTTATTAGCTGTCGAGGGGCCGCAATAGGTTTGCCGACTTCCGCGACCTTAGCGGGCGAGCTTCCTATAATTTATCTAACTATCGACGCCGGATTCGTTGGCATTAGCAGTGCGGGAAGCATGTTAATGCGGACTGTTGCGCTCCCGGGCGCTCGCAGTCGAGAACCTTTGGGCGGCGAATCGTGCCGAGGGCAAGCAACTCCTGGAAATTCGACATATTACATATTCGGGGCGGGAGAAGACGCTCGTGCCGGGCGCTGCTCTCCTACGATGCAGGGAAGATGTCATACACATAGTCGTGTGCGGCCAAGACGGTTTGGCTCAGGGTGCGGGCCGTAACCCGCTTGACGATCTCTTCGCGGGAGAGATCGAAGATCGCCTCCAGAACCTGCGCGCGCTCCTGTTTGTCCGACTGCCCCACGACGAAGAGTGCGCGGGCGCTGTGCTGGATGTAGCGGGGCGAAAGCAGCTGCCGTTTCAAGAGATCCATGATGATGGGCGCTTTGGCGCGGTCGAAGCGGCCTGGATCGCCACGGCGGTCCAGTTCGGCGAAGAACTCCGCTGTCCATTCGTTGTGACAGTCCCAGACCTTCTCGAACAGTTCCCCGGTGAAGCGGGTTCCGGCCTTGACCTCCGAGGAACTCGCAGCCAGCACCACCCCATCCTCGGTGAGCTTTGTCCGCTGCAAGTAACCGTTCTTGGTGATGACGGCTTGGTGATGGACAAGGGCCCACAGCCAGGACACATCGATCCGATAAGTGGCGAGGTCATTCATGAACCGCAGCTTCAGTTCGTAGTCGTCGATGGCCGCCGCAAAGTTACCGTTGAGGATCTGGAAACCGTAGTTCGCCGCCATGTAGAACGCGTGCTGGATGTGTTCAATGGTGATCTCACCCTTTGGGACTCTGTAGATGGAGTCCCAAAGTTCTTGCGTGAAGAGTTTCTCCGGCGTGTCCAGCATGGTCGTAGTGATGACCGAGGGCGTGATCTTGCCTTGCGGGTTTAATAAGCCGCGGGATTGAAACAGGAGCCGCTCCGCGTCCGCCAGACCACTGGCGACGGTGGGCACCGGCTGGCCTTTCACGTCCGCCATCTCTCGCGGTGCATCGATGACGGACTGAAGCTGCTCAACGGGGGTCCGCAAGGGTGCATTGCCAGCAGCCACATAAGCTGTTTCTGGGCTGGCGACCCAGCTTTGACGGTAGGCATCATAAAGCCGTCCCTTCACTCGTCCGGTTAGAACGTCCTCCAGGGTAGGCGGTGGACCAGCGGGCAGCGGCTCCTCAGGCACAAACATGAGACCCAGCAGGCGCTCTCGCAACTTGTCGATGACGATTGCACGCAGTGCCAGTGGGTTATACCTCGAGCGGCCATAGGGATCGCTCGCTTGATAGATCATGACCGCCGCCATCCCACCGATGGGCGCGCCCTGACTTAGCTCGCCATCCTTCATGCCGGCCATGAGCATCATCAGGGCGTTGTATCGCTGATAGGCAATCATGTTCGGGGATGCCATGCCGATGGTCTGCGGATCCGGAAAAACGCCTTGCGGGTCGTCCTTCCACATCTCGATCAGGCTGCCCAGGTAGTCCCAGCGGCCGACGTTGGTCCCCAGCAGCCTGCGCCTCAACACCCAGGCGATGGCGGGCAAAAACCGGCCTGCGTTTCCCTCCTCATAGAGCATCTTGATCTTGATGGTGCCGGGCTTGACACCAATCATTCCTTCCAGCCGCGTCAGAAGTTTCTCCACAATGAGGGCTTCCTGAGGAGTCTGAAGCTTTGGGATGTAGTAATAGACGCCAGTGCCGGCGCGTTTGAGAGACTCATAGTTGTTCAGGGTCCAGAGGACTGCGATGGGAATCATCGCGGGCACCGGTCGCCCTTCGACCCGAATGTGGTCGTAGCGCAGGTGGATGCCAGGAGGCCGGCCAAACCGGGTCGGCCACTGCGCGGACGAGGTGTTGATCTTGTACGCGCGCTTTTGTCCCTTCTTCACCACCTCATAGGGACGGCCGTCCCAACGGCCTTCGAAAATCTCTTTGGCGTTCTGCATGGCCGCAAATACTCCCACGGGCTGACTCGTGGGCGTGCCGTCGGGTTGGAAGTGGGGCGGAGAGGCGTCTTCAAAGTCCGGCATATTCATAGGCGCCTCGCTATTTAGTGCGTTGAAGGCCATATCCAGCGGATGCCACGGCCCGGTGAGTTCCAAACCGGGATTAGTCAACGGATGTGCGTCCCGCGGGATGGGCGCCTCATCGTTCAGGCGCCAGCGCCACTCGCTGTCTCGACCGAGGAAATTATCAATTTGGCCTTGGACGATGTGGCGAAATGTCCAAAACTGCCCGCTCGCAGGATCTTCAAACTTGTCGTCCCACTTTGGCCAGGCATACTTCTCGCGAACCGTTGCGGGGGATTGCAGCAGCGCCCGGCGTGCGGTTAGGGCAGCGCCAATATGGGGATTCAGTTCCTGGGTGAGCGTGGCAATCGTCTGTTCGACATTGACCTCTCGGCCGTTCACCTTCTTGGTCCCGAAGATATCCGGGAACTTCTGAAGAATGTCTTCACGGATCACGGCCGTCATGGCCTGGGCCCTCCTTGGCTATTTTCCTGCAGGCGGTTGCCACCCAGAGACTCAGCGCTCCAGTAGAGACTGTGCCGGCAAGCCTCGAATGGAAGCATCCACCAGTTCTACCACGTGAACCACCGGTAGTCCGCTGCCGCTGGCCTTGAGCCCGCTTTGCAACTGAAGCAAGCAGCCGGGATTCCCCGAAGCGACAATATCCGGATTCGTTGCCAGCACGTTCCGCACCTTGCGTTCTCCGAGTTCCTTGGCGGAACCGGGGCGCACCAGATTGTAGATTCCAGCCGAGCCACAGCACAGCGCCGCTTCCGCGGGTTCCAAGAGTTGCAGTCCGGGGATTTTGCCCAGCACGGCGCGCGGCTGGGTTCGCACCGCCTGCGCATGTTGCAGGTGACACGAGTCGTGGTAAGCGACCTTGAGGGGAAGGGGATGGCGGGCGGCTCGCGGCTCCAGTGTCGCCAGAACTTCCGAGATGTCGCGGCACTTGGCGGAGAATGCCTTGGCACGCTCGGCGTATCGGGTGTCCTCGCGCAACAGGTAGCCATAGTCTTTCATGTTGGATCCACAGCCGGCGGCGTTGATCACCACATGGTCCACCTGCGCCCGTTCGAAGGCGTCGATGGTGCGCCGCGCGTAATCGAGGGCTTGCTTCTCTTCACCCGCATGGATCATGAGAGCGCCGCAGCAGCCTTGGTCCTTGGGAATGATCACCTCGCAGCCTTCCGCGGCCAATACCCGGGCCGTGGCGGCATTCACTTCGGGGAAGAAAACGCTCTGCACGCATCCCAGTAACAGCCCCACGCGCAAGCGCCGTTCGCCCTGCGCCTCGACGCGTTCCGGAAGAACGCCGCCGCTCGTATTCTTCGAGTGCGACGGCATCAGGGCGTCCATTGCGCCCAGGCTTGCGGGAAACAATTTGAGCAGCCCGCTTCTCCTCACCAGCGACTGCAATCCCGAACGCTGGTAGACTCGCATGGGCCCGAGCAGCCAACGCAGCCGTTCCGGCCGCGGGAAAAGCTCAAACATCATTCGGCGCAGGATCCGGTCGGCCATCGGGCGGGGGTAATTGCGTTCGATCTGGGCGCGTGTGGCTTCGATCAGTTTGTCGTACTGCACTCCCGAGGGACACGCCGTCAGGCAGGCCATGCAGCCGAGACAATTGTCCATGTGGTTGACGAACGTCGGATCGAGCTGGACCTGCCCGTTTTCTTTCAGCCCGAGTTTCATCAGGTAGATACGCCCGCGCGGTGAATCCATCTCCTCGCCCCAGAGGGCGTAGGTCGGGCAAGTGGCCAGGCAAAAGCCGCAGTGCACACACTTATCGATCAGGTCGGTCGCAGGAGGATGGTGCGAATCGAAAGCTCCGCGTTGAGACTGGCGATTGGGGGCCGCGGGCTCGGGCGTTAGATCGGTCATCAGATCCCTCCAACGAACCGGCCCGGGTTCAACACTCCCGCAGGGTCGAATTGTGCCTTGATACTCTTCATCAAGGGCAAGGCATCGCCGGGGCTTCCCCAAATGTCGAGCTTCGATTTCACTTCCGAAGGGCAGCGCAGAACAACCAGTGAACCGCCATGGGATTCCAGGTCCTGCCGGAGTTCCATAATCGCGCTCGGAAAAACATCAGGAGCGGCTCCGTCTCCCTCCAGGCGGAGACATCCGGCTCCCACCGCTTGCGCCACCAGCCGCCAGCGCAAATGCGCGTGCTCAGCCACTCCCCTCACTTTGGCGAAAAAAGTCTTCATACTCGCCGGTAGCAACGTAAACTTGCAGACGACGGACGGTTCGTGCCCGTCCCACAGCACTGCAGGCGCATTCCAAACATCTGGCTGGGCTTCGATCTGACGACAGCCGGCGGCGAGCCGCACGGCCTGACCCACTTGCGCATCGCAGCCGGCGCCGGTCCCTTCAAAACGGAGATCGATCTCGGGTAGCGAGGTATCTGAGGCACAAACTTGCAAGCCGGTAGGAACCAGCGCCGAATCCGAAATGGCGAGAACCAGAACATTCATGGCTGTGTTGTCCGGGGCCGAGAAACTCAAGGTTCGGCTTTCACGCGGGATCGGGTGCAGACGGAAAATCGCTTGGGTGATGACTCCTAACGTGCCGAACGAACCCGTGGCCAGCTTCGGCAAGTCATAGCCAGCCACGTTTTTCACCACCTTGCCGCCACTCTTGGCGAGCGTGCCATCCGCCAAAGCCAAGGTGACCCCGATGATCAAGTCACGCAACGAGCCGAAACGAATCCGGAGAGGGCCGCTGTCATTCGTGGCCAGGGTCCCTCCGATCGTGGCTTTGTCGGGCCAAGGCGGATCGAGCGCCAGGCGCTGGCCGTGTTCGGCCAGGGTTTGCTGCAATTGCCGCAGTGTGCAACCGGCTTCGACAGTGGCCGTCATGTCGCCCCAGGCATGTTCCACGATGCGGTTCAGGCGCCGAGTGGAAATAATCAAATCGCCGCCGCGGGGAGGATTGCCCCACTCCATCTTGGTCGCGCCGCCGCGCGGGAGGACCTGCAAACCAGCGCCGCTTGCGGTCTTCAACACCCGGGCAATTTCATCCGGGCTGCCGGGTTCGATCACCATTTGCGGCTGCACGCCATCAACGAGGTCCTCATGGGTGGCAAGATGCATGTGCTCGACGCCGCAGATGGCGCGCAGGTCGCTCCATGCGGCTTCAACGCCAGCGACTGAAACTCCCGAGGATGAGCGGGTTTCCATGGCGTGCCGCGATATCTGACCTAAGGTGTGCGCCGTGGGCGAACCGCCCGTGGCGCAACCACGATTCGTATCAGGGCATCGCTTTAGCGATGCCGCAAGACGTTACTCTTCAACCGCCCCTTTAGGGGCTGCAGGTCGGCGCCGACTCCTAGAAGAACTGCGCGACTCCGGCGATCTCCAGCGGATGCGGTTGGTACGGCCCCGTCCTTTCGGCGCACAGAGACGTTCGAGGAAACACCTTGCCGGGATTCGAAAGGTGTTGCGGATCGAACGCGCAGCGCACCAGTTGCATGGTCTCCAAATCGGGTTCCGAGAACATTTCCGACATCATCGCCTTTTTTTCCTCGCCCACGCCGTGTTCTCCGGTGATGGAACCCCCGCATTCTATGCAGAGCCGCAGGATATTTACAGAGAGTTCGTACGCGCGTTCTTCCTGACCGGGGATGCGGACGTCGTAGAGCACCAGGGGATGCAGGTTGCCATCGCCCGCGTGGAATACGTTGGCTACGCGCAGGCCCGCGGCGGCGCCCATCTTTTCAATTTCGCTCAGCACCTTGGGGAGCGCGGTACGTGGGATGACGCCATCCTGCACGAGGTAGTTCGGTGAGATGCGTCCCATGGCGGCAAAAGCAGCCTTTCGGCCCTTCCAAACAATTGCGCGCTCCGCTTCCGACTGGGCGACGCGAATCTCCCACGCGCCGCATTGCGTGCAGATTTCGCCTACCTGCTCCATCAGGTGTTCGACTTCGGCGGCTGGGCCGTCGAGTTCGACCAGCAGCAATCCGCCGCAATTCGGATATCCCGCGTGCACCGAGGCCTCAGCCGCCTGGATGGCGAGATTGTCCATCATCTCGATGGCGGCGGGCAGCATGCCCGCGGCAATGATCCCGCTTACCGCGGCTCCTGCTTCGTTGGTGGAATGAAAGGCGGCCAGCAGCGTCTGGATGACTTCGGGTTTCTTCACGATGCGCAACGCGACTTTGGTTGCGATGCCCAGCGTGCCTTCCGATCCAACAAAAACTCCGGGCAGATCGTATCCCGGGCGGTCGACAGCGCGGCTTCCCAGATGTACGAGCGATCCGTCGGGGAGAACCACCTCGAGGGCCAGCACGTGCGTTGTCGTAAATCCGTATTTCAGACAATGGGCGCCGCCCGAGTTCTCCGCCACATTGCCGCCAATGCTGCACACCGCTTGTGAAGAAGGATCGGGAGCATAGAAATACCCGTAGGGAGCAACCCGTTGCGTGACCTCCGCGTTAATCGCGCCGGGCTCGACCACGACGCGCGCATTGGGGATATCAACTTCCAGGATGCGGTTCATGCGAACGAGACTGATGACAATGCCACCTTCGATCGGCAGCGCGCCACCGCTCAATCCCGTGCCCGAACCCCGGGCGACAAAAGGGATCTTCTCGCGACTGCAGATGCGGACGATGGCCTGCACTTCCGCGGTGGACTTGGGCAACAGAACCGCTAGTGGCAGCACGCGGAGATTGGTCAGCCCGTCGCATTCATACGTGTGCAGGTCGCTGGGTTCGGTAATCAGACCCCGGCCAACCACAGCGCGGAACTGATCGAGGATACGCGCTTCCATGGGGTTCTCTCCCGGGAACTGCCGGCCCGGTCGGCGGCCAAGCCACAACAGGCCGGCTGGAATGTTACACCAAGAAGCGGGCTGCGCGCAGACAAGTTTCTCTGCGCAGCGGACAAAAGGGTGTACAATCGCTTCCGTTTTTTGTGAGGCAAAAAATGGCAATTGCCGCTCAAACCAAACCCGCTGCACCGAAGCCACAACGCGGGGGACCGCTGCCCGCCATCCTGATGGCCTTAGTCACGGCCGCAATCGTCGTCCTGGCCTGGATCGGCGCGACGCCCGCCACGCCCTGGGCGCAAGGCTACGATCCCATGGGGCACTGGTGGCTTTCCACGATTTTCGCCGCCCTCCCAGTCATCGTGCTCCTCGGGACCCTCGCGATTTTCCGCACGAGGGCTGACTACTCCGCCATGATGGGCCTGGTCACTGCCTTGCTAATCGCCGTCGGCGTTTTCCATATGCCGGTCAAGATGGCCAGCATTACCGCGATCTATGGCGCCTGCTTCGGGTTTTTCCCCATCGGATGGATCATCCTGAACGTCATCTTTCTCTACCGCATGACGCTGGAGACCGGCCGCTTCAAGGTCTTGCAGGAAAGCATGACGGGCATCACTCAGGACTGTCGCCTCCAACTGCTGCTGATCGCCTTTTCCTTCGGTGCGTTCTTTGAGGGCGCGTCCGGGTTTGGAACGCCGGTCGCGGTGACCGCAGCGATTCTGATCGGACTGGGCTTCAAGCCGCTGCAGGCCTCGGGCTTGTCCCTCATCGCCAATACCGCCCCTGTGGCCTATGGCGCGCTCGGCACGCCCATCATTGCTCTCGCCGCGGTTACCGGTTATAGCGAGGTTGTTCTGGGCGCACAGGTCGGCCGCATCCTGCCATTCTTCTCCGTGCTGGTACCGTTCTGGCTGGTGTGGGCATACGCAGGGTACAAAGGGATGAAGGAAATCTGGCCGGCCATCGCCATCGCTGGTGTCACTTTCGCCATCCCGCAATACCTGGTTTCAAACTTCCATGGGCCGTGGCTCACGGACGTTGTTGCGGCCATCGTCTCCATGTTGTGCCTGATCGGGTTCCTCAAGGTATGGCATCCGAAAACGATTTGGGGGCACCAGGGCCACCAGGAGAGTGAGCAGCGCGCCGCTCGCGGTCATCACGGTTACAGCCGCGGCGAGGTCGCTCGCGCGTGGCTGCCCTGGCTGGTACTCATGGTATGCGTCTTCTGCTGGGGCACGTTCACCGGCAAGAAGGTCATGAATACTCCCGAAAAGGTGTTCACATCCATGAGCACCTGGTCGACCGCGCCTAGCAAGATCACCAACCCGCAGATTCCCGTGACCGGTCTCAACAAGCTGTCCCAACGCATGCCCCCGGTGGTGGCGAAACCTACGCCCGAAGCCGCAGTGTTCGGCTTCAACTGGCTCTCGGCTACCGGGTCCGGGATCCTGTTCGCGGCGACCATCTCCGGTTTCATCATGGGCCTCTCGCTTCCGAAGATCGTCGCCATGTGGTGGCAAACCCTGTGGCACGTCCGATTCTCGCTCATGACTATCGCCGCCATGCTCTCGCTGGGCATCCTCACCCGCTACTCGGGTGTGGACGCCACCATGGGCCTGGCCTTCGCACGAACCGGGGTGATGTATCCGTTCTTCGGAACGCTACTCGGGTGGTTGGGTGTGGCCCTCACCGGTTCGGACACCTCGTCCAACGTTCTGTTCGGCAGCCTGCAGAAGATCTCCGCGCAACAGATCGGGCTCTCTCCCATCCTGATGGGCGCTGCCAACAGTGCGGGTGGGGTCATGGGCAAAATGATCGATGCGCAAAGCATCGTCGTTGCCAGTACGGCAACCGAATGGTATGGACACGAGGGCGACATCCTGCGCTACGTGTTCTGGCACAGTATTGCTCTGGCATGCCTGGTGGGAGTGCTGGTGTTTATGCAAGCGTATGTATATCCGTTCACCCGTCTGGTCGCGCATTAGCGGCGCGAGCGTGACCAGCGGCATAGCCTGGCTGCTGTCGGGCCTAAGCAGGCTAGGCGATCTGGGCAAGAGTTTGGGCGAAGCGATTCGCGGGTGAACACCATTCATGGTGACGAGGACTCGATGCCCAAGGTAGGTCTCTTCATACCGTGTTATGTCGACCAGTTGTACCCGCAAGTCGGGCTGGCGACCATGCGAGTGCTGCGACGTCTGGGCGTCGATGTCGACTTTCCCGAGGAACAGACATGCTGCGGCCAGCCCATGGCGAACTCGGGCTGCTCGGAGTATGCGCGGCCGCTGGCAGAGAGATTTCTCAAAATCTTCGGAAAATATGACCACGTAGTAGCGCCCTCGGGAAGTTGTGTGTCGATGGTGCGCAATCACTACGCACAATGGCTGGAGGGGAAGCCTGACTTTGACCACCTCCGCACGACGACGTTCGAGCTCTGCGAATACCTGGTGGACTTCGCCCGGGTCGTCAAGGTTGACGGTGACTTCCCCCGCAAAGTGGGACTACATATGAGCTGTCACGGCCTGAGAGAGCTGCGGCTCGGGAACTCCTCAGAGCTCATGGTGAAACCCTTCAACAAAGTGCGGTTCCTTCTCGCCCAGTTGCGGGGCATCGAACTGGTTGAACTCACCCGCTCCGACGAGTGCTGCGGTTTCGGAGGCACCTTTGCGGTGAACGAGGAGGCGGTCTCCTGCTTGATGGGCCGGGACCGGATCGCCGACCACGAGAAGGCGGGGGCGGAGATCATTGCCGGCATTGACACGTCGTGCCTTATGCACCTTGACGGCCTCATCCGCCGCCAGAACAAGCCGCTGCGAGTGATGCACGTCGCGGAAATCCTGGAAGGCGCGAGACTCTCATGATCGGACACGCTGAGAAAGCTGTGCCTTTTGTCGCGGATGAGAAGCGAGCACACTGGCACGACCAGGCACTGTGGTTCGTACGGTTGAAGCGCGATCGCCAGGCTGAGAGCATTCCGGAATGGGAGGCTCTGCGGGAGGCTGCCGCAGCCATCAAGGCGCACACCTTGTCACGGATCGCCGACTACCTGGAGGAATTTGAGCGCAACGCCAGGACCAACGGCATCCAGGTGCACTGGGCGCGCGATGGTGCGGAGCACAACGCCATCGTGCACCGTATTCTCGCGGAGCGGGGCCTCATCCGGCTGGTGAAATCGAAGTCGATGCTTACCGAGGAGTGTCACCTGAATCCCTACCTCGAAGCACACGGCATCGAGGTGACGGATACGGATCTCGGGGAACGCATCGTGCAGCTTCGCCACGAGCCACCGAGCCACATCGTGCTCCCGGCGATTCACCTGAAGAAAGAAGATATCGGTGACTTGTTCCACAAAGAATTGGGGACCGTCGAGGGTGCGTCCGACCCGAAGTACCTCACCGAGGCGGCGCGTTCGCATCTGCGGCAGAAGTTCATGGCGGCACAGGCGGGCCTCACCGGTGTCAACTTCGCGATCGCCGAGACCGGCGGCTTCGTCGTCTGCACGAACGAAGGCAACGCCGACATGGGAACGAGCCTGCCTCCGGTGCACATCGCCTGTATGGGGGTGGAGAAAATTGTACCCCGGGCTAAGGATCTCGCCATCTTCCTCCGGTTGCTCGCCCGCAGCGCGACGGGGCAGCCGGTGACCACTTACACCACACACTTTCACGGCCCACTTTCAACGCCCGGCGGCGAACTGCATGTGGTCATTGTCGACAACGGCCGCAGCGCGATCCTTGGGCAGGAGACTTTTCGCCGTTCGCTCTCCTGCATCCGCTGCGGTGCCTGTATGAACACCTGCCCGGTGTTCCGGCGCTCAGGCGGTTACAGCTATGGCTACACCGTCCCAGGTCCGATCGGTTCGTTACTAGCCCCGCTGCGGGACGCCCGCAAGTTCGGCAGCCTGCCGTTTGCCTCGAGCCTGTGCGGTTCCTGCTCCGACGTTTGCCCGGTAAAGATCGATCTGCACCACGAACTGTATGCCTTCCGCCAAGAGCTGGTCCGAAAGAAAGTAGTGCCGCTTTACAAGCGCCTCGGCATGGCCGTAATGAGCGCCGTTCTGGCGAGGCCGTGGGCCTACCGGCCCGCAGGCAGGCTCATGCGCTGGATTCTGCCGCGGCTCCCACGGGCCTTCGTGTATGGTCCCTGGAACGCGTGGGGGCGTCAGCGCGAGCTGCCGCCGATGCCGCGACAGAGCTTTCGTGACCTTATTCAGAAGGAGTCGAAGTGAACAGCCGGGACGCCATCCTCGCCTCCTTGCGCCGCAGCGCACCTCCAGTGTCGCCGCTGCCGGAGGCGCCGACTGCCATTACCTATGTCGACTCCGAGAGACAGTTTGCCGAAGCGTTCGGCTCCGTGGGCGGCAAATTCGTTCGCGTCACAAGCCTCGCGGAGGTCAACGCCGAGCTTGGGAAATTCGAGTCCTACACCCAGGCGCACAAGATCGCCTCCCTTATTCCGAATGTAGGCAGGGCCAATGTTGATCTCGCCGCCCTAAAGGATCCACACGAGCTCGAGGGGATCGATCTCGCCATCGTCGCGGGCGAGTTCGGCGTCGCGGAGAACGGTGCCGTGTGGGTGCCGGGAAGCGCTCTCGGTCCGCATCGGGCGATCTTCGTGGTGGCCCAGCACCTTGTCTTGATCGTGCCGGCCGGCCAGATTGTTCATAACATGCAGCAGGCTTATGATCGCATTCGTCTCGAGCGCCCCGGTTTTGGCATTTTCATCTCCGGGCCATCCAAAACCGCCGACATCGAGCAGGCACTTGTTATCGGAGCGCACGGCGCCCGCAGCTGTTCCCTTTTCCTGGTTGGCTCGCAAGCATGATGACGCGATCCAGCAGATATTCGGCAGGCCCCAACACAACGGTACGGCGATGAGCACCACATCCTGCGGTAAGTGCCCGGTTCGCGAGCAAGCCAACAAGGGCCTGAGGTCCGGCCATCGCGGGCATTGGTGGGCTTGCAACTCCGGTGTCGTCGGCAAACAGGAAGTTATCCAGAAACGCTAGTGCTGTATCGGACGCGCCCCATATGGAGTAGCAGGTAGATTTCTGGGGCGTGCGGGGCGCGTCCGATACAGCTGTTTGAAGGAAGCCGCCGGCGAGGAAGCGTCTATGCAAATTCAATGGCGTTGTAGTGATGAGAAAAGACTCGGGGAATCGGGCATCGAGTAACCGGAGCGTCGGCCGGATTGGTTCGATTGTAGTTTGCAAACGAAAGCTCGAAGCCAAGAGCTTGGTGGGTGGGCAACGAAAGCGCACGAGGCCTGTCGTGCTGGGAGGCACGGAGCGAGCGAGATCGGAATGAGAGTTTCATGGAGCGGCTCCGATGAGAAAGGGCGGAGAACGGAGTTGGAGTTGGGCAGCAGTTAGTCTTTCGAGGACCACCATGGGGCCGCCACATTTGGGACAGCGCCAAAGTGGTTGCGGCTGCTTAGCCAGCGACGCTTCTGGTTCGGATTGCGACGGTTGTTCTGCGTCGAGTAGTCGATAGCAAAGCGGCAGGAGAGCGGTCCGCCGGCGGTTGGCGAGAACGCCGAAGTGGCGGATGCGGACGAAGCCTTTGGGCAGCGTGTGCAACAAGAAGCGGCGCAGGAACTCATCGAGCGTGAGGGCCATCAACTTGTGTTCATTGTGGTGAGCGGAGTCGCGCCAACGAAAGGTGACTTGGTCATTGGCGAAAGAGACGAGTCGGTGGTTGGAGATGGCGACGCGATGGGTGTAGTGGCCTAAATAGCGGAGCGCATGCTCGGCGCCTCCGAAGGGGCGTTTGCAGTAGACGTGCCAGTCGTTTCGGAACAGGGTTCTGATCCAGGCGGAGAAGACTTTGGGGTGAGCGAGGGGTTTCAGGGGACCATGGAAGCCCAGCTTGCCCTGCCGGAAGTTGCGTTTGAGAGCGGCCACAAACTTACCGCGAAAGACGCGACTAAGCACCTTGACGGGAAGGAAGAAAGGGTAGGGCGGGTGGATCCAGCGGGTGCGATCGACCGACAAGCCGCCGGCGGGCACGACACAATGCACGTGCGGGTGATGTTCGAGTTTTTGATTCCAGGTGTGGAGCACACTGAAGAAGCCGATCTCGGCGCCGAGATGTTTGGGATCGCGAGCGACTGCGAGGAGGGTTGCGGCACTGGTCTGCAGCAAGAGATGGTACAGGAGTTTCTTGTTCTGCAGGGCGAGCGGCGCGAGTTCATGAGGCATGGTGAAGACAACATGGACGTAGCGCGTGGGGAGAAGTTCCAGACGTCGCGCTTGGAGCCAACGAGCACGGGCGTTGGCCTGACACTTCGGGCAGTGCCGGTTTCGGCAGCTGTTGTAAGAGATGGCCGGACGGTACCCACAGTCGATGCACTGATCGAGATGCCCGCCTAAGGCGGCGGTGCGACAGCGTGCGATGGCTCGCAGCACCGTGAGGTGTTGCCAGGTGATCCATCGGCGGCTTCGTTCGATGAAAGCGCGTCCCGCGGCGCGAACCAGATCGGCCACCTCAAGTGGTGGCCGGTTCATCTACGGGTTCTGCGGTGACTTATCTTTCAACTGGAGCGAGTCCAGCGGGCTCGCGGTGGCATGGAGATGCCGTCGCGAGAGATGAAGATAGATCGCGGTCTCCTTCAGATCGTGATGTCCCAGGAGCAGTTGAATGGTGCGCAGGTCAGCTCCGTTTTCCAGTAAGTGCGTAGCGAAACAGTGGCGCAGCGTGTGGGGATGAACCCGGTTCTGCAGGCCCGCCCGCTGGGCGGCACGTTGGCACGCATACCACACGGCTCGGGGAGTGATGGGACGATGGGACGTGTGCCGGGACCCGCCCGGGAATAACCATTCCGTGGGTTTGCGCTTCAGGCTACGCCAGTAGTCGCGCAGGGCTTCGAGCAGCGTGGGACTGAGCATGACATCGCGGTCCTGACGCCCTTTCCCACCGCGGATGTGGATCACCATGCGTTGACTGTCGATATCGGAAATTTGCAAGCGCGCCAACTCTGCGCGCCGTGTTCCCGTGCCATAGAGCGTCATCAATACCATGCGATGAAACCCAGTCTGGGACGAGTCGATGAGGCGGGCCACTTCTTCCGGGCTCAGGATGCTGGGCAGGGGTCGCGCCTTCTTCGGATATGGTGTATCGGCCACGCTCCAGCCTTTCTTGATCGTCTGCGTGTAGAAGAACCGCAGAGCGGCGAGCCGTTGCGTCACGGTGGACGGGGCTAGCTTTCTCTCGCGGAACAGATACGCTTGGTACTCGCGAATGTGCTCGGGAGTGAGCTGATCCGGAGGGCGGTGAAAGTGACGCGCAAAATCCTCCATCGTCTGGATGTAGCAATCGATGGTAGTCTGAGCGTAATTACGACGCTCCAGTTCTTCGAGCATCATTTTGCGAAGGTGGGTCATAGGCAATCTCCTTATGACCCAACCTTATCCGCTCATAGGCACACTGCCGACACCGAGCACGCGAAAGCGTCTGCCGCTAAGGCTTCGTTCAAACGGGCTTC
>JBAVVP010000101.1:0-21650 GCA_049697355.1 Terriglobales bacterium
ATTTCCGACCGGCTGCCGGAGTACGACGCCAGCTCGGGCGCGGAAAATTCCTGGACGGTTTCGATGAAGTCGCAGAACCTCGCCGACTTGAAGAACCGCGCGGTCGCGCAGGCGATCGAGACCATACGCAACCGAATTGACCAGCTTGGGGTGAGCGAGCCGGTGATTCAGGAGCATGGGCTCGGCCAGTATCAGATCCTGGTGCAACTTCCGGGCGTGGACGATCCGGCACGAGTGAAGGAAATCATGCAGTCCACGGCGATGCTGGAGATCAAGCAATCGCTGGGCGGACCCTATTCGAGCCAGGATCAGGCGTTGCAGGACAAGGGTGGCGTGCTGCCTCCGGACGCGGTGCTGATGCAAGGGAAGAGCATCGGTTCACGCAACAGCGAAGGCGGCGAACAGTGGTACCTCATCTCTCGCGCCTCGGCTGTAACTGGCCGCGATCTTCGGACAGCGGAACCGAGCACCGATGAAAACGGGCAGCCGGCAGTCCGCTTTATCCTTACCTCCGAGGGTGGGCGCAAGTTCTTTTCGTTCACTTCCGCGCACGTCGGCGATTACCTGGCGGTGGTTCTCGACAATAAGGTGCAGGAAGTGGCGGTGATTAAAGAAGCCATTCATGACACCGGCATCATCAATGGCCGGTTCACTCAGCAAGAGACGCAGGATCTTTCGATGACGCTGCGTTCCGGCGCGCTTCCGGCCAGCATCAAGTATCTGGAAGAGCGCACGGTGGGCCCGTCGCTCGGCGCCGATTCGATTCGTTCCGGCGTCCGGGCAGCGATCTATGGCATGCTCGCTGTGCTTGTCTTCATGCTGATTTATTACCGATGGGCGGGCGTGAATGCCGATGTGGCGCTGATCCTGAACCTGATCATCCTGCTTGGGTTCATGGGCTACTTCGGAGCGGTGCTGACGCTGCCGGGCATTGCCGGGGTCATTCTGACGGTGGGCATGGGCGTGGATTCGAACGTGCTGATTTTTGAGCGCATCCGGGAAGAACTGAGGAATGGCAAGACGCCGCCCTCGGCGGTGGAGCAGGGATTCAGCCACGCCTGGATCACCATTGTCGATACGCACGTTACGACCATTGTTTCGGCCGCGATTCTGTTCCTGTTCGGCACGGGGCCGGTCAAGGGATTTGCCACGACGCTGGTCTTTGGTCTCTTGGCAAACCTGTTTACGGCGGTGTTTGTCTCGCGCGTGATCTTTGATTGGGTGTTGAGCAGGAAGCAGCGCGGCGAAGCATTGAGCATCTAGAGGGCGCTGGCGTCGTTCCCTGATCGCTGTTCGCTAAACCATTGCGTGGGCGAAGAGCGAAGCGAACGACGAACAGCGAATAGCGACTTTCGAAGGGATCGTAAGCAGCGTGGAATTCTTTAGAGACACCAACATCGATTTCCTGGGGAAAAAGTGGTACTTCCTCACCTTCTCGCTCATCTTCAGCATCGCGGGAGTGTGTTCCATGGCGTTCTGGCATGGCGTCCCGCTGGGTGTGGACTTCCGCGGCGGCACGCTGGTCTACGTCAAGTACGCGCATACCCCGGACCCGTCCGCTGTCCACTCGGAGATTGAGAGAGCGGGATTGAAGAATGCCCGCGTTCAGCGCTACGGAGTCGCCTCCAATAACGAAGTGCTGATTCAGCTCGATATTCAGGAGACCAGCGAACAGGCTCTGGACAAGGGCAAAACCCAGATTATTCAGGCGCTCGAAGGCAACGCCCCAGCCGGCAAGCAGGACCTCAACAACTCCAGCTCCCTAACCATTCTCAATTATCTTTTAGAGAAGGATCCGCTCCTGCTCGGAGCGGGCGCCGAAGCCAACCCGCGCTACACCGCCCTGGCTCAGGCCATCGTTGACTATCGCGACAAAACCAAGAGCGGGGTGCTCGGCTCGATTGATGAGTTGAAGGGTGTGACCGGTCCGGCCGTGGTTTCTTCGTTGCAAGAAAGTTTCTTTGTCTCCGACTTTGGCATCCGCAACGTCGAGATCGTGGGCCCACAAGTTGGGCAGCAACTCCGCAAGCAAGCGATTCTGGCTACCCTCTATTCGCTGGGCGGAATGTTGATTTACCTGGCGCTGCGCTTCGAATGGATCTACGGCGTGGCGGCGGTATTGACTGTCTTCCACGACACTTTGATTACGGTGGGCGCCTTCTCGCTGCTCAACTGGGAAATCTCGCTGACCGTGATCGCCGCGATTCTTACCCTGATCGGATACTCCAATAACGACACCATCGTGGTCTTTGACCGCATCCGGGAAAACGTCAAACTGCTGCGGCGGGACCGGCTGGCTGACATCGTCAACAAGAGCATCAATCAGACCCTGAGCAGAACGATCTTGACAGCGGGCCTAACTTTCCTTACCGTGCTTGCTTTGTTCCTTTTCGGGGGCGAAGTGTTGCATGGGTTCAGCTTCGCCCTGGTGATCGGGATTCTGATCGGGACCTATTCCTCGATTGCGATTGCCGCGCCGATTCTGGTTGCCTACCAGGAATGGCGGGGCGAGCGGGGCAAAAGGCCGATTGCCATGCCGCTGCGGTCCGGCAACGGGGCCCAGTCGAAGGAAAAAGTTAAGGTGTAAATCCGGCTATGTGGCGTAGAATCTTAAGCTGTCCGCAGAGGCGGGAATTGACCGTGAAAATAGGTCGAAAGAACGGGAGCAAAGCGGATGCGGCCGGTGTCTAAATTGTCTTAGGGTTTCGTGTAGGAGAAAGCTTATGTTTGAAGACAGCCTTATTGAGTCAGGCAACAGATTCAAGACCAAGCGGTTGAGCACCACCATCTTTTCCTTCACTCTGCAGTTTCTGCTCATCTGTATCTTGATTCTGATCCCCCTGATTTATACCGACGCGCTGCCCAAGACGCAGCTGATGACTTTCCTGGTGGCTCCGCCACCGCCGCCACCGCCGCCACCTCCGCCCGCAGTCGCTACCGTTAAGGTAGTGAAAATGCAGAGCGAACTGGTCAACGGCCAACTGCGCACCCCCACCAAGATTCCAAAGAACGTACAGATGATCAAGGAAGAGGAAGCACCACCGGATCTCGGTGGCAGCGGCGTCCCGGGAGGAATCCCTGGCGGCTATGGAAGCTCGTCGGGCGGCGTGATCGGTGGCATCGTTAATTCCACCGCAGCCATCCCGAAGCAGGTGGTGCCGCAGCGCATCCGCGTTTCCCAGGGCGTCTCGACCGGTCTTTTGATCCGGAAGGTCACACCCAATTATCCGCCGCTGGCAAAACAGGCCCGCATTCAAGGACAGGTTGTGCTGCAGGCGGAAATCAGCAAAGATGGCACCATTCAGAACTTGCAACTCATTAGCGGGCACCCGATGCTGGCGCCGGCGGCGATCGAAGCCGTGCGACAGTGGCGGTATAAGCCCTATCTGCTGAATGGCGAGCCGGTGGCCGTGGAGACGCAGGTAGTAGTGAACTTTAGCTTGTCCGGAGGCTAGACTCTCCGGGCGGCCTGTAGCGATTGTTTTGTGGCGGTTGAAAGCCCTCCCCGTCCCCCCTTTTCTCGAGACGGGAAACCGGGGCGGCGGTCTTGGCTCCCAGGAGCAATTCTGCCGACTTTGGTTTTCTGGCATCAAACGGTTGAGAGCGGCAGCCTGCGAGAAGTTCGGCTTCGGATCGGGGCGTCGCATTAGCACGCGCCCTTGAGGGGGCTGGGCCGCGAGATTGCAGATGTAGATGAGGGCAACGTTCAGCCACGCAGCAAACGAGTTTACGAAGCGGTTCTAAACAGTTCCGAGGAGGAAAAGCAACTCATGGTAGTGAACCTGGCAGCACTTGCACTGTGTAATTTCCATCTTTTCGCCGCCTGGCTCTTTGAAGAGGGCTCGGTCGGTTGGGACCCGATTTCGCTGTGGAAGCAGATGGGCATTCTGGCGAAAGTCGTGGTTATCGTTTTGTTCATCATGTCGGGGTGGTCGATCGGCGTGATGATTGACCGCTGGATGGCTTTCAACGCCGCCCGCAATCAGTCCCGCTCGTTCGCTCCCGCGGTTGCCGGAGCGCTGCGCGAGGGCAAGATTGACGAGGCGATTAAAGTCGCCGAGCGCAACAAGAAGAGTCACCTGGCCAAGGTGGTCACCGCGGGCCTGATGGAATTCAAAGCCCATCAGGATAGCCCGGGCGAAATTCCTGGCGAGACCATTGAAGCGTCCAAACGCGCCTTAGAGCGCACCGAAGCCATCGTGCACGCCGAATTAAAGCGTGGCTTGGGCGGACTGGCGACGATCGGCTCGACAGCTCCCTTCGTGGGACTGTTCGGAACGGTGGTCGGCATTCTGAACGCCTTCAACGGTATTGCGAAGGAAAAGGCAACCGGTCTGGCTGCGGTCGCGGGCGGCATTTCCGAAGCGCTCGTCACCACCGCCGTCGGCCTGTTCGTGGCGATTCCGGCCGTTATGATGTTCAACTATTTGACCGGCCGCGTGGAAGCGTTCGACGTGGAGATGGATAACTCCTCGAGCGAACTGATCGATTACTTCCTGAAGCGCCGGAGCATGCGCCGGTCGTAAGAACCCAGGTCTTAGGTCCTAGGTCTTAGGTCTCAGGACTGGCGGGTTGCATCCATGAGTTGCGTAGGTGGGGCCGGGCGAGGACGCCCGGCTCTCCATCGCAAACACACGGTTGCGGCGCCAAGGCAAGCATACGCAGGAGACAGAATTCCATGGCATTAGCAAAGCGAAACGAAGGGGCGAACGTCAGCTCCGACATCAACGTTACACCGATGGTGGACGTGATGCTGGTGCTGCTGATCATCTTCATGGTGGTCACGCCCATGCTGCAACACGGCGTCCCGGTGGATATGGCGAAGGTCAACAGTCCCAAGGATATGCACGACGCCGACAAAGAAGACGCGCTCCTGGTGGCCATCACGCGCGACGACAAGGTCTTCTTCGGGCCGGATAAGATCGAGGTCAATGATCTGACCGACAAGATCAAGGACAAGCTGGCCAACCGGACCGACAAAACCGTCTTTCTGAAGGCCGATCAGCGGGCGCATTTTGGCTGGGTGGTCGAAGTCGTCGACAACGTTCGCGCTGCCGGCGTGGACCAACTCGGTCTTTTGACCGATCAAAAGAAGTCAGGAGCCCTGGCTCCCGGTACCATCCCGCCGACGGGCGGGCAATAGCAGGCAAGCACAGTCATCATCCTAGGAGATCGTTATGGGTATGGCAGTCGGCCCCAAAGGGGGCCAGAACGCAAACATGAACGTCACGCCGCTGATTGACGTGTTGCTGGTGCTGCTGATCATTTTCATGGTGATCACGCCACTGACGCCGAAGGGTTTGGAAGCGTTGGTGCCGCAGCCTCCGCCCAAGGACCAGAAACAACCGCCGCCCACCGATCGCACCATCGTGGTGCAATTGATCGACCGCGGTTCCGGCAACACTCCGGGCGTCAAGATCAATCAGGACGACGTCACTTGGGAAACCCTGCAGGGCCGTCTGGAAGATGTTTTCAAGACCCGCGCCGAAAAAATCATGTTCGTGAAGGGCGATGACAATGTGCCCTTCGCCGACGTCGCCACCGTCATTGATATTGCGCATTCCGCCGGCGTCGATAAAGTCGGATTGATTACGGCCAAAATCGAGTCCGGTAACTAGAGCCGTTCTACGATGGAGGGACGGGCGTCTCGCGAGCCTGCCCTGAGCCCAGTCGAAGGGTCCAGCCGGGTGGAAACGCCCGGCTCTCCACCTCTGATTTCCACACTCCGTGGTAAGGGAGATTCATAAAGCAATGAAAACGACTAAGAGACTTCTGGTGGTATTCGCGGCCGCATTAGTATTGCTCTGCAGCACTGGATGCGCCAAGCTGAAGGCGCGCGACCACCTCAACAAGGGCGTGCAAGCTTTCAAGAACTCCAAATTCGAGCAGGCGATCGACCACTTCCAGCAAGCCGTCGTCCTCGACCCTACCCTGATCAATGCCCGCCTGTACCTGGCCACAGCCTTGGCCCAGCAGTACATTCCGGGCGTCGATGCTCCCGACAACAACCGCTTTGGCGAGCAGGCGATTGACCAGTACAAGCAAGTGCTGCAAACCGATCCCAGGAACATCAACAGCATTAAGGGCATCGCCTATCTCTACTTGCAGATGAAGAAATTCCCGTTGGCAAAGGAGTACTACAAGAAGGCGTCGGAGTTGGATCCGAACGACCCCGAACCGTATTACTCGGTTGCGGTCATCGATTGGACCCAGACCTACGTGCCCCGTCAGGAAGAACGCGCCAAACTGGGCATGAAGCCCGATGAGTCCCTCCCAGCCAAGGACAAGAAGGTTTGTGCCACGCTGAAGGAACAAAACACCGCCAACGTTCAGGAAGGCATCGATAACCTGAATAAGGCGCTCAAGCTTCGTCCTGACTACGACGACGCCATGGCCTACCTGAACCTGATGTACCGGGAACGTGCCGATATCCAGTGCGATGACCCGGCAGCCCGCTCCGAGGACCTGAAGACCGCCGACGAGTGGGTCGACAAGACTATGGCCACGAAGAAGGCCAAGGCCGAAAAACAGCCCAGCGGCACCATCGTCATGGATCAGAACAAGTAAATGCTAACGGCGGGACGGGCATCCTCGCTCGTCCCGCGTTTGCCCAGGTACCGCCGCCCCGAGACGGCCAGCCCCAAAAAGGGGCGTTCAATTCGAAGGGACCTGCGGCATCGCTGAAGCGATGCCCTGATACGAAGCCTACCCGAGGCTTCGAAGGCGAAGGGCTCCGAAGACCAAATCTGCGGAACTCCAAATCTACAAGGCCCAGATCCACGAAGCGGGGTCCATCCGTTGCCTGCAAATCACAAACGCGAGTGATTTGCGTCATGCAGATTCCTGCTGCCGCAGGTAGAATCAGGGGCGGCCTGTAGGCAACCGGCCAGTGTCGAGCCAAGCATGTTCAAGAAGATTCTGATCGCCAATCGGGGAGAGATCGCGGTGCGCGTGATACGCGCCTGCCGCGAAATGGGCATCTCGCCGGTAGCCGTCTATTCCGACATCGACCGCGCCTCACTCCACGTCCTTAAATCCGACGAGGCCTACCCCATCGGCCCGTCTCCCGCCGCCGAATCCTATTTGCGGATGGACAAGATCCTCGACGTCGCCAAACGCTCGGGCGCCGAGGCCATTCATCCCGGCTACGGCTTCCTCTCCGAAAACGCGAAATTCGCGCAGGCATGCGCCGACGCCGGCGTGAAGTTCATCGGGCCAACTCCGCAGTCGATGGAAATGATGGGTTCGAAAACCCGCGCCCGTCAGGAGATGGAAAAAGCGGGCGTGCCCTTTGTTCCCGGAACTTCGCGCGGCCTCACTTCTCCGGAAGAAGGCGAAGAAGTCGCCGAGCGCGTGGGCTACCCCGTGATGCTGAAAGCTGCGGCCGGCGGCGGCGGCAAAGGCATGCGCCTGGTCCACACGCGGCAGGAACTTCGTTCCGCTCTCGAATCCGCCCAGAGCGAGGCGCAGCGTTCTTTCGGCGACAGTGAAGTCTATATCGAAAAGGCGATCGTCAACCCCCGCCATATCGAGATGCAGATTCTGGCCGACGAGCACGGCAATGCCGTCTGGCTCGGCGAGCGCGAGTGTTCGATCCAGCGCCGCCACCAGAAAGTCCTCGAGGAAGCACCTTCGCCGATTGTCGACGCCGACATGCGCCGCCGGATGGGCGAAGTTGCCGTCCGAGTCGCGAAGGCCGCGAACTACACCAATGCTGGTACCGTCGAATTCCTGGTCGATCGGGAAAAGAACTTTTACTTTCTCGAAATGAACACGCGCCTGCAGGTGGAGCATCCCGTCACCGAGTTGACCACCGGGCTCGATCTCGTGCACCTGCAGATCCATATCGCGAACGGCGACAAACTGCCCTTCGCCCAGTCCGACCTGGCGATTCGCGGGCACGCCATCGAGTGCCGCATCTACGCCGAAGATCCCGACAACAACTACTTCCCCAGCCCCGGCAAGATCACGGTGCTGCTCTCGCCCTCGGGACCGGGAATCCGTCGCGATAGCGGTATGTACGAGGGCTGGAACGTTCCCATGGATTATGACCCGCTGCTCGCCAAACTGATCGGTTTCGGAAGCGACCGGCATCAGGCCATCATGCGTCTAGAGCGGGCGCTCTACGAATATTTCGTGGCGGGCATCAAGACCAATATTTCTCTTTTCCGGCGCATCCTGCGCGATGCCGATTTCCAAGCTGGAAGGCTCGACACCGGATACCTGGATCGCCTGCTCGCGAAAGGCAACCAGTCTGTCCTGTCGAGCGGGCCGGGGTTGAAACCCGAAGCGGTGGACGAGACGACGATCGCCGCGATTGCCACCGGAATGTTTGCCGTGCTCGACCCGGCCTCGCCCGCCGGCAAGAACGGGAACGGAGGCGGGGCAGGTTCAGGCCCGGCCGCTTCGGGCGCGTCTAACTGGAAACAGAAAGGGCGCTCGGAAGCGCTGCGTTGACGCTGGTTTTAGAAGTTCGAGTTTCGCCACAGGCTCTTCATGGTTTATGAAATCATCGTAGAAGGCAAACCCCACCGGCTGGAGCTGGCAAAGGCCGCCGCCGGTTGGGAGTGTCGCTTCGACGCGCAATCCATCCCCATCGACGCAGTTATCCCGCGCCGCGACGTCTTGTCCCTATTGGTCAATGGCCACGCCTACGAAATCAAACGCGAGCAGACGGCCACCGATCTCCACGTATGGGTGGGCAGTACACGCTTCGCGGTCGAGTTGCGCGATCCGCGATCTTTGCGCTCACGGCAGAAAGCTGGGGGAGACGAAAAAGGCCCGAAGAAGATTCTCGCTCCCATGCCCGGACGGGTGGTGCGCCTGCTGGTCGCGGAAAATTCCGAAGTCGAAGCCGGGCAGGGCGTCGTCGTGGTTGAAGCCATGAAGATGCAAAACGAAATCAAGTCGCCCAAAAAGGGAGTCGTGAAGAAAATATCAGCGATCCCAGGCGCGGCTGTAAACCCCGGCGACGTGCTGGCCATCGTGGAATGAAGAGGCTTTACCCTACCGCCCCAGCACTTGCGTCATCTCAAACCTTTCTCTCCCCGCGAGTACCATAGAAGGCCGGGGGTGCCTTCGTGAAGCTGCGCCGCATTATCAGTCTTGCAACCCTGGCAATTTCGATTCTCACGCTTGTCCTGGTGTTAAAGCGGCCGGCGCCGGTTGCGCGTGCGCTCGCGCCCGATGCGGCTGCCGCCAACGCGCAGTCTTTCCAGGAGAAGGTGAACCGGCTCGCGCAATCCAGGGCGCCGGGTGAAGGGGAGGGCGAAGTACGCATAAATTCGGGCGAATTGTCGGCCGGACTCGCGCAAGCTGCGGGACTAGCGCCGCCGACTACGTCCGCAAATGATTCCACCGGCGCGCCGGCTGCAAGCCCTTCGACGGAGTTTCCCGGAGCGGTTCCCAGTATCAAGGATTACCAGGTTTCCATGGATGGAGACATCGTTCGCGGTCAATTTCTCACGCAAATCGCCGGCAAAGATGTCTATCTCACTCTCGCTGGACATCTCGGTTCCAAGGATGGTTACGCCACCTTCGATGCCACCGAGGTTAAGGTCGGTGATCTCTCCGTGCCCGCATCACTGGTCAACGGAGTATTGCAGAAAAAACTTGCCGAGCAGCGCGATCAGCTCAAACTGCCGGACAGCGTCAAAGATCTCAAAGTCGAAAACGGTGAACTGGTGTTCGTCGAGAAATAAAGTCTTCCTCTGTCCCTGCTAGAGAATCTCGATGGCCCCGAACTCGAGGCTCGAACCACTGAAAACAAATCCCTGCAGAAAATGCCCGCCAACTATGAATGCCGTCGCATGTAAAGCAAAATTTGCCTCTCGCGCTACACGATAGTTTCCTTCCAACAGAATCTTCTAATCTCCATCTAATCTCTTTCTAACTGCATCCGTTTCCAATCGACGTATGGCGAGTTACCCGGTCCTTCCCAACTATGCCGGCCGCATCCTGGTGGCCAGCCCAAGCCACGTGGTGCGCCAGCGCGTTCTCGAAAGTCTGCGTTCCCCGGTTCGCCGCGTCGCACAGGCCAGTGGAGGCGCCGAAGCCCTGGTCCAGTTGGAGAGCGGCTCGTGGCAGGTCCTCTTTCTTGATCGCCGCCTGCCCGACCTTGATTCCGAGGAATTGAGCCAAACTGTCCGCCAGCGCTTTCCCGGAATCGAAGTTGTGTTGCTCGATCCGGAAAACGATGGCGCTCCGGTCGCCGCGGAAGAGAAAGCGAACGCCCTTCCGGGAATTTGGCCCGCGTCCTATGGGGAGAGCAAGAACGACGACAGCAAGAACGAAAACCATGGCGAAGCCGAGCTTCCGGCCGCCGCCCGCGCCCCTCAGTCCATTCTCGAAGATGCTTTGCCCGGAATGATCGGCAACTCACGCATCATGCAACCCGTGTATCATCTGGCGCGCCTGCTGGCGCCGCGCACCACCACCGTCCTGATCACGGGCCCGACCGGCTGCGGCAAGGAGGTCGTTGCCCGCGCCCTTCATCAGTTGAGCCCGCGGGCCGGGCGCACTTTTGCGGTGGTGAATTGCGCTGCCATCCCGGAGACCTTGCTCGAAGCGGAACTGTTCGGATACGCCCGCGGCGCTTTCACCGGAGCCATGCAATCTTACGCGGGCAGAATCCAGGCGGCCCAGGGAGGCACGCTGTTCCTCGATGAAATCGGCGAGATGCCGCTGAGCCTGCAGCCCAAGCTGCTCCGTTTCCTGGAGCAGAAGGAGCTGCAGCGCCTGGGCAGCGCCGAAGTCGTGCGCGTGGATGCTCGCGTCATTTCCGCCACCAACGCCCACCTGCTGTCCCTGGTACGCGAGGGAAAGTTTCGCGAAGATTTGTACTACCGGCTTTCGGCCTTCCCCATTGAGATTCCGCCCTTGCGCGCCCGGACCGACGACATTCGGCCACTGGCCGCGCACTTTCTCGAAAAATATGCTTTCCACCCGCCCGCGCCGGAATTGTCCGCCGAGGCGCTCGAACTGTTGAAAACGCAGCCCTGGGCTGGGAACATTCGCGAACTGCAGAACGTGATCGAACGCGCTCTGATCCTCTCGGAAGACCAACCGGTGATCCGCCCCGAGCACCTGTGGCTGGCGGACACGAGCCTTGGCAACTCTCACTAGGGCTGGTGTGGGAACCGGGCGCTTGAAGTGTCTTCGGCGGAGACGCGGCAAGCCGCGTCTCTACTGGAAAGCAAACGCACTTATTCCGTAACCTGCTCCGCCGCGCAATAGGCCGTCTTCCTCTGCACTCCGCATAAGAGTGTTCTAAGGCAATTTATGCCGGGCTGGCATCGCCGTTGCAGGGTGATCTGCATGTCCACCTCTTTTCCAACCCCCCGAGATCCGGCACGTGATCCCGAGCATCCGCTGGCCCGCGCCTTTGCCTCTTTCACCGAGGCGGCGGGTTCGCTCGAGCGCACGTATGGGCAACTGCAGGGGCAGGTGGTTCATCTTCGCCAGGAACTCGAAGTCACGAACCGCGACCTCGCGGCCAGTGTCGAAGAAAACCGCCGCATCCGCGAACGTCAGCGGCGCATTCTGGAAGGCTTGCCGTGCGGCGTTCTGGTGATCGAAGCGGGAGCTCGGATTTCGGCTCTCAATCCGGAAACGGCGCGCCTGCTCGGAGGCAGCTTCGAATCGGCCGATGCGTTGCCCGCTGCGCTCCGGACGGCGCTCGATCAAGCCCGCGAGACGGGCGAAGAATCGGAATTGCCCCTCTCCTGGTTGGACTCTTCTTCTTCGAATCCATCTCCTTCGAATCCGTCCCATCCCATCTGGGTCGCCATCCGCCATGCTTGGCTGGAGCAGAGTCCAAGCCCGGCCCATGCCACTTCAGTTTTTATCCTGCGCGATGTCAGCGAGGCGAAAAAACTCGAGCAGGATCGCGAGCACCTCCGGCGGCAGCAGGCACTGGTCGAAATGTCGGCGCTGCTGGCGCATGAAATCCGCAACCCCCTGGGCAGCCTCGAACTCTTCGCCGGGCTCTTAGCCGAGGCGAATCTGGAAGGCGAGAGCCACCGCTGGATCGAACACGTCCAGGCGGGCCTGCGCACGCTTTCCTCGACCGTCAATAACGTGCTGCACCTGCACAACACGCCTCAGCCCGAACTCGCCCCCACCGACCTGGGCCAGCTTCTCGACTGGGCCTACGATTTTCTGTTGCCGCTGGCCAAGCAGGCGCGGGTCGAAATGCAGCTGATTAACGGCCTCCGTGGCGTCGTCATTCCCGCCGACCGGCACCGCCTCTAGCAAGTGTTGCTGAACCTGGCGCTCAACGCGTTTCGCTTCATGCCGGGCGGCGGATGGCTCTCGATTCGGGGAAGCGACAGTGGCGGCGACAATCTCGAAATCGCGGTGCGCGACACCGGACCGGGCATGGCGGCCGACGACCTGCCGCGCATCTTTGATGTGGGATTCAGCACCCGCCCCGGCAGCTCCGGACTCGGACTCGCCGTCTGCCATCGCATTCTCGAACAACACGGCGGCACGATCGAGGCTGAGAGCCGGCCCGGCCACGGCGCCACCTTCCGGCTCCGGCTTCCCCGCAGCGGAACCGCGGCTTCGGATGGAACTGCAAGTTCGTCATTCGAATCGCCCGAGGGTTCGCCTGAATTTGCCGCCCAACCTGCCGCCGGCTCGGGATTGGGGCGATGAAGCGGCTCCTCATCGCCGACGACGATGCCGGCATGCGCGCCGCTCTGGAAGCCCGCTTTCAGCGCCGCGGATGGCTGGTCGATGTGGCCGGGAACGGCACCGAGGCGCTTGCGAAGTTTCGCGCCGGCTTGCACTCGCTGGTGATCACCGACGTGCGCATGCCCGGATGCGACGGCTTCGAGTTGATGCGCGAGGTGCAAACTTCGTCGTCGCGCGCGGCCGTGATCCTGCTGACCGCCTACGGTTCGGTGCCCGACGCGGTCGCAGCCATGCGCAATGGAGCGTGCGATTACGGAAAAATCGGCGAGTGGATCGAAAAACTTGGCTTCGCTTCGGAACAGGAAGTCACCACCGCTCTCGGTCTGCAATGGGGATGCCCCGTCGCCTCTTCCTTCGATCCCTCCACCATCCATTCTTCGGGCAGCATACCGCTTCCCATCCTCGAAGCCTTTCAGATGCTGCCTCTCAACTACGTTGCCTCGACCAACACCCTCTATCTCGCCTTCGGAGAACGTGTCGACCACGCCGCTCTTTACGCCATCGAGAGAATCCTCGATTGCCGCACTCAGCCGTGCGTTGCCGGACGCAAAAGTATTGCCCGTCAACTCGACGCCATGCGCCAGTTACCCCGCCCCAGCGACGTGGAATTCGGACCGATGAACAATCTGTCCGAAATGGCGCGCATTGCCTCCAGTTACACCGCCCGGCTGACTCCCGAAAAAGTTCGCCTCAGCCGCATCGGACGTTTTATCTGGCTCCGCCTCGAGGTTGGGTCCAATGTTGGTTCCAAAGCCCGAAGGAAGACGCGTTCCATCACCACAAACCTCGTCTTCCGCCTGCCCGCCGATTCCCCTCGCCCCCTCCCATTCCTCCGCCCCTTCCGTGATCTCCATTCAGCCGCTCCGCCACAACCCACCGGGGACGCCGAAGGTGCCACATCGTAGCCGCTCTCTTTCTTGCAACGACCGGGGCTAAGCTTTGCGTTCGTACTCACTCCGAGCGTCTCCCTCTGTATCAAGGATTGAACAAGGATGCACTCCTTGTTACAATTGTCTAGTATGGCCAAGGTAACCAGCAAACTTCAGCTCACCTTGCCTAAGGCGATCGCCGACCGTTACCGGATCCGCCCCGGAGACGACCTGGACTGGTTGCCGGCGGGCGAGGCGATCCGGGTGGTCAAGCGCGACGCAGCCAGGAAGATTCACCCCGCCACTTTAGAACAGCGGCTCCGTCTCTTCGACCAGGCAACCGCTCGGCAGCGCAAGCGCGAGGCAGCCACCTCGGGGAAAAAGCGGCCGCCCAGCCCCCAAGGGCGCGGCTGGACTCGCGAGGAACTCTATCAACGTGGCCTTTCTCGTTGACACCAATATTCTCGTATACCGGTTTGATCCGCGTTTTCCGGAGAAGCAGGCGGCGGCGAGGGATCTGCTGCGCGAAGGCCTGCTTCGAGACACCGCCCGCATTCCTCATCAGGGGCTCCTGGAATTTGTTGCGGCCGTAACGCGCGCCCGCCCAGGTTCCAAACCGCTGCTCAGCGCCGACGAGGCTCGCCACGAAGCCGAGGAACTGATGGTGCAGTTTCCGGTGCTCTTCCCGAACGCAGCATTGTTCCGAACCGCTCTGCAGGGTGCCGCCGCGTACCAACTCTCCTGGTTTGACGCTCACATGTGGGCCTACGCGGAGCATTACGGACTGCAAGAAATCGTTTCTGAGGACTTTGGGCACGGGCGGTTGTATGGCAGCGTGCGGATTCGTAATCCGTTCCTGCGGCCGTAACTTCGGAGGTCAAGAGCTCTACAGCGTCCGCTTAAACATCGGCACGGCCAGCGCCATCGTCCCGACCGCGAAGATCGACAGAAACAGCAGATCCGGAACAACGGCACTCAACCCGCTCTCCTTCAACAGCAGCGCCTTGAATCCATGCACTGAGTACGTAAACGGGTCCACAAACGCGATGCCCCGAAGCCAAGCCGGAAACGCTTGCACCGGATAAATAGATCCGCTGGGGAAAAATAGCAGTGTATTCAAAATCCCAAACGTCGCGCGCGGAACCAACGGATCCTCCACCCGGACCATCAGCAGAAACATCATGCAGTTGAACGCCGAAGCTGTCGCCAGAATCATTCCCAGCAATCCCAGCATGGTCAGCGGATTGAAAATCGTTCTCACGCCCGCAATCAACGATCCGATCAAGGTAATGACCACCCCGGTCAGCACGCCCTTGATCGCGCCCGCGCCATTCAACCCAAACACCAGCTCGGCTTTAGTAATCGGAGTCACCAGGTATCCCTCGTGTATTCCGCGCGCCTTGTCGTCGATGTACAGCATCCCCCCGCCGATCATTGCCGACACAAACATCGCCAGCGCGATCGCCCCTGGCAGCAAGTACTTCATGTATTCGATATAGGGATACAACTCCACCACATCCAGCGCCGTCTGCTGCAACAACCGCGGCGACACGTCTGGCTGGTTCAACGCGTCGGTCACACCGGTAAGCTTCTCCTGAAGCGAGGAACTCATGAAGTTGTCGCTGTTGTCCACAATCAGCGCGATTCGCGGATGATTTTTCTCATACACCATCTTCGAATACTGCGCTGGAATAATCACCGCTCCCTGAATCTTGCCGTCGCGCACGTCTTCCCGCGCTCGCACTTCGTTGTCATAAGGGACCGTGATAAAGGTCCCCGCATTCGCCCGCACCGCATCAAATGCTTCCTTGATCCGGATGGCCTGCGTTCCATGGTCCTCGTCCACCAGCCCCATCTTGGCGTCGCGGATCTTCCCGCCAAACGCGTTCCCCAGCACAATCAACTGCACCAAAGGAAAAATCATCGACACCATCAGCAGCGCCGGCGAGCGGAAGAACTTCCGCATCTCGCGCTCGATAATCGCCATCATTCGATTCATGGTTGCACCCCCGGTCGCTGCGGCATCGTGTACCCAAACGCCTTCACCAGTTCGTCGCGCAACTGCCGCCCCGTGTAGTGTACGAACACGTCGTCCAATGTGGTGTTCTGCACCGAAAGCGTTTTCAGCGGCACGCCCGCCACCACCGCCATTTCCACCAGATCGGTCGTCGTGCCGGACCCATTCGAAGTCAGCACCCGAAACATCCCCGCGCTCTGGTTCTGCACCGACGTGACTCCCGGCAAGGCCTTCAGCCGCCCTTCCCAATCGTCCGGAGGCCGTTCGAAGTGGGCCTCAATCACATTCGATCCCGGCACGCTCGCCTTCAGTGCTTCTGGAGTATCGAGCGCCACCAGTTTCCCGTGATCCACAATCGCAATCCGGTTGCAGAGCCGGTCCGCTTCGTCCATATAGTGGGTGGTGATCAGTACCGTGAGCTTGCGTTTCGCTTTGATCGCCGTCAGCATCTCCCAAACTGCGACGCGCGACACGGGATCGAGGCCCGTGGTGGGTTCATCCAGGAAAAAAATCTTCGGACTATGGACCAACCCACGCGCGATCTCCAGCCGCCGGCGCATCCAGCCCGAGAGTGTTTTCGTCTGCGCCTCCCGCCACTTCGTCAGGTCCACTGTCTCGAGCAATTCTTCAACCGCCTCTTTACGCCGCTTGGCAGGAACGTCATAGAGCTTGGCATAAATGTTCATGTTCTCTTCCACGGTCAAATCCAGATCACTGGTCAGCGCTTGCGGAATCACTCCAATCGTCCGCCGCACCGCATTCGGATCCCGAGCCACGTCATGCCCCTCCACTCGAGCCGCTCCCGCCGAAATCGGGATCAGCGTGGTCATCATCCGGATCAGCGTGGATTTCCCCGCTCCATTTGGGCCCAACAGGCCGAAAATCTCGCCTTCCTTTACGGCGAAGGAAACATCGTCCACCGCCGTGAACTCGCCATATCGTTTCACGATGTTCTTTACTTCGATAGCATTGGGAGCGTCCGCCGCAATCTCGGTCCGGCCATTAAACTCGGAAGGGGAAACCCCTTCGCCATTGCCTTTGTTCACTTCCATGCCGATCTCCCAATGCAGGTGTGGGGACGGGGCGAAGTCCGCCCTGAGCCGAGCCGAAAGGCCCCGTCCCGGCGGTGCAGAGCCCCGCCACCACACCTCCCTGTCACTTTTGCTCCGCGGCTTGCACGGTTCCCTTTAACTGCGCGGGCGATACCAGCACCTCCGCCGTCATCCCCGGCACATACGCCCCCTTAGGATTCTCCAGCCTCACCTTCAATGCGATCGTCCGTATGTCGCGCTTCCGCCGTCCCACATCCCGCTGCGTCGCGAAATCTGCTTCCGCCGCCTTGTAGAAAACTTTTCCTGGAACCACGGTTCCTCCCGGCAGCCGCACCCGCAGCGTGTCTCCCAATCCAATATGATCAGCGTCCGTCTCCGGAATCGACGCGAACACCCAGGTGTCGCTGAAATCCACCACCGTCACAATCGCCTGCCCCGCGTTCACCACTTCGCCCTCGCGCGCCGCCCGCACCAGCACTGTCCCCGTCACCGGCGCATAAACCTTGGTATATCCCAGCCGCACTTCCGCTTCTTTCAACTGCGCCACCGCGTTCTCCACCTGCGCCCGCGTCGATGCCACCGTACTTTGTGCCGCCGTCGCCTGATTGGTGCGCGCAATCGCCGAATTGAGATCCGCTTGTCCCGCTGTGACCTGATCCCGCAGCGCTTGCACGCTCGCATCCTGCGCCTTCAGATTCATTTCCGCCTGTACCTTCTCCTGCTCCGATGCCACTCCTGCCTGCGCTAACCCAATCGTCCGCCGGCTGTCGCTCTCCACCCTTACCAAAGTCGCTTCCGCATTCGCCAATTGCGCCCGCGCCGACTGCAGCCGCGCCTGCGAATTCGCCACATCCCCCGCCGTCGACCCCTTCGTGGATTGCCGAGTGTATTCGCTCTCGCTGACCTTCGACCGCAAGCTGGCAATCGTAGCCACCGCTTCCCGCTCTTGCGCCTCCAACTCCGCCGGATCCAGTAGCGCGATCAGATCCCCCTGCTTCACCTGCGATCCTTCTTCCACCAGCAGCTTCTGAATCCGCCCCTGAATCTGCGGACTGACCACAATCTGGTTAGCATCCACCGTTCCCACCAGAACTAAGTCTTTGCCGCCAGGAGTAGAAAAGAAGTAGTACCCCGAAGCAATCGCGACAATGATCGCCAGCAAGATCAAGAACTTAATCCGCGCACTCATTACTGATCTCCTAAGTACCCAGCACCCTTCGGAAGGCTCTTGGCTTTTCGCTCTTGGCTCTTAGTTCTTGGCTCTTAGATGCGGCCTCTCCTACCTGACCGAGGAGGCAAAAGCCAAAAGCCAAGAGCCAAAAGCTAAGAGCTCACACAAACAGCGCCGCCGAAATAAACTCCAGCACAAACGCCCGCCGCTCCCGAATCCGCTCTTCCGACAACGGGTCCACTTTCATCAACGCCTTCATCACCGGCGCCGTCGTGAAATAGAACACAATCACCGCCACCACTGAGGGCAGAAAATCCATAGGATTCACCGCCCGGAATTCCCCAGCCTCCGTCCCCTCCCGCAGCACCTCCACCAGCTTCTCAAAGATAGGACGGAAATGTTCCTTAGCCACGCGCTGCATGCGCGCGCTGCCCTTCTCTCCCGACCGCACCCACTCCCCCTGCACCACCCGCGGAAACCGGGGATTGGCCGCGATGTAGTCGAAATACGCTCCCAGGTATTCCAGCATTTTCTGCCGTGGAGGGAGGTCGCTGTCGAGCACCGGCGTCACTTGTTCCCGTAGCCCGCTGAACACATGGTCGAGCACGGCTTCGTACAGCGCATCCTTATCTTTGAAATAGTAATAAAGCAGCGCCTTGTTGACGTGCGCCGCCCGTGCGATAGCGTCCGTACGAGCCCCCGCAATCCCGTGCTCGGCAAATTCGCCGACGGCCGCCTTCAGGATCGCCGCCCGGCTCGCTTCCGGACGCCCCCGAGTTCCCAAACGCCGATTCGGTTTCATATAATTAACCAGTTAGTTAAATTATAATCCACATCATCCTCCCAAGCAAGCGCAACTCACAGCCGTTCCAACCGTTGCTCCCGACTATAATGACGCTCGCTGTAGCGCTCGATCGAGGGCTGCCTATGACTCACAGGCACTTTTTGCTTTTACTTTCCGTTCTGATTCTCGCCAGTGTCGCTTTTCCGCAGGAGAGGATTTTGGGCTTCACCCCATCTTCGGCAGCGCGCCAGGCCAAAGTAGAGGAGAAATTCAAGTCGATTCCCTCGCCGGCCGAAGCGCGGCGCCAGCACCGCATCTTCACCGCCGAGCCGCATCTTGCAGGCTCGAAACGCAACAACGACTTGGCGCAATACATCGCCGCAGAGTGGCGCCGGCAGGGATTGGAGGACGTGGTCATCCATCGCTACGACGTGTACGCGACCGCGCCGAAGAGTGCTTCGCTCGAGATGGTCGCGCCGGTGGTGTATCGAGCTGGCCTTCGCGAAGCGGCTTATGACGCCGACCCGGACACGAAGAATCCGCGCGTCAGTGCTGCCTGGACCGGAATGTCGATCTCGGGCGAGGTGACCGCGCCGGTGGTCTATGCCCATAGCGGCAATCCGGAAGACTACGATCTGCTGCGCAAGCAGGGGATCGAGGTGAAAGGCAAGATCGTGCTGGTGCGCTACTCGAACCCGTACAGTTATCGCGGATTCAAAGCCTTGACGGCGGAGCGCGAGGGTGCCGCGGCGATTTTGATCTACAGCGATCCCGCCGAAGACGGATTCAAGAAAGGCAAAGTATTCCCCGACGGACCCTGGGGCCCAGAGAGCCACATCCAGCGCGGAGCGATCACTTACGATTTCATGGTGCCGGGCGATCCGCTCACGCCAGGCTGGGCGTCGGTGCCGGGAGCCAAGCGCATTCCCCTGGCGCAGGCCGCTTCGGTGCCGAAAATCATGGCTCTGCCGCTTTCTTACCAGGACGCGACGCCGCTGCTGCAAAACCTTGGCGGACCTGTTGCCCCTTCGGACTGGCAAGGCGGTCTGCCCTTCGAGTACCACCTTGGGGGCGAGCAGGCTCGCGTCCATCTCAAAATCGAGATGGATAATTCCATCAAGCCTTACTACGTCGTCGAAGGCCGGATTCGCGGCTCGGAACTGCCCGATGAATGGGTGGTGCTCGGCAATCATCGCGACGCCTGGGTGTTCGGCGGAGTCGATCCATCGAGCGGCACGGCATCCATGATGGAGATGACGCGCGCGCTGGGGCAGTTGAAGAAGAACGGGATGCGTCCGCGGCGGACTGTAATTGTCTGCAGTTGGGACGGCGAGGAAGTTGGCCTGACCGGCTCGACGGAGTGGGGTGAGCAATTCGCCGACGACCTGCGCAAGAAAGCCGTGGCCTATCTGAATGTGGACGAGGCGACCTCCGGGGCCAATTTCGACGGCAGCGCCGTGGCCTCACTGGCGCCTATGCTGGTCGAAACCTCTCGCAGCTTGCAGGATCCTTCCGGAAAGTCGCTTTACGACGCTTGGAAGCTGAGCGCCGCGCAAAGCCGAAAAGAGGAGAAGGACGACCGCGAAGTGACTGACGCGAACCTGGCTGATACCCGCATCGGCAGCGGCTCCGACCACACCGTGTTCTTGAATTACGTGGGCGTGCCGGTGATGGGCCTGGGTTTTGAAGGATCGTATGGCGTCTATCACTCGATGTTCGACGATTTCTACTGGATGAATCACTTTGGCGATCCTGGATATCGCTATCACGTCCTGATGTCACAACTCTGGGGCACGCTTGCGCTCCGGCTGGCGAACGCCGATCTGCTGCCGTTTGACTTTGCGGCCTATGCCGACAATGTTCGCCAGTTCGTTGCCGAGCTTTCCAAGGGCAAGGATATGAGCCAGCTTGATCTGAAGCCGATGCTCGATGAGATTCAGGAATTCGAAAACGCGGGAAAGAAACTGGACGGCGCGGTTCAGCATGCGCTCGACTCTGGAAAAGTGGACGCAAAGGTCGCCGCCGAACTTAACGCCGGCATGATGCAGGTGGAGCGTAACTGGCTGAACCCCGACGGCATCCCGGGGCGGCCATGGTTCAAGCACACCCTGTATGGAGCGCGTTTTACTTACGCACACCTGGAACTGCCGGGTTTGACGGAAGCGGTCGAGAAGCAGGATTGGGCCACGGCCAAGCAGCAAGCGGCGATTCTGCGGGAGTGTCTGGAGAAAAATACGAAGCTGGTCGAGCAGTTAAGCGCGCGGATTACGGCGCATTAGGACCATGATTTGCACGATGGAGAGCCGGGCGTCCCGCCCGGCTGGACGGGCAAGGCGCCCGTCCCTCCACAAACAAAGTTCTAGAGCGAGCCGCCTGCGATCGACGGCACCAGCAAGACCTCATCGCCGTCCTGGAACGAATAGGAAGCGCCACCGAGGAAGCGAATGTCTTCTTCGTTCACATAGATATTCAGGAAGCGCCGCGTCTCTCCGGCTTCGTCGCGCAGATGCGGCTTTAAGTCGGGGAACTGCGCGTCGAGGTGCGAGAACAATTCGTTGAGATTTCGAGGCGAGCAAACGACTTTTGGAGTTCCGGCTGTGAGTCGTCGTAACGCTGTCGGAATTTGAACGGTAATACTCATAAAAACCTCCTGGGCAAAAGGCCCGAATGAAAGTGTGACAGTCGTTAATAGCCGGTCGTTGGTCGATGGTCGTTAGCGTCAAAACCAACGACCAAACTTCGCGAAAGATGCGCCCCGCAAACGACCAACAACTAACGACCAACGACGCCTCTAAGCAACCGCAACGGTCGAGGAATCCGCCGCGGCCGCAAACGCCGCCGGCAAGTTCGCCGCCTTCGCCGCCAGATACGCTTCGAACTCGGCCAACTTCGGAGCGATCGGCATTTCCGTTTCGTACGCGTCCGCCAGCACGTCGGTGGTCTTGAGCCCATTGCCCGTGATGCAGAGCACGGTCGTTTCGTCGGGCAGAATTCGGTCCTGATGAATCAGCTTCCGCGCCGTTCCCACGGTCACGCCGCCCGCGGTCTCGGTGAAGATGCC
>JBAVVP010000102.1:0-4145 GCA_049697355.1 Terriglobales bacterium
GGAAGACTTTCCCTGTCGTCGGGAACCCCCGCGATGAACACGGCGTCGTTTCGGTGGTTACTATAGGCGCAGAAAATATACTCGTTCCAGTGGTTTGGCGACGGTCCGTGCCTAGCATTCTCATGCAGCTCAACCGCGGCAAGGGACCTCACCAACTCGCGCGCGTTTGCTCGCCCAGCCCTCGCCCAGCGCCAGGCGCTTCATCGCCGCGTTCAGGTTGAACGCCAGGATCGACAGGGCCCACCAAGCCGCGTTGGCCCCGAACAAGCCCGAAGGCATCTGCCCTCCGGCCAAGTCGGACTTCAACGCCGAATGGACCTCCTCGCTCTTGCCGCAGCGTTCACGCAACCACCAGATCACGCCGTCGCCCGGCCCCTGGCGGTTGGTCATGACGCCGAACAGTTTGTGGGGTCCCTTGCGGCCGAAGCCTACTGTCGGGGACGGCAGTTTCTCCTCGTCGCCCAGCGCCAATTGGCGCAGCGGCTCGCGGATCGCCAGAAAACGATAATCGGCGCGCTTGCGGCTGTGTCCGGCCCAACTGAGATACGGAGATTACGGTGACACTTTACTCAATCCCCGGGATTGAGTATTACTTCAGTTCTCGGCGAATCTGGGGCATTTTGAGGAGCGCGTCGATGACGATTGCGGCGCGCCATCGGGCGCTTTTGATGGTGTCGCTTCCATGGGCGCGCAGCAGATTGTAGGCGAAGGGAGCGCAGGCGCGCAGGCGCGCGGCAAGGCAATTGACTGATTTCCACCGAGTGTCCATGATCGTAGCAATTACGGCGGCGTTGTGCCGAGCGCTTCGATTGGGGTGATCGTTCAAGCCCGCCCAGGAGAGGGGGGACCCGAGATGCGCTTCTTCGAGAAGCACAGGACGAGAAGCGTTCTCGTGCAAGGGCTATTCGCATCTCGTCGAGATCGGGGGTTGCGGGCCTCGGACGTCGCAACGCGGGCGGCGCTGCTGGGATTTCTGGCGCTCGCGTTTTGCGCGTTCGGCGCCGGGCGCGGCGCGAACGCGAAAGAGGTGATCGACTGTACGACGGGACCTGGCCCGAATATGACGGTCGTGATCTACAACGATGATCCAACCGCGACAATCTATCCGGTGCTGGTCGCCGGGGCGAAGAGCGACACGGACACGTGGATGCAGGCCTGCTTCAAAGTCGCCCAAGACCAAATCGGAGCAAACCCTTATCCCCGGGACGCCGGCTATCGGATGTACATCAATTGCTGCGACACGAATGAGAACGGCATTCCGCCCGGCGGGTCGGTAACGATAACCTTGCCGTTTTATTCACCGCTGGCTCAAGGAAAAATCGATCCGAAGGGGGCGGCGCAGTTCATCGATTGGTGGCAAGGCGGCGGCATGAACATTTACCAGCAGCCGAAGAGCAGTAAGGGCCCGCCGGATGCGCTGAAGAATCACTGGATTGAAGATAAGAATAAGAATGGCGTGACGCTCACCGGCAACTCGCCGAGTTGCGCCGGCTCCCGCTGCAGCCTGCATGTATTTCGCGCGCCGGCGGCGATCACGAATTGGGAGCCACAACAGTACCTGGAATGGACCCTGGGCGCCAACCCAATTAACCCTGACATACAGAAGGGCAGCGATTCCAATTACCTTTGGGATCCCAAGAACGTCGATTACGATGTATCGAACGTCAACAACGTTTACATGCCGGCCGCAATGGAGCCGCATGGCAATGGGCTGATCGGCTGGATCGGCTCGCCGAAATCGGTTGATCAGGTCAACAAGGATATCGTCAAGTGGGGCGCCTCCCCCCTCGGAACCGGCTGGCCCCGTTACATCGTTCAACCCCCTGTCTACAATGACAAGGGGGTACAAATCGTTACAACAGTTGATGGGAAAATTCCGTCGCTCCTCGAGATCTTCCTGAATTCTGCAGGTTACAACAACCAGACGGTGTTTAGCCCGCAACCGTCGACATCGGGGGCGATAACAAAGATTTGCGCTCTCTTTAAGCAGTGTGGCGTCAGCGTCTTCAAAAACGTCGATTGCGGAGGCGTCTCAGCGGACACCAGTGGGAATATATGTACGCATATACAAGATGTCGCAACCTTGATCGACGCAAACTACCAATATTTCTCAGATACCTACAATAATAAAGACAAAGATAAAAAAGCCCAAGGAAGATGGGCCTCATGGGGATGCCCCGACGCACCGCCGGTAGCTAAGACCTTTACGGTTTGGTTCGGGCATTATTACGGCTGGGGCCCCTGGCTCCAGACAACAGCCTTACCGGACGGGAGCTGCAAAAACGCCGCAGGGAACCAGCTCTACAAAACGCCCAGATACGACATCGACAGCAAGGACCCGGAAGAGAAGCAACGTTATGGAAAGGTCAAGAAAGAATTCGACCAGTTGCAATACTGGGTTGACGTCCTGGCGGGGAAGTATGGGGCATTCGACCCCTACGTGGCGCTGATCCACGGGCCGGACTACGTCAATGCACCGTACACCTATGCCTACTCCGTCGACGACGCGCTCGGCAATATGCAGACGGACGGGGACGGGCTCGTTATCGATGTGGGCGGGACCAGTCATTTGCCCAACCCCGACCATGTCACTGCCGAGGTCCATTTTAGCTTCGGCTACAATTCGCCCGGTTATAATCCGCCAAAGGGAATACATTTCACAGAGTACACCCGCTGCGCAGGGCTTCCGGTGCTACCCCCGGTGACGCCGACCCCCCTAGATGCAAAATCTTTCACTAGTTTCGTAGTTCCTGAAGGAATTGAGGGCAAGAAACTCGACATCGCCAACTGCGTGATACAGTTCAAGGATAGCGTTGGTCGGCCTTATCAGTTCAGGCTCAGCCGACGGCCGAACCCGAACGACCCCGCCAACGACTTTCCAACCAACCCTTACCCGAACCCCCAGGAAAGAAAGGCGGCAAATGCAAAATTCATCGACTGTTCGCAGACAAGTGGGAACGACCAGGTGCACAACTGGTGTTTAGCTATCTATCCGTACCAAGAAATAGACCAGGCTAAACAAGGGAGTCTGGCGATTGTGTATAAAGTCTCGATAGGGGCGCCGCCGCCCGAGGCCAAGCCCGCAAATAACCCGTGAGGCAACCATTCTGTTGCCCTTGTCCTTGGCGCGCTCGGTACGGGCATCCCGCAATCGCAGCGTTGAAAGAGGGTGCGAACAACAAAGTATAGAAGCGGCGTCAAACCCGGAGAGGGGGGCGGCGCGCGCGGTCTCGTCCAGCGCGGCCGTCGCCATTTCGCCATTGCGCGACCCCCCAGTTTTCACCCCCTTTAGGGAGACATAACCGGGGTTCGCCAGAGGTGACGCCACCCCGGCAGCCTTGCATAATGGCGCAATGGGAAAGGGGGAGAGGCATTGTGTCCAAGCAGCGTATGGCAAACGAGTTGGTCATCGCCGGGTCGCAATCATTCATTCCGGTCCAAGTCGCCGCCGCCGGCAAGGACGCCGCCAAGCGGTTCATCGAGTTCTTCACCGCCAATATCCGCAATCCCAATACACGAGCGGCCTACGTCCGGGCGGTCTCGGAGTTCTTCCGCTGGTGCGAGGGGCGGGGGCTTCACCGGCTTGATGCCGTCGAGCCGGTGCATGTCGCAGCCTACGTCGAGGAGCTGACAAAGAGCCGCTCCGCTCCAAGCGTCAAACAGCACCTGCGGCGGTCAGGATGCTTTTCGACTGGCTGGTGGTCGGCCAGGTGGTGCGTAGCAACCCGGCCTCGGTCGTACGCGGACCCAAGCATGTTATCAAGCGCGGCAAGACCCCGGTGCTGTCGCCCGAGGAGGCGCGCGAGCTCTTCAATGGCATCCCGACTGACACGCTCATCGGTCTGCGGGATCGGGCGCTCATTGGCGTGCTGATCTACAGTTTCGCGCGGGTCAGCGCTTGCCGTTTCGATGCGGGTCGAGGACTATTTCCCCCAGGGTAAGCGCTGGTGGCTAAACCGCTTCCAGAGCCAATTCGACGGAGCAGTCGTGCTGAGTCCTGGCGAAGCCGCCCACCAAAACGAGATGATGCCGCCCACCGGAACGGAATAATGCCGCCCGGGGATTTTTGACGGCGACGAGCGCCTCCGCTGGCCTGTTTAGGGTCGCTCCTTTGGCAATCCAAGGGAGCGATCGATGCCAGCGGA
>JBAVVP010000103.1:0-2899 GCA_049697355.1 Terriglobales bacterium
GAGGGTTGGGTTACACACCATTTCCGGACCGGACAGGTGGGGCAGCGGGGCTGGCGGGGCACGCACACGGTGGCGCCGAGTTCCATCATGGCCTGGTTGAAATCCCCGGCCCGGGAACTCGCTAGAAGCGCTTGGGCACGTTGCCAGGTTTGCGGCGTAGTGAGCTTGATGCCGGTCAATCTTTGCAGCACCCGCTCGACATTGCCATCGACGACGGCCACGGGTTCGGCAAAGGCAATGCTGGCGATGGCCGCGGCCGTGTAACGTCCGATGCCGGGGAGAGTTTGGAGGGCTTCGGCTGTTTGCGGGAAGCGGCCGCCGTGCTTCCGCACAAGTTCTTTTGCGCACTGATACAACATCCGGGCTCGGCGGTAATAGCCGAGACCGCTCCAGGTGGCGAGCACAGCGTCTTCCGTAGCCGCGGCGAGCGCCTGAATATCCGGGAAACGCTGAAGGAAAATTCTGTAGTGGTCAACGACGGCGGCTACGCGCGTCTGCTGCAGCATGATTTCGCTGAGCCAGATGCGATAGGGATCGCGAGTCTTGCGCCAGGGAAGTTCGCGGCGATGCTGGTCGTACCAGCCGAGCAGCGCCCGCCGGAAATCGGCCAGGTCCTTGCTCGCGTAGGGACGGGCGCCGGGGCTCGTGTGGGGACGGGCGCCCTCGTGAGCCTGCCCTGAGCGGAGTCGAAGGGTCCAAGCCGAGCGTAGCTCGGCAGTTGCCTGGGTTGTGCGCGATCGAACGCCAGTCCTCCGATTTCGAACCGGACGCATGGCGCGATTGTACCGTGACCTGCTTGCACACGGCCCTCCCCCGGCAAGCCGGATTGACCGCTGCGAGAGTGCCCACGATAATAAGAAGGCTTGGTGACCGCGACACGCGTGCTTGTTAACCGCACCAGCAGGATGGGTATGACGAAATTCGACCGCAACGTGGGAGAGGCTTCCGCGCGCTTCAATCGCTCGGTAGCAAACATCGCCGAGACTCTGGAAAAAGAGACGGCGGAACTGGTGACGTATCTGAACGACGAGGTGGTGCCAGCGGTGCGGACCCATTCCTCGAAGGCGCTGCGAACGGCGGCGGGAAAGCTCTCCGAGTTCGCGGACTTTCTGGAAAGCGAGCGCAAGAAATCTTGAACTGCCTTCCTTCCAGGTACTCGCCTCAGAACTCGCGGCGGCGGTTGCGGCGATCGGCGGTATGGTCATGGTTATCCAATCCGTCATGCAATCTGCCGTGCCTTCTATTCCTCCTATTGCTTGGCAGCGCTCTGCTCGGCGGCTGCGGTCGGCATAAGCCCCCGCAGGCGCAGGTTCCGCCACCGCCTTCCATCCCGCAGGAAAAACAGAAACCAGTCGTGACTCCGCCGCCCGGTGAAACTACGGGCCAGAACGAGAAGATCGAAATTCCCCCCGGCGCGAAACCGATCTTTGAAGAAACCGGCACAGCGAGTTGGTACGGCGCTCCCTATCACAACCGGCGCGGGTCAAACGGCGAGGTTTACGACATGAACGCGATGACGGCGGCGCATCTTACTTTGCCGCTGGGTTCGATTGTGCGCATCACGAATTTGAAGACCGGAAATTCGGCGTTGGTGAGGATTACCGATCGCGGCCCATTCGTCGAAGGCCGCATCGTCGATCTTTCACTGGCCGCCGCCAAGGCGCTCGATGTGTACTTACCGGGCACCGCGAAAGTCCGGTTGGAGGTGATGCAGGCGCCCGCGCCGCTCGATACGGGTGGACGCTGGGCGGTTCAGATCGGCTCCTTTGCCGGGGAGAAAGCGGCGGCTGCAATGGCGGAACACTTGCAGAAGCGCTACCAGACGGCCCAAGTGCTGAAGTTTAAGAGTCCGGTGGGAGTCTGGTGGGTACGTGTACGAGTGCTCGATGACGACCGCCAGCGCGCATCCACTCTGGCCCACGAGACCGAGACGGCGGAGGGCGCGGTGTTTCTGGTGCGGCTCGACTGAAGATGTGCGGCCCGCCTGAAAACATTGTTGCAACAGGCTGTTAAGTTAGTGTTATTGTTTCTGCCAGAGATATAGAGCACCTATCTCCGAGATTACTTGCCGGGTGATCGTAATCCCAGGCGAGGGGAGACTCACTTATGGCGGATTGTCTATTCTGCCGGATTATTCGCGGCGAAGTGCCATCCAAGAAAGTTTTTGAAGACCAGCACACGTATGCCTTTGAAGATCTGAACCCGCAAGGCCCGACCCACGTCCTGGTCGTCCCCAAGAAACATATTGCGGGATTGAAGGAAGCAGTGGCGGAAGACGCGGAACTGGTAGGCCGCTGCCACCTGACGGCCGCGCGCATCGCTCGCGAGCGGTCGATTGAAGACGGTTACCGCACGGTGCTGAACGTGGGTCCGCGCGCGGGGCAATCGGTTTTTCATCTGCATGTGCACCTGATCGGCGGGCGCTCGCTGCACTGGCCGCCGGGGTAGGATCAGGTCTTAGGTGTCAGGTCTTAGGTCTTAGGAAGATCAATCTCGTTCTGGTCTCTTGGTTTTCCTAAGACCTAACACCTGACACCTTCCCGCCCCCCCCAAGTCTTCCCGACAATCTCTGGCTTACAATCGTGGGATGGCAAACCTGACGCTGGTATACGGTCTGCGCCTGCTGCCCTCCGACGAGGTCGCGGAGGTGGGCGCGGCCACGATCAAGCTGAAAAATGGGAAGGAGGCTCGCGTCGCCATGCACATTCTCGAGGGTGGCAAAGACGAGATTGAGAAGCAGCTCAAGACGAGTCTCGCGGCCTTTTTCGACATCTATCCTGAGATATGACGCCGGGGCGATAACGGCAGGCGTCCAATCAGCAGGCGGCAAATCAGGCCACGGGATGAGACTGATTTCTCTGGAATTCGAAAGCAAACTGCGCGAAAAAGGGCTCTGGCC
>JBAVVP010000104.1:0-13970 GCA_049697355.1 Terriglobales bacterium
CAATGTGGTGGGATGGTTTCAGGGTCGCATGGAGTGGGGACCTCGCGCTCTCGGCAATCGCTCCATCGTGACCCATCCGGGCCTGCCCGACATGAAGGACGTGCTGAACGCCCGCATCAAACACCGCGAGTGGTTCCGTCCCTTCGCGCCGTCAATCTTGGCCGACGCGCAGCATGAGTATTTCGAGCACGATCATCCGTCGCCCTACATGCTTCACGTGTACAAGATTCGACCGGAGAAGCGGAAGAGCCTGTGCGCTGTGAACCACGTCGACAACACGGGGCGATTGCAAACTGTGACGCGGGAAGAGAATCCGCTCTACTACGATCTGATCCAGACGTTTGGCAGGAAGACCGGGACCCCGGTAATTCTGAACACGAGCTTCAACGAGAATGAGCCGATCGTGTGCACGCCGCAGGAGGCGATCGATTGCTTCCAGCGAACCAAAATGGATGTGCTGGCGATCGGCCCTTTTTTCGCGTGCAAGGCCGAAAACAAGTCCAGGACTGACGTCATCCGTCATGGCTGAAAACCCAGTTGCGACGGCCGCGCCGCTCACCCTAAAGCTCCGGAAAGTCGCTGTCTGGCGCGGCATTCGAGTGCTCGCGTGGAACGGCGATGTTCTCTACGGGTGTCGCGGATATCAAATCGTTCGCCTGCTCGTTCGCCCACAAATCAGCGAGAGCGCGGAGTGGGAGGCGGTCGCGCGCTTTCGTCCAGTCTGGTGGAGGAATCTCACGTCGCGCAGCGCGCTGACTTATCGCTTGATGCGCGACGGCTTTCATTCCCTGGCCATTCTCGATGGGCAAACCAACAACCCGACGATGGTGGGTGCGGTTCCGGGCGCGCTCGTAACCTGGACTCCAGGCAGCAAGGAGTTTCATGTTACACATCGCGTTCAGCGCGGCACACGACCGCTGCACGTTACCGCCGTTCCATCGGGAAGAATTTATTGGGGCGAGTATTTCGACAATCGCGAGCGTGCGGAAGTTCACATCTATGTTTCAACCGATCGAGGCCGTTCGTGGCAGATTGCCTATACGTTTCCCGCGGGAAGCATTCGACACGTCCATAACATCGTGTACGACCGCTGGGGCGATTGCCTTTGGATACTGACTGGCGACGAAGGCGCCGAATGCAAGGTGCTGCGCGCCTCGTGTGATCTGAGCTCGGTGCAGGCGGTGCTCGCAGGGAACCAGCAAGCCCGTGCTGTGGCTGCGATTCCAACGCAAAACGGGCTCTATCTTTCCACCGACACGCCCTCCGAGAAGAACCATGTGTACCGGATGGCCTATCAGACCGGAGAGGCCGCGAGTGTCGAGCAGGTCGGACACCTCGCCAGTTCTTCCATCTACGGTTGCCAGGTCGGCGAGGCGATGTTTTTTTCGACGATGATCGAACCCAGTTCCGTGAACACCGCCCGCGAAGTGCAAATCGTTGGATGGAGGGCGGGGTCCAGAGTTGGAACGAACTGGCCGGTGCTGGCTCGCTGGAAGAAGGACAAACTGCCGATGCGTTATTTTCAGTACGGCAACGCCTTCCTGCCCGACGGCGAGAACTCCACCCATTATCTGGCAGCAACGACCATCGCCGTCGAGACCGACGATCTGGTCACCACGCTCTGGGAAGTTGAACTAGCATGACCCTCGCCAAACGTTGGCATTATCGTTGGCGTTACTATCGGCGTATCTTCCCCGCCTACCTGGGTTCCGGACGAAGCCAGTTGACCTTCTGGCATGAGACGCCGGAGATCAATCCGCGTGCCGCCGCCGATCGCCTCGGCGAATACTACATGCTGTTTCGCGAGAAGGCGGACTACGCGGGCCATTACGATGCCGCCGGTATTCCCATGCTCGACTACCATGGAGCGATTGGCCTGCAATACAACCCGATCGCCATTGCACAGTGGGGGCTCGCAAACTACCACCGTTTCTGCGAGACCCCGGACGATGCCCGCTGGCAGAAAACGCTCAAGGCGGCCGATTGGCTCACCGCCAACCTCGAACAGAACGCACACGGGCTGTGGGTTTGGAACCATCATTTTGACTGGGATTATCGCGACACGCTCAAAGCGCCCTGGTATTCCGGACTCGCGCAGGGCCAGGGCGTTTCACTTCTTCTGCGCGCGCATGCTCATTCCGAAAACGAGAAGTATCAGCATGCGGCCGAGAAGGCATTCGTCGCGCTAACACGTCCCATGGCGGAAGGTGGCGTACTGTTTGAAGACCTATCTGAAGATAACGAAAAGAACTTGTGGATCGAAGAGTATCTCGTCGACCCGCCAACCCATATCTTGAACGGATTCATCTGGGCGCTATGGGGCGTGTTCGATTACTGGCGGGCGCGCAGGGATGCCTCGGCGAAGGCAATCTTCGATCGCGGGGTCGAAACCCTAATTCACAATCTGGCCCGCTTCGATACCGGATACTGGTCGCTCTATGAGCAATCCGGAACGCGGATGAAAATGCTGGCGAGCCCTTTCTATCACCGCTTGCATATCGTACAGTTGCGCGTGATGTCCAGGCTGACGGGGGATGCTCGCTTTGCGGCGGTTGCCGACCGCTGGGAAGGTTACGCGCAGCGTCGAAGCAATCGAACCCGCGCGCTGGTCGAGAAAAGCGTTTTCAAATTGCTGCACTACTGATTGCTCGTAGATTCATCGTGAAGATTCTCTACGTCTCGCAATATTTTCCGCCGGAAATGGGAGCGCCCGCCGCGCGCGCCGCCGAACTGTCGCGGCATTGGGCACGGATGGGGCATGAAGTAACGGTCCTTACCGGATTTCCGAATCATCCGACCGGTGTCGTGCCCCAGGGGTGGCGCTCGCGGTTGCACCAGCTTCGCTATACAGAAACTGTCGATGGAGTGCGCGTCGAACGCACCTGGCTCTGGCCGCTGCCCAACCGAAAGGCACACGAAAGAATTCGCAATTACACGTCGTTCTGTGTCTCGGCGGTGGTCAGCGGCTTGGCGCTGCAGAAGCCGGATGTGGTTATCGCCACGTCGCCTCAATTGCTGTGTGCGCTCGCCGGATGGTGGCTGGCGTTCTGGAAGCGCGTCCCCTTCGTCTTCGAAGTCCGCGATCTTTGGCCGGAATCGCTCGCGGCCGTCGGCGCGGCCGGCCCAGGGACCTTGCTCCATAAAACACTGAGCGCCATCGCTGGGTTCCTTTACCGTCGTGCCGACCGCATCGTGGTGGTGACGCCAGCCTTCCAAGCCCACCTGGTGCGGCACTGGAACGTTCCCGCGGAAAAGATTTCCATTGTCGAGAATGGTGTGGAGACTGATCGATTCCGTCTCGACCCGGCAGCGGCGGAGGTTCGAAAGCAATTGCACATCGAAGATCGTTTCCTGATTTGCTACATCGGCACGATGGGTAATGCCCATGGGCTGGAGACGTTGATTGCCGCCGCCGAAGCGCTGCGGACCACGCGCCCGAACGCAATGTTCTTACTGATTGGGGAAGGTGCGGAAAAAAATCGCATCGTGAAACTCGCCGCCGCGCGCGGGCTCGCCAACATTCGATTCCTTGGCCAACAGCCGCGGGAACGAATTCCCGCCTATGTTTCCGCAGCCGACCTCTGCCTGGTCATGCTGAAAAAGGCCGAGTTGTTCAAGACGGTGATTCCCACGAAGCTCCTCGAATATATGGCGTGCGAGCGGCCGGTCGTCGTTGCGGTTGACGGGCAAGCCCGCCAGATTGTGGAAGAAGCGGACGCAGGCGTTTTCGTGGAACCCGAAAACAGTGGAGCGCTGGTGCAGGCGATCCACGACCTGGCGGAAGACCCCGCGCGCCGACGCCAAATGGGAACCAGCGGCCGGCAATACATCGTCAGTAAATTTTCTCGTGAAAAAACGGCGCAAGAGTACATTGCGGTGCTGGAATTGTGGATAGCAGGGATACCTGCTACGGATGGGCCGCAACAACTGCCAAGGAGGTAGTTATCGACATCGCGACATCCGCAGTACGATAGGCTGCTGCCTTGGGCCCACTTCCCGGTATGAACAATATGTCGCCCTTCACCAGGGGCACATCCGCGGCTTTGGCATAAAGGATCTTCTTGAGGTGGATGGGGATTTGCTGAACCCCGTTCGGCGTTTGGCGCAAGATCCTGGTTTTGTTCAAGGCGGAGGTTTTGGTACCGCCGCCGGCCAGCGCCAGGGCTTTGAGAACCGTGAGGGCGTTGTCCTCCGAAACTAGAAACCCGCTGGGCCGCTGCACGTCGCCCACGACATAAACGATGCCGGCGCGCGAAACAATGATCAAGTCTCCCGGATAGACATCCACGTTCTCCTGGGTATCTTCGGCCAGGTTGTGAGACGACAGCTGAACCTCAACCTTCTTATTGGGATCTCCGTGGTGCTCGATGGTGACAATGGGGCCTGCCTTCTCCGTGAATCCTCCCGCCGCGGAGATCAAGTCGAAAAGCCGGCGTTCTCCAATCGCAGGGTAGGCCCCGGGGCGATTGATCTCTCCCACCATCGTGATGGCTTGCGAAGCGGATTCGTTCACGAAAATGGAAACGTGCGGGCCGCGCACAAAGCCTCCATCCTCCAGCCGCTTTTGGATTAATTCCTGCGCTTCATCGACTGTCAGGCCGGCAACGTGAACATAATCGATCAAGGGAAGATAGACGTCTCCGGAGCCGCTGATGCGTGCTTTGGTGGAAAGATCCGGCACTCCGAACACACTGATCTCGATCAGATCGCCAATGCCCAGCTTTACATTGGAATTGGCAAGGAGACGGGACGATTGGGGTGCAGCGGTTTCTTGCGCAGGTGCAGGAGGCGGCGCCTCTCCCGTAGCCGGGGTCTGAGCCAGCAGGTGGAGACTACACAAGCCAAAAAGGAACACGTACACGCTTCGAACAAAGAAGCTGCGATTCCGCCCGGACATACCAAGACTCCTGAGTCGTACCTGTGCGTCGAGTCTAGCACACGCCACCCCGTGAAATCGGAGCCGAGCGCCCGCGTTTTCTGCCCCGGGGACCATCAACGATTAACAGAAAATACGCCAAAACAGTTGCCCGCAGCGGAAACTGCATGTATAGTTCTTGAAATCCAAAATTTGATCGTTCAAGCGCCACAAGCAAAACGGACCCTATCGAAAAAGAGTTGACTGAATGGGACGCCCCTGCAGCGTGAATGGCCTGGCCTGCCGGGGTCTCAGCGGAAGGGACTCTGAATTTTGACGCTCCTGTTCTTTGCATTATTTGCATTCTCGCTGGCAGTGTCGTTTGTCGCGACCCGAGAAGTTCGAGACTTGGCAACCCGTAGAGGCTGGGTTTCCTTGCCTCAAGGTGGACGGCATGTTCACCAAACCCCGCTTCCGCGGCTGGGCGGCGCGGCCATTTTCCTGGCGTTCTCGCTCAGCCTGAGCGCGTGGCTGGCGCTCTCCCTCGTATTTCCTCGCCTGCTCGATGGCCTCTCTCCAGCGACCATTCTTCGCATTTACGCTCCTGCCTGCCTGATTTTTTGTCTTGGCATCTACGACGATCTCCGTGGCGCGGGTCCGTATTTGAAGTTCGCCGTGCAAGCCATTGCCGCTACCATGCTGTTCGCCGGTGGAATGCGCGTTCTCGATCTGCCGGTGATCTTCGGCGTCCATTCGCTGCCGTGGTTCGTCGGGTTGCCGCTCACCGTGTTGTGGGTGGTTGCGGTTACCAACGCCTTCAATCTCATCGACGGCTTGGACGGTTTGGCTGCCGGATCAGCTTTGTTTTCCACGATGGTGGTTTTTGTTGTGTCGATTGTCGATCATTCCTGGTTGGGTTCCCTGTTGAGCGTGACCCTCGCCGGCGCCATCCTCGGATTTCTTCGCTTCAACTTCAATCCCGCCACGATCTTCCTGGGTGACTCGGGCAGCCTGTTCATCGGATTCATGCTCAGTGCGCTGGCTCTGGCGGGGGCACAGAAAGCCCCGACGTTCGTGGCCGTCGCCATCCCGGTGGTTTCGTTCGGATTGCCGATTCTGGAAACGTTGCTTTCGATCCTGCGGCGCCTGATCGGCGGGCGCCCCATTTTCACCGCCGATCGCGAACACATCCACCACAAACTGCTGGAAATGGGTTTTTCGCATCGTCAGGTGGTGATCGTTCTCTACGCTGTCTCCGCCATGTTTGCCATGCTCAGCCTGTTCCTGCTTTGGCCGACGGGCAGCACCCTGGGATTGGTTTTGGCCGTGGTTGGCACCGGCGTCTGGCTGGGAGTCCAGCATCTGAACTACCTCGAGTTTGGCGAACTGCGCCGCGTGGCGCAACGCACCATGGAGCAGCGCCAGATCGTGATCAACAACCTTTCGGTGCGCCGTGCGGTCGAGGAACTCAAAGCCGCCGGCAATTTCGATCAGGTGCGCAACGTCCTGATCGCGGCCTTCGAGAGCAACGATTTCGATGCCTTCGAATTGCGTCTCAAGCTGCTTCCCTCCGATCGAGCGCCCTCCAGCGAAGCCAACCGCGCCTTTCACTGGAGCAAATTTCCTCACATGGTGGCCATTTCCAGCCAGCATTCGTGGAAACTGACGCTCGACCTGGTAACCAGTGCCAACCGGCCCCGCGGCTCCCTCGTCTGCTACCGTATCTATAGCCGGCGCGATCTGCAATTGGATGTCAACCTGCTGACTTCCGAATTTCCCGCCAGCCTGGCAGACGCGCTCGATCGAGTGTTGACCATGCCTGAGGTCCTCGTCCCCGCTCCGCAAGCCGAACGGCCCTTCCTGGCCGCAAACCTCTAGCGCCTTCCGCAAGGTCTCTGGCGTAGGGACACCCGCCTCGGCTGTCCAGCGGGGCGGAAGCCCCGCTCCCGATCAGTACCCGGTGCTGGGTACTGGGTACTGGGTACTCCGCTACGCAGGATAATGCTCCCGTCCTTGCCATCCTGAGTTAATATGGAGGCGATTATGGAGCAGAGTCTTCGCAGATTGCCGGGTCCAGTCGCGGGGTCTCGCGCTGGGGAGCGCCGGCGTCACATTCGTCATAAACTCCACACGCCTGTCTACGCCAGTTTCAATACCCCGCAGGCCGGCATGGTAGTGGACTTGAGCGAATTGCTCGACTTGCACGAAGATGGCTTCGCCGTCCAAACCAGTCAGCCGCTGGAGGTCAATCGCGCCGTAACTCTTTGCCTCGATCTCCCGGAAACCAAAAGTTACATCCATGGCCGTGGCCAAGTCATCTGGAGCGATGACACGGGCCGCGGAGGCATCCGCTTCTCCGGGCTTCCCGAGAGTTCCAAGCAAATCCTGAAGCAATGGCTCTTTGCAAATCTGTTGATCGCCTGCTCCAATTACGCGGCTCGAACCGAGCAACTCACGCAACGCGAGGCGGAAGAATCCTCTGAACTGCCGCCGCCCGGCAAGCCTCACCCAGCTGTTCCCACACCCGATCGAAGCGGACTGCTCGCTGCGGTGGAAGCGGTTCGCGGCGAGATCCAGGAGGTCGGTGACGACGTCGACGCGGTTCTGCAGTTGGTCACCGAGCGCGCTTTGACTCTCACCGGAGCCAGTGGCGCGGCCCTGGCGTTTCTCACCGAAGACAAGATGATCTGCCGGGCGCGAGCCGGTGAACCGGCTCCGCCACTGGGAACTCCCGTGAACGTGAAGGAAGGGCTGTCGGGAGAATGCGTCCGCAGCGACCTTCTCGTTTCCTGCGAAGACACGGAAAATGATCCGCGTGTCGATCCTGAAGTTTGCCGCACCCTGGGCATAGGCTCGATGATGGCCGCTCCCATCGTGTCTTACTTGCGAGTGGTCGGACTGCTCGAGGTTTTTTCTCCGCATCCCCATGGTTTCGCGAAGGTCCACGAGGCGGTCCTGGACCGGCTAGTCGAAATAATTCCCAAAGCCTATCGGGAAAACACCCAGGCTCAAAGCGCGTCGCGGGCGCCAGAAGTCCGCGATCAAGCCTCGCGGCAGGTCCTCGAACAAATCGCCTCGGCACAAGTTCCGGAGCTGCCCGAACCCGCCCCCAAAGTTCGGTCTCGCTTGCTCAGTTTCGCGCTGCTGGGGCTGGCCATTGCAGTGGCGGCGATGGCCCTCGGCTATCTCGTCGGTCCCATGATCGAGCGGCGTGGCGCTCCCTCAGCGCAAGCGTCGCAGCAGTCGTTAGTCGAGGCGGCGACCCCTTCCGGTCAAAACGCAACCGATCAACGCTCGATCGACCAGCGCGCCGCCGCCCAACGCCCGCGAGTGATGTCGCTCGCCGATTTGCGCAAGCTCGCCGATCGCGGAGACGCCGACGCACAATGGCAAATCGGCGTCCGCTACCATAACGGAGACGGCGTTCCCCACGATGATGCGCAAGCCATGCAGTGGTTCCATCGCGCCGCCGAACAAGGCCATGTTACCGCCGAAGCTACGCTCGGCGCCTATTATTGGGCGGGGCGCGGAGTCCCTCAAGATTTGTCCCAAGCCTACTTCTGGTCTGCCCTCGCGCTCGCCCAGGGTGATGAGAACAGCAAATCTCGACTCGAAGGACTGGCCTCCCAAATGACCAGGGCGCAGGTTTCCGCCGCCCGCCAGAAGGCCGAAGCCTGGATCCACCAGCACAACTCCCCCAAGCCCGCAGGCGACTAAGCCGAGAGTGGGCCGGGGGTGGGCTTTCCCCGACGGATTTCCCTCTGTGAGCCCCTGTGTCCTCTGTGGTAAAGAACTACGCTGTCATAACCCATGCGCTGTAAACAGCCGTAAAATAGAGGCGTGGCCACGTTGCGCGACATCTTGAGCGACCGCGTCCGAGAAGCCGACCCCGCTCTCTGGGAGAAACTGGATCGCAATCGCGTGCGTTGCTATGCCTGCGGCCACTGCTGCCCGATTCCCGAGGGACAACCTGGTGTCTGCAAAGTTCGCTTCAACCACGGCGGTACGCTCTACGTTCCCTGGGGCTACGTCGCCGGAGTGCAGTGTGATCCCATCGAGAAGAAGCCGTTTTTCCACGCCCACCCCGGAGCCCTAGCCTACAGTTTCGGAATGCTGGGCTGCGATCTGCACTGCTCCTACTGTCAAAACTGGGTCACGTCGCAGGCGCTGCGCGACCCGAACGCTGTCTCGCCGCCGCTTGAGGCCAGTCCCGAACTTCTGGTCAAAGACGCCCTAGCCCAAGGCGCAAAAGTAGTGGTCAGCACCTATAACGAGCCGCTGATCACCAGCGAGTGGGCGGTTGCGGTTTTCCGCCAGGCCCGCGAGGCAGGATTGTTGACCGCGTTTGTTTCGAACGGCAATGGCACGCCGCAGGTGCTCGCCTATCTCCATCCCTGGATCGATCTCTACAAGGTGGACCTGAAGAGCTTCGACGATCACCACTATCGCCAGCTCGGCGGACGCCTGCAGCCCATCCTCGACACCATCCGCAGTTTGCACCAGATGGGCATCTGGCTGGAAATCGTCACGTTACTCATCCCCGGCTTCAACGACAGTGACGACGAACTGCGAAGCCTGACCGCATTTCTGGCCGGCGTTTCGCCCGACATCCCCTGGCACGTGACCGCCTTTCATCAGGATTACAAAATGACCTCGCCCGCCGATACACGTCCCAAGGATCTGTTGCGCGCCGCCGCCATCGGTCGTGACGCCGGATTGCATTACATCTACGCCGGCAACCTTCCCGGTCAGGTGGAGGGCCTCGAAGACACGCATTGTCATCAGTGTGGCGAAATGCTGATCCAGCGTTATGGATATTCGATCCAAAAATACATGCTGACTCCGCAAGGCGCTTGCCCCGCGTGCCACGCGCCGATCCCCGGCCGCTGGTCGAAGAAATTCGATGGCCAGATTACGGCCTCGCCTTTTCTGCCCCGCCGCGGCGCTTGATTTTGGGTGTTAGTGTGGGGACGGGCGCCCTCGCGAGCCTGCCCTGAGCGCAGCCGAAGGGTCCAAGCCGAGCGCAGCTCGGCAACCTGCCAGTGGCCACGGCAACTCTCGATGTGCCCTAACTGCTGCCCTCGCGGGTCGGAATTCCACCGCGGGCTGTTAAAATCCTCTCGCAACCACAATCGTTCATGCGCACGGCAAAAATATCACTGCTGGCAGTCTTGTTCTGTCTGATCCCGGCCTGTTCGCCGCGTGATTTCCTGACGCGCCGCCTAGCCGCCGATCTGATCTCAGCCTCCGACGCATTCAAAGCGCCGCAAGTGTTCTGGCTCAGCACCGGCATTGTTTCCAACAAGGATTTCAGTTCTCCCGACTCCATGGTCATGCAGCGTCACGGATGGATCATTGGCACCGAACAGAAGTGTCCGCCCGGAGTCAATCCTCCGCCCTGCTGGGACGTAGTGCTCACGCCTCTCGGAGTGGATACGATTCGCCCCCTGATTTCGACTGCTCTAACCGGCAATGGCCCGATCGGAATCCAGGTCGCGCGCCGCGAACTGCTGAGCGTTTCCGGAATCAGCAAGGCGGGCAACTTTGCCGACGTCGAGTTGTCCTGGCGTTGGGCTGCCATCAATCCGGTGGGCGAGGCGCTTTACGACGGCGGAGTGCACTACCGTTCGACCGTAGGATTTCGTGGCTACGACAATGGCTGGCGCGTTGTAGTACAGAACGTGCCGAACAACCAACCGCTGGAAGAAGCGCTGCGCAATGCGCAACCCACGGCACCGTAAATGTCCAGAACCCGTTTGCAAATTGTCATCACACAACTTGTCATCCTGAGCGAAACGAAGGACCTGCTGTTCGCCGCAAAATGCAGATCCCTGGCCTCGCTCGAAATGACAAAATCTTGAGAACTGTATCGAAAACATATGCGACGATCGATGTTAATTCTCGCCCTCGTGTCCGCTTCAATGTTCACCCAAGCCCAAACCACCAAGCCCAAGCTCACCCTCGATGAGTTCTTCAACTCGGTGAGCTTCACTGCGGCAAAAGTCTCGCCTGACGGCAACTCCGTCGTCATCGCGACCGAAAAAGCCGACTGGGAGCAGCAGATCTTCCGCAAAGACCTCTGGCTCTATCGCACCGCCAGTGCCAGTCTGGCCCCGCTGACGCAATCCGGTCATGACACCGCGCCGCAATGGTCGCCCGACGGCCAGTGGATCGCGTTTCTTTCGGAACGCAAAGTTGGCGAGGGCAAGGATGCCGATACGGAAGACGGCAAAGGAAAAGACGGCAAAGAAAAAGAGGCCGCCCAACTGTTTCTGATTTCGCCGAACGGCGGCGAGGCCTTTGCCATAACCTCCGGCGATGACGAAGTGCACAGTTTCGCCTGGTCTCCCGATTCGAAGGCGATCTACTTTGCCACCCGCGAACCCTGGAGCAAGCAGCAGAACGACGATCACAAAAAAGACTGGAAGGACGTGATTCGTTACCGCGGCGATGAGCGCGGCGACGTACTCTTCCGGATCGCACTCGAAGAAGCGCTGGCTCGCCACGCCGCCCAGGGCACAAAAGACCTTCCCGCAACCGAGAAGGAATCCGGGCTCACTCCCGGTGCGGGTGCCATTGCGCGCACCCCGCTGCGCATGCAGCAACTCTCCATTTCACGGGACGGCCGCCGGTTAGCGTTCGTGACCAGTTCGGTCTCCGAACGTCAGGAGAAGGTCGAAGACATCGACATCTATCTCATCAACCTGACCAACGATTCCGCGCAAGCCGCCCCCATCCGCCTGACCCAAAACGAGGCCGTGGAACTGAATCTCGAATGGGCTCCCGATAATCGCCACTTGTTCTTTCAGGTCAACCTGGGATCGCTCGAACGAAAGTATGAAGATCCGCAACCGCGCCTCTATTGGCTCGACTCCGACGCCACCTCGGAGAAAAGGCAAGTCCAGCGCTGGTTTGCCGGCTACCCGGGCGAAGTTGTCGCATACACGCCGTTGCCCGATGGATCGGTGCTTTGTGCCTGCCGAGTTGGAACCGAGGTGCAACTGCAGTCGCAGGCCAATCCGAAAGCTCCGATCGTGAAGCGTGAGGGATGGCCCGGAAGGTACGAGCTTCCCGCCGCGTCCCTGCAATCTCCGCGAGTTGCTTTTGTGTATTCGGCCACCGAACGTCCCACGGAAGTTTACATCGCCGAGGGCCCAGAAAAGCTGGCGCAGGCCCGCCCCATCACTTCGTTCAACAAGCTATTTACCGAGCGCGATCTGCCCCAAGCCAAGCCCTATCGCTGGACTTCCGATGACGGCACGCCCGTCGAAGGCATGCTCATGTATCCGCCGGGAAAGTTTGAGGCAAAGAACCTGCCCATGTTTGTCTTCATCCACGGCGGCCCGCAGGATGCCGATGGCAACCATTTCGAGGCCGATTGGTATCAGTGGGATCGCCTGGCCGCCACCGCCGGCTGGCTGGTGTTCGAGCCGAACTATCGCGGCTCAACCGGCTACGGAGACAAGTTTGCCCTGCAGATCGTGCCTGAAATCGTTTCGCGTCCCGGCAAAGATATATTGACGGGTGTCGATGCGCTCGTGAAAGACGGAATTGCCAACCCGAACCAGCTAACCGTCGGCGGCTACAGCTACGGCGGTTACATGACCAACTGGTTAATTACCCAGACGACCCGCTTCAAGGCCGCCGTCACCGGCGCCGGCGCGGTCGAACACGTCGCCAACTGGGGTAACGATGACACCGGATTCGACGACGCGCATTTCCTCGGAGGGCTGCCCTGGCAAGCCGCCGATCGCTATCGCAGCGAAGGCGCGATTTTCCAGATCGATAAAGTCCGCACGCCAACCCACATGGTCGGCGGGGCGGACGATATTCGGGTCGCCGTGCTCGAGGACTACCTGCTCGATCGCGCCCTGCACGAACTGAATGTTCCGAGTGACCTGCTGATTTTCCCCGGCGAGGGACACGAACTCGACAAGAATCCCTGGCACGGAAAGATCAAGGTGCGCGAAGAGCTGAAATGGCTGGCAAAGTACGGCGGAGTGACCGGCGAGAATTAGCAAGCAGAGGTCTGCTCCATTCTTTCCGAGGCTGCCCCACCCTTGCGTTCTTTGCAAGGGTGGGTATCCGTCAGGCGCAGGAACCATCAACTTTGTCTCGCAAGAATGACCTTTCCGAGCGTTCCACTGAGTGTAGCCCGAGGCCGAGGCCGGCCAACCAAAGGCGCGCCCGCGGCTTCCAAGGCAGCAAGAGCATGATCGGCAGTTCCATGGAGGTTCAGCTAGATGATCGCTCGCTTCGTCTGCATTTCGCTTTTCTGCGGAAGTCTCTTCGCGCAAGCGCCGCAACCCTCACTCACCATCTATAACCAGGATTTCGCCGTCGTGCGGCAGGAACTCTCACTCGACCTGAAGTCCGGCGAAAACCAGGTCAACGTGAATGACATCACCATGCACCTGGAGCCCGACTCCGTCATTCTGCGCGATCCCACCGGCAAGCACGCCGTGCAGGTTCTCGAACAGAATTATCGCGCCGACGCCATCTCCGAGTCTTTGCTGCTTTCCCTCTACGAGGGCAAGACCATCGATTTCGAGGTCGGGCTGCCGCAGGGGACCCAAATCGTCAAAGGCAGAATAATCCGCAGCGGATATACGCCGCACAACTATTTCGCCATGAACCGCTACGGCCAGCAGTACTATCAGGCCCAAATGACGGGCGCGTCGGAACAGCCCGTCATCGAGGTCAACGGTCAATTGCAATTTAATCTTCCCGGCAAGCCCATCTTCCCCAGCCTGACGGATGACTCAATCCTGAAGCCGCGGCTGGAGTGGATGCTGGCCACCGACAAAGCCGGGAAATTTCCCGCCGAATTTTCCTACGTAACCGGCGGCATGAGCTGGCAAGCCGACTACAACATCATCGCGCCCGAAAAAGGCGATCTGGTTGACATCGTCGGCTGGGTCACCATGGACAACCAGACCGGCAAGACGTTCGAGAATGCGCGCATCAAGCTCATGGCCGGCGATGTGAATAAGGTTCAGCCGAGAGAATTCGACAGACTGCAGCAATACGCTCGCCTGGGAGGCGGTATTGGAGGAGGTGTTTTTTCGCCTCCCGTTACCGAGAAGGCCTTTGACGAATATCACCTCTACACCCT
>JBAVVP010000105.1:0-20070 GCA_049697355.1 Terriglobales bacterium
CATCCTGAGCGAAGCGAAGGACCTGCCTTCTTGCGTACAAAAGGAAAAGCAGGTCCTTCGCTTCGCTCCGGATGACAAGCCCGGTCATTGTCACGTATGAAGAATCTCGGCATTCTGCTTTCCGGACGCGGCTCCAATTTTGTGGCCATCGCCGACAGCGTTGCGGCTGGCCGGATTCCTGATGCTCGCATCGCGGTCGTGATTTCGAATCGTTCCGACGCTCCCGGCGTCGAAACCGCACGCCAGCGCGGCCTCAACGCCCTGGTCATTGCGTCGAAAGGCAAGCCCCGCGAGCAGCACGACCGCGAAGTTGTGGCTGCGCTCCTCGACAATCAAGTCGATCTCATCTGCCTCGCCGGTTACATGCGCCTGCTCTCGCCCTGGTTCGTGCGGCAGTTCCCGGCAAAAATTCTCAACATTCATCCGTCCTTGCTGCCCGCGTTTCCCGGCTTGGAAGCGCAGCAGCAGGCCTTCGCCTATGGGGTGAAAGTTTCAGGCTGCACCGTGCATTTTGTGGATGAGGAACTCGATCACGGCGCCATTATTGTGCAGAAAACTGTCCCTGTGCTGGACTCCGACGACGAGCACACGCTGGCGGCACGAATTCTCGAACAGGAACACATCGCCTACAGCGAAGCGATAAAGATTGTGCTGGAAGGAAACTTCGAAATTGCCGGTAGGCGAATGGTGAAAGGTCAGAGCTCAGAGGTCAGATTGCAGAAGTAAAATCCGAAATTCACGATGGGAGGTTTTCACCTCGGCAATCTGACCTCAGACCTCTGCAATCCTACATAATGAGTTCGTTGCTCATCCGCGCGATCGGGTGCTGCATCACTTCAAGCTCGTTCTTCACCAGATTCAATCCATAAACGCACTGCTCGAATCGCTGCGAAAGTTGCGCGAACAGCGGCGCCACCTTGGCGTATTCGAAGTCTTCGAATTTCGAAACGATGTAGTAGCTCTCTTTTCCCGCCTTCACCCAATCCACGAAATTTTCGACGCGCTGGCGGCGCAGGCGATAGTGGTTGATGCTCTCCGGAAACATGCCGGCGTAGAACAGCGTGAAGTCGCCGATATGCTTGCGCACCTGGCGCTCGCGGTCGAACGAGGGCGCCGGGCCGTAGATCGGGTCCGACTCGATCAGCATCTCGCCCACATCGTTCAGCGGCTTCCCCGCCGCATTGCGGATCTTCAAGAGCTGCTCGGCATCGCAAAACTCCGACAGCAGATGCGCGACGTAACTCACCACCTGCGGATCGCGAATCCCAATCTCCTGGGCGTAGTGACGTCCGACCAGTTCAACAAACAACTGCTGCAGCGGATGCGTCTCCGGAATCTCCATGGCCCCACTCCCTTCCGAACTCGCCCTCTCATTCCTGTCGGAACAAGATCTCGTGCGGATTAAATACCGTGAATCGGTAATCCAACGCAAGTGACCATCGAACCACTACTATTAGAACCCTCCCTGCGGCGCGGCGTTTCGGGGCTGTCTGTTGGCAGCTAACGGGGTCGGCTGCTAATTTCCGTCTCGTGTGGATCGAAAAGTTGGTTCTCGGAATCTATTCACAAGGAAGTACAGAGAAGACCGGAGGCAGAGTGGAGCGAATCAACATCTCAAGCGGAACGCCGTGGGAGCCGATCGTCGGTTACTCTCGTGCGGTTCGCGTTGGCCCGCACATCCACGTTGCGGGCACAACCGCAACCGGCGTCGACGGAAAGATCGTCGGTACAGGCGATGCGTACGCGCAAACCGTTCAGACCATCAACAACATTCAGCGCGCGCTGAAGCAGGCCGGAGCCTCATTGAAGGATGTGGTTCGCACGCGCGTGTTTCTTACCAACATTGCGGATTGGGAAAAAGTGGGAAAAGCGCACGGTGAATTTTTCCGCGACATTCGTCCCGCGAGCACCATGGTGGCGATCACGGCGCTGGTGTCTTCAGAGATGCTTGTGGAAATCGAAGCGGAAGCGATCGTACAAGAAGAAAAATGAGTGAGATGGCGGAAGCCCGAGCTTCCGCCATCTTTTTGGTGGCTAGCGTGAGTCGTTAACGGCGGCCTTTCTTGCGGGCGCCTTTCTTCTTTGCCGCTTTCCGGGCCGGCTTCTTCGCCGCTTTTTTCTTCTTCGCGGGTTTGGCCTTCTTCTTGGCGGCCGGCTTCTTGGCCGCTTTCTTGGCCGGTTTTTTTGCCGCCTTCTTCTTTGCCGGAGCTTTTTTTGCCGGGGCCTTCTTGGCCGGTGCCTTCTTCTTCGGCGCCCCACCTTGGCCGCCGCCCCCCAACGGAGTTACGGGTGCGGGTGTCACCACAGGCTCCCGTACCACAGGCGCGGGAAGCTCGTCGTCTTCCTCCACAAGGGCTGGCTCTTCTTCCTCTTCTTCTTCTTCGTCTAGATCTTCTTCCAGCGATTCGCCATAGGCGCCGCTGTCGCTGAACTCATCGGTCTCATCGTCCCGACCATAGAGGGTCGGATCATCGAAGCGCATATCTCCTCCTGCGTATTTGCGGTCACCCGCGCGCATTCACGAGCAGGGCCAGGAATTAGGACAACGGCTGCGAAACTGCCGTGCTTCTTCGTAACGGCGCGCGATTATAGCACGGCGCAGTTTCTCCGGCAGTATCGTGCATTCTCCGCCGATTTGCGAGCGAAATTATTCGAGAGGAAAGAGCCGCTATCCGTGGGGAGAATCAAAAGCGAAATCGAGGACTGGAGCCCCTACTCGTACGCCAGCGCGTCGATGGGATCTTTCTGCGCCGCCTTGAACGCCGGATATAGCGCCCCGGCCACCGCGCTGGCCAGAGCAATCAAGGCAGCCCGCGCAATCCACGCCCCGGCCAGAACCATCGGCGTCAGGGGCAGCCGATTATGAATCAAGCCCCGTGCCACCACGCTCGCGACGATGCCCAGCAGGATGCCTCCCACCGCCAGCAGCGCCGTTTCTCGCAGCACCACGTTCACGATATAGGGCTTCGACGCGCCCATCGATTTCAGAATGCCGATTTCGCGCGTCCGCTCCATCACCGCCGTATACATTGCCTGAAAAATCACCAGCACCCCGATGACCACCGCAATCCCGATCACCACATCGATAAAGGTCGAAAGGCCAGGAATGTGAGTTGGGGTCATCATGGAAAGGTACGTGGCCATCGAACTGGCGACGTAGCGTTCCATCCCCGGAACATGCTTGATCTCGTCGACAACCGCTTCCGCGTTGGCGGGATCGTCGAGCTTGAGGTACATCACAGAAGCCTTGTCCTTACCGCCCGTCAGATCTTGCAAGGTGCTCAGAGGAAGGAATTTTCGCCCACCCTTGCCGCGCTCGACAATGCCGCAAATGCGGAAGGGGTTGTTGAGGATCTCGATCGTGTCGCCGACTTTGGAGTGCTTGGACTGGGCAAACAAATCGTCGACCAGCACATCATTCGGCCCCTGGAACGGACCACCCTTCAGATAGTGAAAGCCGCCCGACATGCTCTCATAACTCGGCAAATCGATGCCGGCGATGATCTCCAGCGCACCAGAGGTTGAGACCTGAGTGATCACCGGAGCGACATGTTCCACGTGCGGCAGTTTGGCCAGAATGCCTGCTACCTTGATCGGCATCGGGCTGCCGGTCAGCCCTGCAATAAAAGACGAGCCCGGGGGTAATACGATCACATCGGCGCCGATGCCTGCGGTCCGCGTGCGAGAGTCCTGCAGCATCCCCAGCGAGAACCCGACAATCAGCAGAATCATCGCGACTTCCAGCGCCACTGCCACAATGCTGATCAGCGAGCGTACCGGCCGATGCACCAGATTCCCGACGATCATGCGATTGATCATGCTTCTTCTGGGACTTACCTCCTGTGGCTTTGGGACGCCTTCACCGCCGCCCTGGCGTTGGACCCATCCAGGCGCACCACTTCGGCTCCAGGCGGCTGCTCCAGCGCAAACTGATCGTCGGTCAGCGCGCGATTGATTTCCAGCTTGACCATGCTGAGGATGATGTCGTAATCCTCCCGCGGCCGCTCGATCTCAATCGTGCTCGGAAATGTAGTCCCCCCGTAGTCTTTGTAGTCATGGTACTGAGCGTCGGTCGCGACGTTTCCCTGTTGGTCGTAGGTCCTTTGCCGCCGCGGCAGCAGGTCCGTTCGGCTGAACTCGATCTTGCGCCACAAATACCAACCCTGGGGCCCCTTGCGGATGACGGCCAGAGCATAATTCGGCTGCTCGACCCGACGCTTCTTCGCGTCCAACACGGTTTCATAACCGTTTTCCATCACCGCAATCTCGTCCCGCCCGATTTCCGGGATCAGCAGCGCTTGGTAAATGTACTGGGGCCGCATGTTCTCCAGCCGCTTGTCGGGCTGGTAGTTGTCGCCATCGTCCAGGCCCACGAAGAACTTGTTCTTCGGAGGAATCCAGAGTTTGAATTCCTGCCCGTCGCTCACCATATCGAAAGCTGTGTTTCGCACCAGCGGCAGCAGGCCCTTCATGCGGAGCATGGCGGGCTTGCGCGCCAGCACGTAACCGCGAATTTCTTTGTAATCGGTAATGCGGCCGTTCTTCTGGTCCCCAGCCGAAGCGTCAATATCCACCGTCGCCTGCATCGACTGAATCTTGGCAGCCTGCGCGTTGACGTATTCGATCAGATCCTGCTGAGTGGCCGTCTTCAGCGGCTGGGTGGAAAACTGGCGGTCCACAGGACGCGTGCGGAACAGACACCCGCTCAGCGGGAAACTAGCCGCCGTCAGAAATAGTAGACAAAGCAAGCGCAGATGAGGACGATACATTCCTATGCCAGTACCTGAGAACCTTTCGCCACTTGGGTATTTGATTAGTATAAGGCAGCAAACGGTTCAGCGCTCAGCAGGAAACACCATAACTGGGCATCAGGGTATCGCTTTAGCCATACCGCTAAGGTCTTCAAAATCAGACGCCCCTTTAGCGGCTGCGGAAAAACTAGACGTTGCAATTGATTTTGGGTGGAGCAGCGCCGGGGTCCCCAGCACGCCCGGTTTTGGCGTGGTGGGGTGGAGGGCTTCAGCGCTGCATAGCTGGCGTGTTTTCGTCCACGGCTTCACAGCTTGCGGAAAAAGTCGATGTTGTACTTGATTTTGGGTGGCGCAGCGGTTTACCGCTGCGGTAAGTGCATTGTTTTGAATCCGGCTTTAGCCGCTGGGGGCCCTTGCCGCATGCAAAGCGACTCTTGCCGTAGCCTACTTCAGCGTACCGCTGACTAGCTGTTTACCGCAGCCCAAGTCCGCGTCGATAGGCGACCACGTTCCGATTGTGCTCTTCCAGGCTGCGGGCGAAGCGGTGGTGCCCGTTGCCATCGCTGACGAAGTAAAGGAATCTCGTGCTCTCGGGATGCAGTGCTGCTTCCAGCGCGCCTTTTCCCGGATTCGCGATGGGTCCCGGCGGCAACCCGGGAAGACGATACGTGTTGTAGGGTGACTTCACGGCCAAGTCGTCGTGATGCAGGCTTCCCGAATACGTGCCCGTCAGCAACTCGGCGTAGATCACGCTCGGATCGGCATCGAGCGCCATCCTTAGCTCCAGCCGGTTGTAGTACACGCTGGCCACGCGCGGCCGTTCCTCCGGAGCCGCCGTCTCTTTTTCGACGATCGACGCCATGGTCACGATCCGCGGAACGTCGGAGTTCAACCCAATCTGCTGCGCCACCTGCCGGAACTGATGGACCATCGTCGCCGCCATTCCCTCCAGGGTCTCGGTCCGCGTGAACTCGTAGGTGTTAGGGAACAGGTACCCCTCCAGCGACTTGGCGTCCGGCGCGAGATCGGAGATCAGCTGGGTCTGGGTTTCGGCCACATGCACAAAATCGGCCGCCGATCCAAGCCCCGCGTCCTCCATCGCCTTAGCGATGTCGAATATCGTGTAACCCTCGGGAATGGTGACGGTGTGGAAGTAGATATCGCCGCGCCCGATCCGTTCGTGAACTTGCGGAAGAGTCGCCGCGCGCTCGAAAAGATACTCGCCCGCCTTCAACGATGGCTTGCGATGCCACGCGTGCCAGAGCCGGAACGCCAGTTCGCTGCGAATCACGCCCGCCCTCTTCAACTCGGCCGCAATGCGCCGCGTCGAATACCCGGTATGCAGCAGCAGAGAAGTATTGGCTGGAGGCGTAACCGGCGCATAGACTTGCCAAGCCACCCAGCCGCCAGCGGCGAGAACGACAATCAGGAATAGTGTGATCAGCGCCCGCAAGGTTCCAGTGTAGAGGTCTTTTCAGATTGCCACAAAGTGGCCAGAGTACAGGGTCCGAAGGACTAAGGCACGTCTATTGGTTCCTCCGATAGATGATGGTTTTCGGGCCGCCTTCGATAATCTTAAAGTCCGCCGGCACAGTGAATAACGACGGATCGGGCTCGCCGCGCACGATGTTCGTTAGCCGGAAAGTCTGCTCCCCCATTCGCGGATCGTTTCGCTTGCTGGAAACAATCGTTTTGAGCTCAGTCGAAGTCCAGACCTCCGTAACAATGCTGATGGGTCGATCGTTACCGATTTGGCCGGCGGGAATGACGCGTGTAGTACGCACCCCGTTCGCAGCCACGCCTTCCATAGTCTGAGAGCCAAGGGATTCCGTGGTTGCTTCGGATCGCTCCTCCGCCGCCAACTGTTTCGTGACGGCAATCATGGGAGGTCCCGGCGGGGGAAGTGGGGGCATCCCGCCCTCCGTGTGTACGAAAAATGTGCCGCTACCAACGGCGGCCCCGGGACCACCCATTCCCGCGGGAGGCGCCGGATTTTTCCACGCAGTCTTATCGGTCAAATTCAGCGTATAGGAGGTGCCCGCCACAGGGTCTTGAATGAAGACGAGGTGCGGAGCGCTCGCGGCCGACAGATTGCCGATCGCGGGCAAGGCAGCATCTTGACGGGTGCGGCCCTGGGAATCCCTTGCGACCGTCCCCGTATTGGATTGAACGATGCGATTGCCATCGGCGAGCGTCTGGATGGATTCGTTGTTCATGGTGGCCGAATACGGCGCGCCCTTCACCGGAGCCGTGTTCCCTCTTTCGAACGTGGCGCCCCAGGCGGCGTCCGCTCTGGCGACGTCCGCTCTTTGGTACATCACGTTTCCGGCCTCTTGCGCGAATGCGCCGCATGAGGCTGCCAGAATCAGAATTAGCGTGCGTTTCATGTCGTCTCCTTTTCAATCTAAGCAAATCACTGCTGCAGACGAAGTCCTTGAACCGATCCGTCGGATGCAATACTGAGGTCCGCAATGAATGTGATGCCCTCGGGGACCGCCCCGGGAGGAAACATGGCTTCGACCGGAATGGCAATCTGGATTGCCGGTTCGGCGGATGTCCAATTCGCATTTGGAGTCTGCTGGCGCCGAATCCCATGTCCTCGATGGACTTTCTTCACCGGCCTCGGCGCAGTTTCAAGAACGACGGCTGGGGAGGCATCTGCCACTCGCGAAGGAACGGGAAAAGGAACGGGAATCTGTTTGACGGATGCCGGCTGGACGGATGCCGGCTGGAACACCTGGAACACTAGAATCAGCACGGCCGCGGCCGCTGCGCTCGCCACGACAGGCACCCAGCGCGGCATTTTGCGACGTGTTCTTTTGCCGATCATTTTGTCGGCCACTGCATTGCCGGCCACTGCGTCGCAGTACACGGCCAATTCGCGGCTCACTTGCTCATAGGTCTGGACGCGCCTCCGGCATTCCGAACAGTCTCGAACATGCCGTTCCACATCCGCGGCTTCGTTATCCGGAAGCTCGCGATCCATCCAGGCAACCAATCTTGAAAAGTTACACATTGCATTTCTCCGCCAGTTTCTTGATCGCGCGATCCACCGTGTCGCTCACCGTGGAAGTTGGTATCTCGAGAACATCACCGATTTCCCGATAGCGCAGTCCTCCCGCGCGCAACAGGAGGCACTCACGTTCGCACTCTGTCAACAAGCGGATCGCCTCCTCCAGCCGGCGGAACTTCTCCTTCTCCAGTACGACTCGTTCCGGCGTGGCTACGCCTGAGATCGAGTCGAGACCGGGATCGAGTGGTTGGCCGAAACGGCGATCGTAACTATGCTGCCGATTCCTGCCGCCATTATGGGCGACGCGAAACAGCCAGCTGCGGATGTTCTCCTGCGACCCACCCGAGGCCAAGTGCCGATGCAAACTAAGAAAGGCGTCCTGCACCACATCCTGCGCTTCGTCAGACGAGAGCCCGAGACATGCCAGATATCGCAGCAGAGGTTGGCGCAGTTCGTGATACAGAGTGGTAGCCTCGCACGAGTCAAGCTCAAAGCGTGACAGTGGCAGCGGGAATGGTAAGGAATCGCCACTCATCAGAATAAGAACCTTGGCATCGAACCTCTATACATAGAACAAATGAGGCCTGCGGTTTTCCGGGGTGAAGGGGATGGTTGTATCGGCCTGCGGAGATGCAAGGGCTGCATTCAAAATGCATCCTATAGAAAACACTGTGCATAAGAACGCTGCCCAAAAAAATATGCAATTCTGCCGTTGACGCGTCGTTCTAAGTTTTATAATCAGCGAATACCTCCCCTAGGGGGGACAACCTCAACCAACAACGTATCGGAGACTGAGGAGGTCCCCATGAAGTTGAACGATAGCATCACGACCTACGACATTGCCGAGGCTTTACAGGGCGAGCAAGGCAAGTTTGAAGTCACCAGCCCGACTGGAGAACGCTATTTCGTTACCTGCCAACCGGGACACTCAATTAGCAGCATCGAGTGGGCTGGCAGCGAGCCGAATCTTCAGCCCTTCCTGGTGCGCAAGGTAGCGCAACCTGTGACGTCCGCGGAGGGACGCAACAAGAGATCCGTGGCCGCCTAACGTGGGTGGCCCCATTAGCCCGAAGCCCGGCCGCTATGGCCGGGCTTTTGAATTCTCGGGGTGTTTCGTGAAAAAGGTTTTCTCGGCGCTCTCAGCGTCTCGGCGGTGAAGGTTTCTACTCCCCCAGCCAGTCCGCATACGGCTTCATCGACTCGACGTGATCAAACACAATCTTGATCGCGCCCGTGATCGGAATGGCAAGCACCAGCCCGATGGCGCCCCAAACCGCTCCCCAGAACAGCAACGCGATCGTGACCGCCAGCGGATTGAGTCTCAGACGGTTTCCCAGCAGCTTGGGATAGAGAACATTCAGCGCGAAAAGATGCAACCCGATCACGCAAAGCAACACGATCAACAGGTCTCCGGCATCCAGTTGTCCCAGGCCGACCAGGATCGGCGGCACCATCGCCAGCACGATTCCAAGGTACGGAACCAGGCTCAGAAAGCCGCTGAGAAAGCCGACGAAATAGAAGAAGGGAACGTGCAGCAGCCCGAAAATCACCACGCTCACGCCCGAAATCAGCAGCCCGATCAGCAGGTTCCCCACAATGAAACTCTGCAACATCTTCCCGATCAGCCCCAGGGTCACGAACGCCGTGTGTCGGTGACGCAGAGGAAACAGCATCACCGTAGAGGAACGCGCGTGGCTCTGCCAGGTCAGCAAAAAATAGGCGAGGAATGGAACAAACACCGCCGCCAACAGGATGTCGGTCAGAGTCCCGGCTCCGCGCGTGAGCAGATCCGACCAGCTCTGCACCTGCCGCACGCGCACAACATTCAGTGGCTCCGGGGCGCTCACCGCCTCGCCCGTCTTCTCGATCTTCTCCGCTCCCTGCCGGAACGGCTGCAGGATGGAACGGATTTTCTGCGAATACTTCGGAACGTTGTCGGCAAAAATCACGGCTTGATTGTAAGAAGCGGAGGTGACGCCATAGATCACTGCCAGCAGCGCGACCATGCTGACCAGCGCCGCTAAGGCTCTCGGAACGTGCAGATACTCCAGCGCCTGCACCACCGGAGAGAGCATAAAGCTCAGCAGAATGGCAAAGAACAGCACCGCCAGTACCATTTCGCCGTAATACGCGAACAGAACGATCAAGCCGATGCCCAGCAGCGTCAGCGACCAGTGATGCCCGCTTCGTTCCTCAGAGATCTCCATACTGTGCTTTTACTCATCCCCTGCCGGCTGGCAAACAATTCTGCCTGACTGCCGCCGGAATTGCACCCGCGAATTGCGCCACCGTCCTGACGGGCCACGAGGCCACAAAGGAGCACGAGGCAACTCTAGAATTCCCGGCCGGACAATGCACCAGCCGCGGAGCGGCGGAATAGGAAAGCCCGGCACGGCAGGGCCGGGTAGGCGGAAGTAGAACCAACCGAGTCCCGCGAGGGACGGAACCTGTACGACACAGACTCTGAAGGGACGTCCGAGTTCTCGCGCACACTGTCACCGCTGCGGCAACTGGATTATTGTGAATACCGAATTTGATATCGCAGGAATCGCGGATGTTAAGAAGCTTTTCTACCTCTGCCATCTACAATTAACCGATGCATGCACCTGGGACACGCGCCCACAGCCGCATTCTGGCCCTCGATGTCGGCTCGAAGAGAATCGGGGTCGCCGTCTCCGATCCCTTGGGCATCACAGCGCAGGGGTTGGATACGATCCAGCGCCAGAACAAACGCCGCGATCTGGAGGCCCTGGGACAAGTACTGGCGAAATACGAAGTCCGGGAGATTGTGGTCGGCCTGCCCCTGCGCTTAAGCGGCGCGGAAGGAACGCAATCGGAAAAAATGCGCCGTTTCGCCGACGGTCTGCGCGCTCACTTCGGCCTGACCGTCCATCTGTGGGACGAGCGTTGGACCTCAACCCAAGCCAACCGCCTGCTGCGCGAAACCGATCTTTCGATCCAGAAGCGTGGGCAAGCAGTAGACCGGATGGCCGCCATCTTAATTCTTCAATCCTGGCTGGAAGCCCACCCCGCCCACTGAGATGTCCTCTGTGCACCTCTGTGTACTCTGTGGTCCAAGCTCTTCGATGGCGCTGAATCAACGTTTCCCTAGTGCAAGAACGCTGCGTCCGGAGTCACCGACGTGCCGTCCAGGTAAAAGCTGACCGCGCCCTCCAGGTCGGTGCGGTAGGTCTTAACCCCGGCCTGCTGTAGCCGCTCCAACACTTCGCGCCGCGGATGTCCATAAACATTTCGCGCGCCCACAGAAATGACCGCAAAGCGCGGATGCACCATCGCGAGCAGATCGGCGGAAGTTCCGCTCGCGCTTCCGTGATGTGCGACCTTCAGCAGCATCGCTTCCGGGTGTTCTTCCACGATCCGCCGTTCCACCGGACGTTCCGCGTCGCCCTCAAGCAAAGCGGTCGTGCCGCCAAAAGTAACCGTAAACACCAGGCAATCGTCGTTCGGCCGCATCAATCCGGTGATTTGGTCGCGTCCAGGAGCGAGCATGTGGAAATGCGCTCCGCCGTAATCGAATGCATCTCCCTCCTTCTTAACGGAAACCTCCATTTCCTCTCTCTGAGCTTGCGCAACAATCGGCGCCAGTTCCCCTACCGGCTTATCGATGCCCAGCCAGAGTTCTCGCGGATGGAAATTCGCCATCACCGCCGGCATCCCGCCGAGGTGGTCGGCATGAGGATGCGTGATGACGACTACGTCTAGACGATCGATGCCTCGATTCCAAAGATAAGTAGAGACCACCTGCTCGCCGATATCGAAGTCCGAATGCATCCAATGCGGCAGCCCTCCGGCATCAATGAGCAGCGCGCGGCCCTCGGGCGTGACCAGCAGAATCGAATCGCCTTGTCCAACGTCAATCGCCGTCATCTCCATCACACCAGCGTGAAGGTGAGGACGAGAGGGGGCAAACGCGATCCAGCCGGCAACGCCGAACAGCAACACGATCGATGCGAACGCGGCCAGGCGCGAGCGACGAGCCACCAGCATGGCGAGCCCTAGCGCGGCGAGCGAGGCCAGGATCATCGCGAGCGAGGGCATGGCCACGCGCAGGTCGGCGATCGAGGTTAAGAAACCCGGGGTTCCGACGACCTGGGACTTGCCAAGCCAGTGCACGGTTCCCGCGATGCCCTCGAGCGCGAGGCCGGAAATCCAAACCGCGGGCTTGGCAAGCGTGGCCGAGATATATCCCAGGCCGACGGCGGCGGCGGCACTGGGCATCAACACCTGGGTGAGCGGAATCACCGCCAGGTTGGCCGGCATTCCCATGGTGGTCGCGCGATGAAAGTGGTAGGCCATGAGCAGCGCCAGTCCCGCCTGCATCAGCGCCGAGATGAAGATCAGCCCGCCCACACCAATCGCCACGCGCATAACGATCGCGGGCAGTAAAACGCCGGGGCGCTCGCCGATAAATTTCGCCAGGCGCCCCGCAATCATCCGCAGATCGAGCCGAAACTGCGCCACCTCGGGAGCGACGTGCAGATCATAACTTGAAACGCGCAGCAGTCGCAGGCCGCGCGCGTAGGGCAACGTTGTCCGCTCCAGAATCGGCGAGCCGATGCCCGCGATGATGACGACGGCAAGAAACGTCAGCTGAAAGCTGGCCCCAAACAGGGCGTGTGGGTCGGCGATCAGAACTCCCAGAGCCGCCGCGCCAATCGCGTTCATCATGTTGCGTCCGCGATACAAGAGACGCGCGCCCAGGTAGGTCGCCAGCATCAGCGCGGCGCGCCACACCGGCGGCCCGACTCCCACTACAAATGCATAGCAGAACGAGACCACCACGGTGGTGATGGCCGCCAGTGCGGGATCCACACGAAACTGCCGCAACGCCCAGAAGATAGCGAACGCCAGAATGCTCAGGTTCATTCCCGAAACCACCAGTACGTGATACGTCCCCGAGCGCTGGTACTCGGTGCGCGTCGCGTTGCGCAGAAACGACTCTTCGCCCAGAACCATGGCGTCCATGAGTTCGGCCTGCGACGCCGGCCAAAGCTGATGAATCTTGGCGATGATGCTGGCGTGAACGCGCGTCCGCCAGAGTTGAATCCGGCTGCCCGAAACCCCGGGAAGCCGCTCGAGGTCCTTGGCCTCCGCCGATCCCAGCACGCTAATGCCGTTGTCGCGCAGATAGCCTTCATAATCGAAAGCTCCCGGATTGCGGTAATTGCGAGCCGGATGCAACTTGGCGAGGATGCGAAGCCGCGTCCCGTAGGTGAGCGCAGGCAAGACAAGTGTGGGGACGGGCGACTCGCCCGTCCTGCGTGCGCCATCAATACCATCCACGTCAGGCGACGATGCCCAGCGCTTCAACATCTCGGCGTTTTCTACTTTCTCGTAAATCGCAAGCCGCACCCCAGCCCGCACTGGCCAGGCCTCGCCCTGGCTCGCGATCGTTTCCGTCTCCACATCAATGGATTCGCGAATCGATTGTGGCCCCGCCGCCCGAGCATATCCCTCGCGAATCACGTGCCCGGTAAGCGTGACGGCCCGCCCATCGGCCAGGGTGAGAATCTTAGCGTCGACCGGCCGTTGACCGCGGATCTGAATTAGAAGAGCGCCCAGAAGAAACCATGCGCCCAAAGAGAGCGCCTTGGCCAGCCAGGCGCGTCGCGCAAGGAAGAATGACGCCGCCAGGACGAACGCCACGACCGCGATCACCCACCACGACGGCGGCCGCCAGGCGCGCACGCCGGTCCAGAGGCCGAGTGAAAATACCAGCGCCGCCCAGAACAGCGGCTGCCGTGGTGGACTCTGGTTGCGCGTCATTTTCTAGCTCGATGGAAGGGAAAAGCACGACTTCCAGTCGTGCCATCACGCCGAAGAAAGGAGCCCGGCTTCGGATTCTCCCCGGCTCCAGAAGTAAACAGCGGGTGCCCCATCCTTGCGCGTTCTTTGCGCAAGGATGGGATTTGAGCGCCCTCACCCGACAAGCCGCTGAGGGCCAAAAATCCTCTTAGTACGGGGAGCGGACTTTCCATGCCCCGCTTTTTCCGACCTCCACACAGGACGAGCGGGGCCCTCGCAGGTCGAACTTGCGCGGGCCCCCGGCCACCCGTCTTCCAGGAGAAACTTGGACGACGTGAAAGCGGTCAGCGCGCCAGCAGCATCACCGATTCGATGTGAAACGTCTGGGGGAAGAGATCGAATAAGTGTGCTTCCTCGATGTGGTACCCGGCCGCCAGAAGGGGGGCGAGATCCCTGGCCAGCGTCGCCGGATCGCACGAAACATACCGGACTCGGGGCGCTCCGAGTTCCACCAGAGAACGGATCACCGCCTTGCCGGCGCCAGCGCGGGGAGGGTCCAGGACAACCAAATCAGTCCGATTTCGCACTGGCCGGCTTCGCAGATCATCGCTCCTAAGGTAATCCTCGGTTCGCGCGCCGACCGCTTTCACGTTCGCAGGCACATTCTGCACCAAGTCCCCGTGCGCTGTCTGTGACGCCTCTACAGCAAAAATGTGACGAAAACTGCCCGCCAAGGCCGCCGAAAATAATCCCACACCGGCATAGAGGTCGAGTGCGAGGTCGCCGCGGTGGTTGCCGGTCACGACCGAAACCAGTTCGTCGATCAGATGGCGGTTCACCTGAAAGAAGGCTCCCGCGCTGACCTGATATTCGTGCTCCTTGGTTTGATAGCCAATGGTTCGATAGCGAATCGCCTTCGCGCCCACTTGCGCCAGCGGTTTCGGATCGGGCACTTCATCCTCTTCCCCCCGGCGCCGGGAATAGAAAAACGTCACACCGGGGATTCCCGGCAACTCCTGCTGAAGAGCTTCCGCCCAGCGCAATAGATCTCTCTGGTCAGCCTCGCGTCCGCAAAAAGCCCAGGCCAGCAAATGCTCGTCGGCCGCATCCGCGAACAGCTCAATCTCTTCGACCGCCGCCGGGCAGTTCAATCCGCCGAGCTCAACCAAGCGCGCCATCATCCGATTGAGCAGCGGCGAGCTGATCGGACATTCGCCGACCGGAAGAAACTCGTGCGAGCCGAACCGGAAGTATCCCAGCGCAAATCCGGGCATGGTGCGCACCTGCAGCCGCGTCCGGTTGCGATAGTTCCAAGCAGGAGACCCATGCAACCGAATCTCAGCCGTCAGTTCAATCTTCGCGATCCGCCGCAGCGTCTCGCGCAGAATTCCAGCTTTGAACTCCAGTTGCCGCTCGTAAGGGATGTGCTGATAATGGCATCCGCCACATTGGCGGAAATACGGACAGCAAGCTTCGACGCGATCAGAAGACGCTTCGATCAGCTGCGCAATCGAGCCGCGCGCGAACCCAGGTTTTTCTAGCTCAATCTCGGCCTCAACTTTTTCTCCCGGCAAAACAAACGGCACAAACACCGCCATGCTGCGCCCGTCCGCGCCGGGAGGCGTGCGTGCCAGTCCGTCACCGCCGTAAATCAGTTTTTCGATGGAAAGAAGCATGGGGTTCGATGTGCAATGAGTCGGTTCTCCACGGAGAATTGAGAACCGGGAACTGATCTTAGTGCATATAGAACAAACTCAGCCGTGGCACGCCGCATTGCTCCAGCAGCCGCTTACGCACATACTGCTTGTGCAACTGTTCAACCTGCGCCGCCGTCATATTCCGCCGGTAGGGAGCAATGTCTCGATCCGCTTCCGCCCGCACATTCACCAGATCATCGTCCGGAGCCGCCGCCATCAACACCGCAAACAGTTTTTCCTCCAGCACGGTGAGCCGCCGCTCCAAATCTTCCAGACGCGGAAGTTTCCCCGAGCTCTCGATGGCCTCCGCCATCTCACGCAACGAACTTGCTTCTTCCCGTGCCAGCGCCCCAGCCGCGAATCCCGCACGCTCTGGCAGCTTCGCTTTCTCAAGCTTCGCAGCACTCTCGCGTAAGAACTCTGCAATCTGCGCCGCTTCAAATCCGGGCTCGCGCTCAGCTCTTTCGTCACTGCCAGCGCCCACCGCCGCTTCCTTCATATCCTCGGCTGCCGCCAGCACCGCCTGCGAGCAGTACGCCAGGCTATTCACTTTCTTCGATTTCGACGCACGCTGATCGTACCTGTCAAACGCATCATCCACTCCGCGGAGCACGGCCTCCAGTGGCACGCCCGCGCTCTTCCAAGTCTCAATCAGAGCCCAATCAAGCGTCGAAAGCAGCAGATGGGTCCCACGCCGCCGCAAATAGTGCTCTTCGATTTCGGTGAAGTAATTGAAGTAATTTTCCACAACCGCCGGATCGTCGAACTATTGTCGAACTAAGGATCGTCTCAGGAACTCTGTCATGCTGAGCGAGGATTGAGCTTCGCAACGCGAAGCTCAACCGCAGTCGAAGCCCCCCTACCCAGTCCAGGCGTCACACCCTCACCGCGCCTTAGAAGATTTCGGTGAGGGCCAAGGTTTCGCGGCGGCATCCGAGGCTTTGGCCGAGGTCCTCGCCGTCTTCGGCGCGGCCTCGCGCCGGAAGGACTGGTTCCGATCCCACAGGATGCGCAGCCCCTCGAGCGTAAGAAACTCGTCCACATCCTTAATGAAGCGTGAAGCGGTGCCCAGCAGCGATCCGAGGCCGCCCGTCGCCAGCACATGAGTTTCCGGCCCCAACTCATCCACCAGTCGCTCCAGGATGCCGTCGACCAGCCCGAGATACCCGTAGTAAAGCCCCGACTGCAAACTGCCGACCGTAGTCGATCCAATCACCCGCGCCGGCTTGCGAATCTCCACCCGCGGCAACCTGGCCGTACGTTGAAACAGAGCGTCCGCGGAAATCCCAATCCCCGGACAAATCACGCCGCCCATATACTCGCCCTTCTTGGAAATACAGTCGAAGGTCGTAGCCGTGCCAAAGTCCACAATCACGCACGGCCCCCCATATTTCTCAAACGCCGCCACCGCGTTGACGATCCGGTCGGCGCCCACTTCCGACGGATTGTCATACAGCACCGGCATGCCCGTCTTGACCCCGGGCTCGATGAACAGCGGCTTGATGTTGAAATAGCGCTCGCACACCAGTCGCAACACCGGATCAAGCGGCGGCACCACCGATGAAATCACGATCCCGTCGACATCCGAAACTTCCAGGTTGTCCATCGAGAAAAGGTTGCGGAAGATCACCCCGTACTCGTCGACGGTGCGGTTGAGGTGCGAACCGACGCGCCAGTGCGCCACCAGTCGCTCGTAACGCGCCGCCTCCGCAGTCACATCCTCGCCCGGACGATGCGCCGCCGCCGCACAAACGCCCAGCACCGTATTCGTATTGCCAACATCAATCACAAGCAACATAGATAAACCACGCGACGGTACGGGTTGTGTGGTGACGGGGCTACGCCCCGTCCAGCCTCACCGCTCCACTCACCACCGTCCGCAACCCCGCCGCCGTTCTTACCCGCAAAAACCCGCGCTCGTCCAATCCCTCGGTAACGCCCGCCAGGCCGCCGTTCTCATCGATGCTCACATTTCTGCCGCGCACCGACGAAGAGCTCGCCTCGAACCGGCGCAGGATCCCCACTCGCGCTCCCGCATCTACAACCAGGCCCCGATACTCGCGGTCGAGCGATTTTAGCAAAGCGGCGCACAGTTCCACGCGCGACCACTCCGTGCCGGTCTCGATCCGCAACGAGGTAGCAATCTCGCGCAACTCCGCCGGAAACTTCACCTGGTTCACGTTGATCCCGACGCCCACGACCAGGTGGCGCACTCGCGTCACTTCGGCATTCATCTCCGTAAGAATGCCGCAGAACTTCTTTTCGCCAAGCAGCAGGTCGTTGGGCCATTTCAGATCGACGGACAACTGCGGCGCAATCTCCGCCACCGCGGCGCGCACCGCCAGCCCCGCCGCCAGCGAAAAAATGAGTGCATCCGAGGGCGGCATCGCCGGACGCAAAATCACCGAGCAGTAGATCCCCGCCGACCGCGCCGAATGCCAGGCGTGCGCGCCGCGCCCCCGCCCGCCCAGCTGTTCTTCGGCAAGAAAGACGCTGCCTTCGGGAGCGCCCTCCATCGCCGCTCGCATCGCCTCCAAGTTGGTCGAGCCGATTTTGTAATAATGATGAATCGCCTTGGCGCCACCTGGGGCATTTCCAATTCCAAAGACCGTCCCCTTCAACGATGCTGCCAACATTTCCGGCAGCAGCAGGTCCGGGACCGCCCGCAGTTGATATCCGGTTGCCGGATGTCCGGCGACATCCACGCCCAACCCGCGCAGTTGCTGAATCAGCCGCCAGACTTCCGACCGGCTAGTGCCAATCTCCTCGGCAATCTTCGTGCCGCTGACGACGACGATAGCGTGGTCCATCAGCAGCCGAACGATGCGGCCCAAGCGAACGTCAGTCGCCTTGTGCACCGACGGCAGGCTGCGAGTTTTCGTAGAAGTGGAGATGGAGGGATTATAAACAGTCGCTGGTGATCGTGTGGGGACGGGCGCCCTCGCCCGTCCAGCCGAGCGCAGCTCGGCAGCCGCCGCACCCTAAGCCGGCATCACCCGCATACTCATATCCACCGCCGTCGACGAATGCGTCAGTGCCCCGACCGAAATAAAGTCCACGCCCGTCTCCGCGTACGACCGCACGTTCTCCAGCTTGATTCCGCCCGCGCACTCCAGCGGAATGCGGCGCGGCTGGCGCGAACAAACCTCGACCGCCTTGCGCACGTCTTCAACGCTCATATTATCGAGCAGGATCGCCTCCGCCCCGTGCCCCAGCGCCTGCTCCAGTTCTTCGAGCGACCGCACTTCAATCTCGATCGGCTGTCGCCCGCGCCGGTTGCGGATTGCCCGCTCCAGCGCCGGAATCGGGCCCCCGGCCAGCGCAATGTGATTGCCCTTGATCAACACGCCGTCGGAAAGATCGAGCCGGTGATTCTGCCCGCCGCCACAGCGCACCGCGTATTTATCAATCACGCGCAGTCCCGGCGCCGTCTTGCGCGTATCGAGAATGCGCACGCGTGTGCCCTCCACCGCATCGACAAACTTGCGGGTCGTGGTCGCGATTCCGGCCATGCGTTGCAGAAAGTTAAGAATCACCCGCTCGCACGACAGAACCACCCGCGCGTTATGCCGGATCACCGCGATCTGTTGCCCCGGTTTCACGCGGATCCCATCAAACATCGAAGGATGGCTAGTCACGTCGTAATGCGAAGTCACCGCCCCGTCGAGCGCCGCATAGACGTCGAGAATCCGGGGCACGCATCCCAGACCAGCCAGTATGCACTCCTGCTTGGCGATGACCGTCGCCGAGGCCCGCTGGTTAGGATCGATGCAGGCATAGCTGGTAGCATCGCGCGTGGCCCGATCTTCGGTCAGCGCGTTCTCCAGAATCGCCGTAATGCGTCGTGAATTCCAGTCCATAAAAACCTGTGAACAGTGATCGGTGGTCAGTAGGCGGTGCTCGACTATTAATTCCGATGTCATCCTGAGCGAGGACTGCTGCTTACGAAGTAAGCAGCAACCGCAGTCGAAGGACCCCTACCCCGCAACGTCCCTGTCGCCACGAACCACTATCCACTGATCTCCCTCAACTTCGCCAGCGTCTTCTCTCGCAGCACCTTCAGTTCTTCCGCTCTCGCCTTCAGCCCCTCCACCACCTTCGCCGGAGCCTTCGCCAAGAATTGTTCGTTCGACAACTGACGCTGCCCGTTGGCCTGTTCTTTCTCTATCTTCTCCAGATCTTTCGTTAGACGCTCGCGCTCGGCTGCAACATCAATCTTTTTTTCATAGATCGCATGCACGTCGAACCGCGACGTACTGCGAGCCCCCGGCAAGTTTCCGAGCGACCTTTCCACGAATGTGACCTTCTCCACACTCCCCAGTCGCTCGATCGCCGCCAGATTCCTCTCGAGCATCGCGCGAATCTCCGGTTCATGCGCAAACACCTCGATCGGCACCTTGACCTTAGGCTCGACTTTCAATTCCGCCCGCAGATTGCGCACCGCAACGATCAGATCCTGCAGGATCGCCATCTCCGTTTCAGCGCCCAGGTCAATCTGCGTTTCATCCGCGGCCGGATAGGCCGCCAGCGCAATCGATTTCAGCGGAGGCGTGCCATCGTACATCGCGTGCCAGATTTCTTCCGTGATGAACGGCATCACCGGATGCAGCAGCCGCAACGAACCCTTGAACAGATTGACCAGATTCGCGCAAGCTTCCCTTGCAACAGCCCTTTGCACGTTCGCTGCATACTCGTCCGCTGATTCTTGGAGCCTTGCGAAAGTTTCCTCTCCCAGTTTCTTGCGGAGACCAACGAGTTTGTCCGCATCTTGCGCTCGTTGTTCAGGTGTTCGCTGTCGACTGCTTGCCGTCTCCATCTCCGCCAGCCGCGGCTTGATCAGTTC
>JBAVVP010000106.1:0-3434 GCA_049697355.1 Terriglobales bacterium
CGATGCGGGTCCCCGATCCTGTGGGTCGGCCCCGGAGTCAGCCCCAGAGTTGCCGAAGGTCGACGGACCGCCGGTTTCGACCGAGCCGGCGGAGCCGACGATTAAGGCAATTGGCCCGTCATGCCGATGACTGGATCGGGGCATCTTGGACCTCGATTCTGGAGCTGTCTATGGCGCATCAACACTCTGCGGACTCGGAGAAAAGTGGGAAAGACGGGGCGAACGGCTCGGGCCGCACCCCACGGAAGCTCGGTAAAGACAACGACCACGCCTACAACCACGAGTTGCGCCGGTTGCAAATTGAGCTGGTCAAACTGCAGGAGTGGATCCGCCATAAGGGCCTGAAATTGGTCGCCGTCTTCGAGGGCCGCGACGCCGCGGGAAAAGGTGGCGCGATCAAGAGGATCACCGAGTGCCTGAATCCGCGCGTCTGCCGCGTGGTGGCGTTGGGCACCCCCACCGAACGGGAAAAAACGCAATGGTACTTCCAGCGCTATGTGCCGCATCTGCCGGCCGCCGGAGAGATGGTCCTGTTCGACCGCAGTTGGTACAACCGCGCCGGCGTCGAGCACGTCATGGGTTTCTGTACCGAAAGCGAGTATCTCGAATTTCTGCACAGCTGCCCGGAGTTCGAGCGCATGCTGGTGCGTTCGGGCATCATCCTGCTCAAGTACTGGTTCTCGGTGAGCGATGAGGAGCAGGAGCGCCGCTTCCAGGACCGTATGAAAGACGCCACCAAACGCTGGAAACTGAGCCCGATGGACCTCGAATCGAGACGCCACTGGGTGGAGTACTCGCGCGCCAAGGACGAGATGTTCGCGCACACCGACATCAAACAGGCGCCCTGGCACGTGGTGAACGCCAACAACAAGAAGTGCGCGCGGCTGAACGCGATCTCCCACCTCTTGTCGCAGGTTCCTTACAAAGATCTGACGCCGGAGGCGCTGAAGCTTCCGCCGCTCGAAAAGGTCAAGTACATCCGGCCACCGATGCACGAGCAGAACTTCGTTCCGGAAGTGTACAGATAGATCGCGACTCTAGAGACGAGGCTTGCCTCGTCTCAGCTGTTTCTCTACCGATTCTCGACGCGTTCGCGAACAGCGAACGGCGAATGGCGAACGACTAACGACCAACGACTAACGACCGGTTATTTCTTCGTCCACCGATCCACCCAGTCGCTGACCGTTTTCCACCAAAGCTGCGAATTCTGCGGCTTCAGCACCCAGTGGCCTTCGTCTGGGAAGTAGAGCATCTTCGACGGCACGCCCATGGTTTGCAGGGTGGTGAAAAGCTGGAAGCCTTCGCTCACGTCGAGCCGGTAGTCGAGCTGCCCGTGGACGACGAGCGTCGGCGTCTTGAAATTCTTAGCCGCATTGCGCGGAGACCACTTCTCATACATCTCCGGATTCGTGTACGGAGTGCCCTTGAACTCCCAGTTATTGAACCAGAGTTCTTCGGTCGTGCCCCAGGCGGAGTCGGCGTTGAACATGCCGTCGTGCGTGACGATGCACTTGAAGCGGTCGGTGTGGCCAAGCACCCAGTTGGCCATGTATCCGCCATAGCTCGCGCCCAGCGCGCACTCGCGGTCTTTGTCGATGAACGGATAAGTCTTCTCGGCGTAGTCGAGTCCCTTCATCAGGTCTTCAAACGGAGCGCCGCCCCAGTCGCCGTTGATGGCGTCAACGAACTTCTGCCCGTATCCAGTCGAGCCGTGGAAGTTGATCATGATGACCACGTATCCGTTGGCGGCGAAGAGTTCGGGATTCCAGCGATACGACCAATCGTCGTCCCAGGCCCCCTCGGGGCCGCCGTGGAGGAGGAACTTCACGGGATATTTCTTGGTGGCATCGAAGTTCGGCGGCTTGACGAGGAAGCCTTCGACCTTGTCGCCGTGGGCGCCTCCGAACCAGAAGGGCTCGAGCGACGAGGCTTCAACGTTGGAGAGAATTGGATCGTTCACGTGAGTAATCGGTGATTCTTGTGAAAGCTGGCACTTGGGCGCCTGGTAAGGGCGGTTGGGGGGATAGGGCGGCTTGCCCTTCGGCTCGTAATCAACAATGCATGGCGGCATTCCTGTTGAGGCGTGGTAGATGCCGTTCGGCTGCGAGATGGACATTCGCGTGAAGAGTAGTGTTGAACCATCCGGTGCAACAACGAGATCATCGTTAAATCCGCCAACGACTTCACGGGGCCAGGATCCAACAATTCCGGCATATCCCTCGCCCACTCGTAGTTCGTAAACTGGTGAATCGCCCTGATTCTCGGAGGAGAAATAGATTCGCTTTGCATCGGGGGCCCAAGTAATCGTTCCAATCCAACGATCGAAATCCTCCGTCAGATTCTTCTTCTCTCCCGTCTTGCGGTCGTACAGCATCAGCCGAAAGCGGTCGCTCTCGTATCCCGGACGCTGCTGGGCGCGGTAGGCGATGTACTTGCCATCGGGAGAATAGAGCGGCGTCGAGTCGCTGGCGGGATTGTCGGCGGTGATGTTCTTGGTTCGGGCTAAAACCTGAGCGGGCGAGTCGCCCGCTCCCACACTATTTACCGGGACGATCCAGAGATCGTTGTTGGTGGACGTGGCTTCGACCTTGTCGTGGTTCGAGGTGTAGCAAATCTCCTGCCCGTCGGGCGAGAAGGCGTAGTCGTCCTGTCCGCCCAGCGAGAACACGGGCGCGTCGTAGTCGCCGGGGGTCAGGTCCCGGGGAGCAGGTGGCGCGATGCCCGCGCCCGCGGTACTCGCTCCGGGCATTGATCTCGGAGACGCGAGTACATCGGGAACCACAAAGATGTGCGTGCGCTTTCCCGCCTTGTACGCGTTCCAATGGCGATAGAGCAGGCGGTCAAAGATGAGCGCCTTGACTTTCGAATCCTCGGATTCTTTCACCTTTCTGGCGTTGCAGTCGGCCTCCGCGGCGGCCGCGCCGTCGCATTCGGGATAGACATCGGAGGTAAAGAGAATGTTCTTGCCATCGGGCGACCAGAGTTCGCCGCCGGCTTCGGTGGCAATCGCAGTATGCTTGCGCACGCTGGTGACTGTTCCGGCCCCGCCATCAAAATCCGCAATCCAAACCTGCGACCCGCCTTCTTTATTCGAGAGAAACGCAAACCGCTTTCCATCCGGAGCCCAGCGCGGGCGTTCGCCGTCCTGATCGGCGATGAGCATGCGCTCGGATTGGGCGGGCGAGTCGCCCGCCCCCACACTTTTCGCTGCGCTATTCAGTGGGACGATCCACAGGTCATTGTTGGTGGAAGCCGCTGGATTCTTGTCGTGGTTCGATGCGTAGCAAATCTCCTGCCCGTCGGGCGAGAAGGCGTAGTCATCCTGTCCGCCGAGCGAGAACTCGGGCGCATCGTAATCGCCGGGCGTGAGGTCGCGCACTGCGCCACCTTCCACGGGGGTGACGAAGATGTGCGACCGCATGCCGCGCCTGTAA
>JBAVVP010000107.1:0-1843 GCA_049697355.1 Terriglobales bacterium
CCTGAAGGGCGTGGACCGAGTTTTTCTGGTCGGACCCCCAACCGCTCAACTTCCTGCGCTCGAGCGCAAGGCGATCGACGTCATCAAACAGTCGGGGGTGCGGCAAGTTGTGAAACTGTCGGCCATGGGCGGACGCGAGGCCATATTTCCGCGGCAGCATGCCCAATCGGAGGAATACATCCAGGCCTCCGGCGTGCCCTATACCTTTTTGCGACCGAACGGATTCATGCAGAATATGGTCATCTACAATTCGGCGACGATCAACACGCAGAACGCGTTTTATGGAAGCGAAGGGGAGGGTCAAATCAGTCAGATCGATCTTCGGGATGTGGCGGCCGTCGCGGTGAAGGCTCTGACGGAAGACGGGCACGTCGGCAAGGCCTATACTTTGACGGGTCCGGAGGCGCTCACGAACGCGCAAATTGCCCAGATCCTCTCCGATGATCTGGGGCGTGAGATTCGCTTTATCAATCTGCCGCCCGCCCAGTTCAGGCAAGCCCTGCTGGCAGCGGGAGTGCCGGAGTGGAACGCGGACGCCCTCCTTGATCTCCAGCGGCTCTACCGCGAGGGCAAAGCGGCGACCGTAACTCAAGAAGTGGAACAGATCCTCGGCCGCAAGCCCATCAGCTTTGAGCAATTCTCCCGAGACTACAAGTACGCGTTTGCGGCGCAGCAGCAAGCCGCAAGCTGAGTAAAGCGACGCAATCCTAACCTCCAGGAGAAGAAACATGGCAACCAATCTGACACCAGCGGAAATGAAACAATTCGTCAGCGATCACTTTGAAGATTTCGTTAATCAACGGAATGCTGGCGTGATCCGCAAGAATATGGCCTCGGACTTCTATGACCACGATGGACCAGGCGGCAAGCCTACCGGGATTGATGGTGAGCAGATGATGCTGGGAATGTACAAAGCGATGCCCGACCTGCATTTGACCATTGAGGACATGATTGCCGAAGGTGACAAAGTAGTTTGCCGCAACATCTGGCGTTGGACCGACGCGGCATCAGGTAAGAAGATGCAGTTTCACGGCTTCGTGCTCTGGCGTTTTGAGGGGAACAAGATCGGCGAACGCTGGGCGACAGTGACGCCGCCGGTCGAGGGAACGTCGTGGACTGTAACCGAAACGCAAGAATCCGCGGTAAGACGTGCGAGCTGAATCGGCAAAACGGAAGGTCGCAATTGCCATCGCGCAAAGCGAAACGCCGATTGCTCCACACATCAATCACGCGGCAGTGGGCGAAATTTTGCAGAAGGCGAAATTAAAGGAATTGTTGGAGCATGTGGGAGTCTGGAAACCTGACCACATACTCTCAGCCGCCAACAAAGCCCAGCACTGACAACTTTAGTCGGGTCTCCCCGTGTAATGCTCTTCGCGGTGGACGTCGGCATGGTCTTCCAGGGACTCCAAGTGAGTAGTAACTTCAGCGGGCATTCCTAGTTCGGCTGGCAGGCGTTCTTCCAGAATCGTTGCCAGGCGGTGCGCTTCGCTGACCGAGGTCAGGCGCGGGAAGAGCAGGTGTACCTCAATGATCTGGCGGTATCCGGTAGTGCGGAAGCGTACGCCGTGGTATTGGATGGCGAGCTCCGAGCAAAGTGCGTCCAGCTTGTCGCGAATTTTCCGGCCAGCTTTTGGATCGGAATAATCCAGCAGACCGACGGCCGAACGCCATACCAGGTGCCCGCCGGACCAGAGAATATTTCCCGCGACGGCGATGGCCACCAGCGGATCGAACGGTTTCCAGTGCGTCAGCAGCACCAGCCCTAGTCCTCCCACCACGCCAAAGCTGGTCCAGCTATCGGTCAAAACGTGTTTGCCATTGGCTTCGAGAATGAGGGAAT
>JBAVVP010000108.1:0-6068 GCA_049697355.1 Terriglobales bacterium
CCGCAGTTGGAGGCTGGCAGCTCTCTGGAATCGTGACTGCCCAGACCGGCCAACCCTATAACCTCGCTCTCAATGCTCACAACGTTGCCAGCATCTTCCCAGGCGGCGATCTGAGCAATCGCCCAGATCTGACTGGGCATCTGGCGTATCCAAAGACGCGAGTGGTGGATCCCTCAACCGGGGTCACGACCGGAATTCAGTGGGTCGATCCGTCAGCCTTTTCCAACCCGGCGCCCGGAACCTGGGGGAACTCCGGGTTCGACAACGTCCGAGGACCGGGGCGCGATAACTGGAACCTGTCGCTCTTTAAGAGCTTCGTCATCAGCGAATCTCGCGGCTCCCGGTTTGAGTTCCGGGCCGAGAGTTTCAACACCTGGAACCACACCCAGTTTGGAGGCTCCGGCCAGAATGGCGGCTTCAGCAACAACTATGGCGCCGGCAATCAGTTGCAGGTCACGAGTACCTACGATCCACGTATCTTCCAGCTTGGCGCGAAGTTGATCTTCTAGATCGCGCCGGAAGCCAGTTTGCCCCACTCCCAGAGAAACGGCCGGGAGTGGGGCAGCATTTTTTTTTGCGTTGAAGTCATGCACCGGCCCGCTCCATAAGTTGCGGACCAGTCATGAAGAGTTGCGAAAAGACGGAAGAACGGATAGGTTGTTTCCTCGGGCATGGATCGTTTTCTTGGTCTCTTTCTACGAATCTACCGCCGCGCACCGCGACTTAGCATGAAGACCTGGAAGCTACAACTGGCGGCGGTTGCGCTGGTGTTGTCGGGCTTTGCGAGAGGCCAAGCGTCCAGTCCGGCCCAGGCGATCGCCCTCGAACAACAGGGGAAACTGGCTGAGGCTGCCCAGGTTTGGCGGGCTGTGACCCAGCGAAATCCGAAAGATGCGGCTGCCTTCGCGAGCTTGGGCGTGGTCCTTTCCAAGGAACAGAAGTACGACGAAGCGGCTTCCGCCTACAAGCAGGCACTCACTTTGAACTCGAAGTTGCCCGGAGTGCAGCTGAATCTGGGCTTGGCCGAGTTCAAGCAGGGACACTTCGACGCGGCCATCCCTCCCCTGATGGCTGCGTCGAAAGCGGACCCAAAGAGCATGCAGGCGCAGACGCTGCTGGGCCTCAGTTGTTATGGCGTCAAGCGCTTCGCGGAAGCCGTCGAGCACCTCAAAATCGCCGTGAAGTCCGACCCGGACAACACCGAGCTTCATCAGGTGCTGGCGCAAAGCTGCTTGTCGGCCAAGCAGTATTCTTGTGCGCTGGACGAGTTTCACCAGATTCTGCAGCAGAACCCGGATTCTCCCGCCGCGCATGTACTCATCGGCGAGGCACTGGATGGATTGGGAAAAACGTCCGACGCCATCGCCGAGTTTCAGGCGGCGGCGAAGGTTTCACCGCGAGAGCCGAACGTGCATTTTGGCCTGGGCTACCTGTATTGGAAATCACACCAGTATGACGAGGCCAAGCGCGAGTTCGAGAGTGAGTTGTCCGTCGATTCCAGCCACGCCCAGGCGGTGGCCTACCTTGGCGATATCGAGATGAAGGGGAACCATCCCGAGGCGGCTCTGGCGCTGCTGGGCAAGGCCACAAAGCTGCAGAACGACATCCGTATAGCCTTCCTCGACATGGGGACTATTCTCGCCCAGCAGAAGCGCTACGACGAGGCCGTGGTCGCGCTCCGGCGGGCTGTGGAATTGGATCCCGCTCAGCCCGACGCCCACTACCGCTTGGCGCATGTCTTTCAGGACATAGGGAACCGGGAGGAATCCCAGAAGGAGTTCACCAAAGTTCGCGAACTGCACGAGAAAGCAGATGAGGCCGTCGCATCCAAAATGTCGGCCGCTCCGCCTTCGCTGCCTAAGTAGGAGCCGGGGAATTGTAGGAACAATCATAAAGGGGGATTGGTGAAGAGGACAGCCCTTGTGTTGAGGACTCGCTTGATCGTCTTCCTATTGCTTTGTGTGCCGTCACTCCGTGGTTCCGATCTCCGATTGAACGCACAGGATTATTTTGAGGTCCGGGGACTGAGCGTCCTGCTGTATCACAACGCTTATCATGACGTTTTCGGCGACCAGAAAATGGGCGGGCTCGAGATTATCCTGCATGAGCAGAGGATCGCCACGAATGGAGATGTACGCCTGTCGCCAACCCCCGCGCAGTGGGATCCGATTCCGCACTTTAGAGAACGCAAGCGAGGACCGTCGGAAAACGAGTTGACCGCTTTCTGCGCCTACTCGGACCGCGGTTTGAGCTATCGCGTCGAGGTACAGCCAGAGGCGGGTGGCTTCCGCGTGTCCGTACAACTCGACCAGCCGCTGCCGGCCGCGCTCGCGGGAAAGGCTGGATTTAACCTCGAGTTCCTGCCGACGGCCTACTTCGGAAAGTCTTTCGTCCTTGACGAAGCGTCAGGCGTCTTCCCAAGACATCCCGACGGGCCCATGCAGAAAGAACCAGATGGAACTGTACAACCGCTGCCCTTGGCGACCGGCCATGGGATCGTGCTGGCGCCCGAGGATCCCCTGACCCGGGTGACGATCACTTCTGACAATGGCCCCCTGATGCTGTTCGACGGCCGCAACCAGGCGCAGAACGGATGGTTTGTGGTTCGAAGCTTGATTCCGTCCAACCAGACTGGGAACGTGGTGGTCTGGCACATTCATCCGAACGTAGTCCCGGGATGGACGCGTCCGCCCGTGGTGGCCTACAACCAGGTCGGCTATACGCCCGCGCGGACGAAGGTTGCTGTACTGGAACTCGATCCTTCCTACAACGCGCCCAAGACTGCCCGAGTACTCCGCATAACACCTGATGGAGATTACAAGGAGGCTTTCCGTGGCGAGATAGAACCTTGGGGGAAATGGATGCGGTATCAGTACGCCCGTTTCGACTTTTCGACAGTGCGCCAGCCCGGCCTTTACGCGATCGAATACGCAGATCACATCAACGGGCCTTTTCGAATCGCGAAGAACGTGTATGAGGGAATCTGGCGTCCTTCCCTCGACACGTACCTGCCGGAACAGATGGACCACCTCAAAGTGCGCGAGGGATATCGAATCTGGCATGGCGCGTCGCATCTCGACGACGCCAGACAGGCGCCGGTGAATTACACGCACTTCGACGGCTACTCGCAGGGACGTTCCACGGACTCGCCTTTTGCTCCGGGCGAACACATCCCGGGCCTGAACGTCGGTGGCTGGTACGACGCCGGAGATTTCGACATCCGCACACAAACCCAGGCCAATGTAATCACCGATCTCACGCTGGCGAGGGAATCCTTTGGAATCGATTGGGACGAGACGACGGTGGATGAAAAGGCCCGCTACGTCCAAATCCGCAAACCGGACGGCATTCCAGACGCGGTGCAGCAAATCGAGCACGGCGTGTTGCAGTTGCTGGCGCAATACAAAGCGATCGGCCACGCTATTCCCGGCATTATCGAACCTACTCTTGAGGAGTACACACACTTGGGAGACGCGGCATCCAAGACGGATGGCCGCATCTATTCTTCGCGCCTCGGTCTTCTGGAAACCGACGGCGAATACTCCGGTGCGCCCGATGACCGGTGGGCGTTTACCACCCATACCACGCCGCTGAACTATGCGGCCATCTCATCCTTGGCCGCGGCGAGCCGGGTGCTTCGTGGATTTGACGACAAGATGGCCACAGAGTGCCTTCAAACGGCGGTTCGGGTGTGGGACAAGGAGCATAAACAGTCTCCCGCATTGTTCAAGTCCTTCAACACAACCGCAGGCGAGCTGAGCGACGAGGAAACCAAGGCTGCCGTTGAACTCTTAGTATCAACCCATGGTGGAGACGCTTACCGCAAACGTCTGCAGGAACTTCTACCCGTGATCCAGGAGCGGTTCAGCGACTTGGGCTGGATTGCCGTGCGCGCCATGCCCTTCATGGATCCAGAGTTCAAAAGCGGCCTCGCCACGGCACTCCGTTCCTATAAAGTTAAACTCGACGAGGACTTGTCCAAGAATCCTTACGGTGTGCCGATCTCTACCGGCACATGGGGTGGCTCCCATCAGGTGGCAGCGCTCGCCGCGCACATGTATTTTCTCCACCAAGCATTTCCAGACATCGTTGGCCCGGAGTACACGCTCCGCGGTCTCGATTACGTGCTCGGTACGCATCCGGTGTCCAACGTTTCCTACGTGTCCTCGGTGGGAACGCAGTCCAAGCTCATCGGCTTTGGCAACAACCGGGCTGACTATTCCTTCATTCCAGGCGGCATGATCCCTGGAGTGGTGATCGTGCAACCGGACTACCCGGAACTCAAGGACGATTGGCCGTTCCTGTGGTTTGAAAACGAGTATGTGGTCGACACGGTGACGACCTTTATCCTGGCAGCGAACGCGGCCAACGCGTTGGCGAGATAAAGGTGATGGAGACTAAGACGCACAAAGGGACAACTATGAATTTATTTCTACACTCACTCCGCACAAATCCACTTACGCTCGGCATCGCGATCCTCAGTCTGGCGCTGTTGCCGGCGTCCGCGCAGGCCGGTTCAGAACCTAAGAAGCCACCGGCGCCCTGGATGAATAGCAGCCTTTCTCCGGACGAGCGGGCGGCGCTGGTCATGAAGGAGATGACGCTCGATGAAAAGGTTTCGCTTTTGCATGGCACCGGGCTGAAGGGCCTTGGCCCGGTCAGCCCGCTGGCCGTGGGATCCAATGGCGGCGCTGGATATGTCGTGGGTATTCCGCGTTTGGGGATTCCCGCCATCCAGATGTCCGACGCAGCTTACGGTGTGAGGCAGAGCGGAGAGAATGGCCGTTATTCCACGGCCTTGCCCAACAATCTTGCCAGTGCGGCAAGTTGGGACCTGGATGCGGCGTATGAATATGGTGCGCTGATTGCGCGCGAGTTGCGAGCCCAGGGCTACAACATGTCTTTGGGCGGGGGCGTGAATCTGACGCGTGAGCCTCGCAATGGACGCACCTTCGAATATTTGGGCGAAGATCCAGTCCTGGCGGGAAAGATGGTCGGCCAGGTTATGAGGGGTGAGCAGGCGCAACACGTGATTGGCGATCTAAAGCACTACGCGCTCAACGATCAGGAGAGCGGGCGCAACGCCGTCAATGTCAACATTGATAAGCGGTCGATGAGAGAAAGTGACCTGCTTGCCTTCGAGATTGGCTTGCGCGAGTCCAACGCTGGCGCGGTGATGTGTTCCTACAATCGAGTGATTGGTGACTATGCTTGTGAAAACAAGTACCTGTTGACCGATGTATTGAAGAAAGACTGGAACTTCAAGGGCTTTGTTGTGTCGGACTGGCAGGGAGCGCACAGTACGGCGAAGGCGTCCGCCGCCGGATTGGATCACGAGGAACCCGGGGAAATCTTTTATGGGGACGCCATAAAGAAAGCGGTGGAGTCCGGCAAGCTTCCCCTGGCTGAACTGGATGAGCATGTTCACCGCATCCTGCGGTCCATGTTTGGGTGCGGGGTTATCGATGATCCCCCGGAAAAAAGCGTGGTGGACATACAAGGCGGTTTCGAGGTCGCACAGAAGATTGAGGAACAAAGCATCGTGCTGCTCAGGAACGAGCGTTCGCAACTCCCGCTCGACGTTTCCAAGGTTTCCAGCATTGCGGTGATCGGCGCGCACTCCGACGTTGGCATGATCTCGGGCGCAGGATCGGCCCAAGTCGATCCCCCGGGGGGAAACGCGATCATGCCGCCGGGGAAAGGCCGACCTGCATGGCGGGCCCAAATATGGTTTCCGACATCCCCTCTGAAAGCCGTAAGGGCCAAGGCCCCGCACGCAAATGTTCAGTACGACCCGGGTACGGACCCGGTCGCAGCAGCCGCTCTGGCGAAGACGGCCGACGTGGCTGTCGTGTTCGCTTACCAGTGGGAGGGCGAAGAGGCGGATCTTGAAACCCTGTCCCTTCCCGGCCATCAAGATGACTTGATCGCCCAGGTTGCAGCCGCGAATCCTCACACCATTGTCGTACTCGAGACCGGAAGCCCGGTCACCATGCCATGGGCTGGCCAGGTGGCTGGCATCCTGGAAGCGTGGTATCCAGGTAGCCGCGGCGCAGAGGCGGTCGCCA
>JBAVVP010000109.1:0-4138 GCA_049697355.1 Terriglobales bacterium
CAATATAGCCCGTGCCTCCTGCTCGCTGGCACAACTCGCGCGCCACCTCCGGCATCAACTTGGTATCGGAGGGCTTGGCCATCAGCTTCAGCGTGCGGCGCATCCTTGCGTCCGATAGGACATTCAGAAAAGGGGATTGAGCCAGTTGCACCGCAATGGCCTGCCTTAAGGTGTCGTCAAAGACCTGGTCACCGGTTGTATTGTTGAAGTAGGCCAGCACCAGCGTGTCCTGCTCGGTGAGCTTTCGCGGGCGGCGCGAGCGCCAGTAGAATCCCCCGGCAATGATTGCCGCCAACAGCAAGCAGACGAGTGCGGCGATCTTCCAACGCGAATGACTATCTTGCACGCCGGCAGCGGAAAGACGATCCGCCGTCGCGCTGGAAGCTCTACGTGCGGCGCTGGCCGGCAACGCATCCACTTCATCTTCTGTCGCCACTACGCCCGCATGCCGCGACGAATCTGTGTCGCGCTTAAGCCGCTCGAGGTCGGCCCGCATTTCCGCAGCGCTCTGGCAGCGCACCTTTGGCTGTTTTTCGAGTGCTTTGTTGATGAGTTGTTCCAGCCCGGCCGGTATATCGGGATTGAGCCGCACGGGCGGCACTGGTGCGCGATTCAGGATACCGTCGAAGATCACTCCTGAGGTGTCGCCGCGAAAAGGCAACGCTCCGGTTGCCATCTCGTAGAGCACCACGCCGAAAGAAAACAGGTCTGTGCGATGGTCGACATCTTTGCCGCGCACCTGCTCGGGTGACATGTAGGAGACCGTTCCCAAGGCCGCGCCCGGACTGGTCAGGTGCTCGGCGCTCGATCCTGCGGTCGCTTCCGACATGCCTCCCGCCGCTTCCATTACCTTGCGGTTAACCGGCATGACCTTCGCCAGCCCGAAGTCGAGTACCTTGGCGTGCCCGCGCTTGGTGACGAAGATGTTGGCGGGCTTGATGTCGCGGTGGACGATGCCCGCGGCGTGGGCGGCATCGAGCGCATCGGCGATCTCAATGCTGAGGTCCAGCAGCGTTTCCAGGTCCAGCGGACGGCCCGTGATACGGTGCTTGAGGGTCTGGCCATCGAGGAACTCCATCACGATGAACGGCTGCCCTTGGTGCTGTCCAATCTCGTGAATAGTGCAGATATTTGGATGGTTCAGGGCGGATGCGGCCCGCGCTTCGCGGCGGAACCGTTCCAGGGCACTCGAGTCTTGGGCAACGCCAGCGGGAAGAAACTTAAGGGCGACGAACCGGCCGAGTTCCGTGTCCTCCGCCTTGTAGACCACACCCATGCCGCCGCCGCCCAACATCTCGACGATGCGGTAGTGCGAGATGGTTTGCCCGATCATTTGGCTGAAATCTTAGGACTGGGGGTGGGGCAAGTCAACGAAGGGCAGCAAGTTGGCGGCGTCTGAGCGCTATGGTTGGCGATAAATCTCAATTTCACTCACAACCTGGCCCCTGCGGGGGGTTCTGAGTGAAATCGCCTGGTTTCGGCAATTGACAATCTTGTGCAAGCAGGTCAGGCATGGAAGATCGCCACGCTGTTACTGCAGCTTCGCGTACTCGGCTTTGGCTTGCTTCAGGATGGTGATGTCGGGGTCGGCTTCTTTCCAGAGGGTGAGGAAATCCTGGTAGGCTTTTCTGGCCTTCGCCGGGTCGCCAGCGAGCGCGGAGGCGCGTGCCAGCCCTAGGTAGGAAAGCGAGTAGAACTGCCCCCAATAGGGGTGTTGCCAAGCACTGCCCCAATTGGCGCCCTTGTGATCCAGGATCTTTTCGAACTCAGCCGCTGCCTCAGCGCCTTCATGCAGACCCAGGTAAGCCAAGCCCCGCAGGTACACCGCCTCGGGGTAAGCACGCTCGTACGGGGAGGCGGATGCCAGTAGTTCCACAGCTTTGGCGGGCTGATCGCGCTTGAGCGCGATCGCAGCGTGAATCGCTGGTAGCTGCACCGCATTCCAGAGGGTTCCGTTTGGAAACAGCTTCGAAGTCTCCCCGGCGACCTTCTCCGCTTGGGTCGCATCGCCGCACATGGCCAGTGCCAGAGCAGGACGCCCCAGTCGCCGCACGGTCTGGCAATTACCCGACAGCGCGTCGGCACGCGCGTCGGCTTCTTCAAATTCGGCGGCGGCGTTCCGGAGCCCATGGCGCAGCGCTGTCTCCGCGGCTCGCCGGTACAGTTTGCTCGACTCACGACGCTGGCCAAGAGCATTCTGATTGGCCGCCTGCAAGCCAAAGCTGAGGTACTCCGCCGGCTTGCCTGCGAACCATTGAATCTCCCGCGCAGCGGCGGCATCATCGCCCTCGACGTAAGCGATTTCGAGGAAGCGCTGATGGATCCTCGCTCCGCCGAGTCCCTGCGCCCGCAGTTTCTCCGCTAATTGCTTCGCCTCGGCGAGCCGATCCAGGCACATGTAGGCGTCCAGTTGGCGCCGGTACGGAGGTTCAACGTTCGCCTGTAGCCCAGTCGCTTCCTGGCCCTCCTTGAGCCCATCTTCGAATTGCCCCAGGTCTATGTACTCGACACTCAAGTCGTTATGGAATCCCCACGCGCGGGGATAGTCCTGGATACCCAACCGAAATGCGTCAATCGCTTTGTCAGACTGGCCATCAGACGAGTAGTAGTCAGCCGTAATGAGGTCCCGCTCATATTCGGAAACCCGGTCGATCAAACCGAAAGCTTTGCGTGTGTATTCTCGGCTGCGCTCATCGTCCCCGGCATTGTTGAACGCGATGCCAAGGAAGTAGTAAGCCATCGCGAAATTTGGATCGAGTGCCGTGGCGCGCTCAAACAACGGGACAGCGGCCAGAAATTGGCCCTGGAGCATCTCGGAATAACCCGCGGTGTAGTTCTGGAGAGCTTCCAGCGATGGAGTGGTGGCTTGTTCGAGCGGACGATTCAACTTCTGAATCGAGTTGAGCGACTCTCCCAGCTTGGCCCGCATGGCCGTGGCGATGGTTCCCAACGCTTTCAACACGTGCTCTTTGTCGCCCGCTTGAATCTGTTCCCGAGCCAGCGCCGCCCCGCCCCGGCAAGTCGTTGCCTGTAGCGTGATGACGTAGTTCTTACCCAGGCTCTCGATGGAGCCGTCGATGGTGGCCGCGGCTCCGTCCCGCACGCAGATGTCATGTGCGATCTGGTTTGTGATAGGGCTCGCCGGAGCCACGCTCATCAACCGCAGGTCTTGTTGTACCTGCTCGTCGTCCATGATTTTCAGAAAGGGCGATTGCTCGAGTTGGATGGCGAGCCCCTGGCGCAGGGTACCGTCAAACACGGCGTCGCCCGTCGTGTTCGTGAAGTCTGCGAGAACAATCGTGTCTTTGTCGGTAAGTTTTGCGGCCCTGAGTCTTGGTGCGCCCTGAAAATAGAAGTAACCTGCCACGAACAACGCCAGGATAGCCGCGGCAGCAGGAACGATCACCTTCCAGCGTATTGCGGTGTCGATCTTGGCTCCGGCCTGTACACTGGTCATCACCGAGCGCGAATCCGCGTCCCGCTTCATTCGTCGCAGGTCGGTTCTGACATCGGCTGCATTCTGGTAACGCAAGTCCCTGTCTTTTTCCAGACACTTGGCGAAGATCCGCTCTAATTCCGCTGGCACGTCGGGATTGAGGCGCACTGGAGGAACAGGTGCCCGGTTCAGGATGGAATCGAAAATCACTCCTGTGCTTTCACCTCGGAATGGCAGCGTTCCGGTGCACATCTCATACAGCACCGCCCCAAACGAGAACAAATCAGTTCGTGCGTCCAATTCCTTGGCACGGACCTGCTCTGGCGACATATAGGCGACGGTTCCCAGGGTCGAACCGGGACTGGTGAGATGTTCCTCGGAGTCGATGGTCGGAGCGCTCATGGCAACGCTCTCCGGCTTCAGCGAAACCTTAGCCAGCCCGAAATCGAGAATCTTTGCCTGACCTCGATTCGTGACGAAGATGTTCGCGGGCTTGATGTCCCGGTGGACGATGCCTTTCGAGTGTGCGGCATCGAGAGCGTCGGCGATCTGGATGCCCAGATCGAGCACGGCCTCGATCTCCAGCGGTTTGCCGGCGATCCGGTGCCGGAGCGTCTGCCCTTCCAGCAGTTCCATGGCGATGAAGGTTTGCCCATCGGCCTCGTCAATTTCGTAGATCGTGCAAATGTTCGGGTGGTTCAA
>JBAVVP010000110.1:0-6563 GCA_049697355.1 Terriglobales bacterium
TTCCCGTTACTTTCCTTTTTTCTTTTCGGAGCCGCGCATCCACGGTATTCCCAGCGGCACGGATTCTTTTGACGCCATCGCCATGGGGTACGTGCACTACGGTTTCAACGTGATGGACTTGATGAAGATCGACGGGTTGTACAGCTATGCCCGCGCGCGCGTCTTGGAGGAGCCCCAACCCGGCAAGTTCAAATTCGGCAATTTCCGCAGGTTTGACGGCGTGGAAGTCAATTTCAATACGCCCGGTCCCATGGGTACCTTATTGCAAGGTACAGTTTCCTATGCGCTGAATGGGAACATTCCACGGTATAACTCTCGTTGGGGCGCGTATCTTTTCGTCTTCAAGCCGTTGCACTTTTGATCGAGCCTATGGCTGAAATGCAAATGGAAGGGCGGAAGACTGCATTAGTGACCGGAGCATCGGGAGTAATCGGCGCCGCCATAGCGCATGCGCTGGGAAACGCGGGGTTCCGCGTAGCCGCGCACTATCATCGCGCGAAAGAGTCCGCGGACAAGGTGGTGGAGCGCGTCGTTGCTGCCGGCGGACAGGCGCTGGCCGTCGAAGCCGACCTGTCCCGCCGCGAGGCCGTAGCTCCGATGTTCGAGCGCATCGAACAGCAATACGGTCCGGTCGACTGCCTGGTCAACAACGCCGGCATCAACCGCGATGTCCTGTTGGCGTTTATGTCTGACGAGCAATGGGACGAAGTGATCGCCACCAATCTCCGCGGCACGTATTTGTGTTCGCGGTTGGCTTTGCCGGGTATGATGCGCCAGGGAAGCGGAGCGATCTGCAATATCGTGTCGCCCAGCGGAGTCCGCGGCCAAGCCGGCCAATGCAATTACTCGGCCTCGAAGGGAGGCATCATCGCCTTCACCAAGGCGCTTGCCCGCGAGGTGGGACGATTCAATGTCCGAGTTAACGCCGTCTGCCCAGGCGTGATTCCCAGCCCCATGTCCGCCAAGTACATCGAGAAAGAAGAAAAGCGATTGCTCGCTGAGATTCCTCTAGCCCGCTTCGGCAAGCCCGAAGAGGTGGCCCTGCTCGTGGCATTTCTGGCGTCCCCGGAAGCAAGCTACATCACCGGACAAGTGATCGCAGTCGACGGCGGATTGCTATAGTTAGGTCTCGGTCATCAGTTCGGACAACGGAGAGGGACAGCGGATGACAGCCAAAGATTGCTGGGCGATCGAGAACTATGCCTATCGACCCTGTCCCCAGCCCGCGCGCGAATTCCACTTTGCCGTTTCCCCTCACAACCACTCCTGCTACTCCATTGAGAACCTCGCCTCTTTGAATCAGGTAGTAAAGCTGTGGTTCATGCGCCCGTTACGGCAAGTTCTCCAGTGGGCATTTGGACTGGCGCACGTTCCCGACCTCGATTACGCCGACGTCTACTATCGCGCGCCGCTGACGGTTGAAGACGTGTTCCTCACGGAATCCGCCGCCGTCGCCCCTCTAGGTTTCGACGGCGTCCATCTCGGGATTACCGACCACGAAGAAGTTGCCGGCAGTATGGAACTGCTGCGAAAACATCCCGCAAACGCGCTCCGCACTCCTCTCGGCGAAGAGTTATCCATCCGCTTTCAGAATTATCTCTTCCACTTGGGAGTTACCGGCTTACCCGAGTCCGCCGTCGAGGAGACCCATGCCAGTCTGCAAGCGGCAGCTCAGGCCGAACGGCTCGACGACCTGTTCGAAATACTCCGCGCCAGCCAGTGTCTGGTAGTGCTGAACCACCCGCTGGTTCCCTGGAGCAAAGACAAAGACAAGGCCCACGACCCGCACCGGAAGATTCCAGTAGAAGACCTTCTGCGCCGCTACGGCTGGGCAATCCATGCCCTCGAGTACAACGGAATGCGGGGCCAGAAGGAAAACGACCGCGTCCTCGAATTGGCCAAGCATGTGAACAAGCCCGTAGTGGGTGGTGGAGACAGCCATCTCCTGCTCGCCAGTTCCGTCCTCTCGCTAACGCAGGCAGCCAGCTATCGGGATTTCGCCGCGGAAGTGAAAGACGGCCGAGCCGTGCCGCTCGTGACCCCGCCCTACTTCGCTCCCTTGCACTGGAAACTTTTCTTGCGCGTGCTCTACTTCATCGCCCATTACCGGAAGATCGGCCATTTCCGCGGCCAGCCGGTTCGCGATCTGCTTGCGGACCGAACCGTGTTTCTGGACCCAGCAGGCGTTGCGTCCCGAGGTTTTCTGCGGTTCACCTCAGCGCTTGGCCTGATACGGTGACTTCAGGGGCTATGCTATACTGCCGCAAATAAACCCTATGGCAAGTGTAAAGGAACAACTTAAGCCGATTATTCTAAAGAGCTTGCGGATCACCGACTTAACCCCGGCAGACCTCCGCGACGATCAGCCCCTGCTCGGTGGCGACCTCGAAATCGATTCCATCGATATCCTGCAACTGGTGCTTGAGATTGAAAGACATTTCGGCATCAAGCTGGTGGGCGCCAAATTCGAGGAGAAAGAGTGGGGAAGTATCAACGCTCTGGCGGCCACCATCGAATCGAAAATGGCGGCGGCCAAAACCTAACTCCTACCTCCCATGAGTAAGCTACCCCATGCCAGCCTGCGGTAAGACGAAACCAGCGACCCGCGTCTTGCTGGTAGAAGCCAATAACATGGGTAAGTGGGTGGGGACCACTATGCCCTATGAGGTACATATCCCGCCCCTGGGCCTTATGTATCTCGCGTCCTACGCCCGCAAGGCTCTGCCAGGCGTAGAGTTCCGCATCGTTGAGTCCTCGCTTTCGTCTCCCGACCTTTCTTCCCTTGAGAACGATCGCTTCATCGGCATCTTGAACGAGTTTCAACCGGATATCGTTGGCGTCCGCTCCATTGCCTTTTTTCTGGAGGAACTCCAGCGCATCGCCAGTTTGGTGCGCGCCCACAGCGACGCCACGCTCGTCGCCGGGGGCCCGATCGTGCAGGCGTACAAGCGCCGGCTCTTCCAGGAGGTGCCGGAACTGGAGATCGCAGTAAAAGGGGAAGGCGAGCGAGTGTTCGCCAACCTCCTTTCGGGATCGCCCCTGTCCTCGATCGCAGGCCTTCTCTATCGGACGGAAGACGGGGTGCTGGAAAACGAGGACCAATTGGAAGTGGAGGACATCGACAGCCTCCCCTTTCCCGCCTACGACTTGATCGACCTCGATCAGTACCAGCGTCAACTAAGCTACGCCTACAATCACCGGCGCCAGGGAATCCTGCTGACCAGCCGCGGATGCGCCTACCATTGCACCTTTTGTTTCACCCATTGGAAGGGTATCCGCTTGCGCAGCGCCGCCAACATCTTCGAGGAAATCGGGCAACTGCACGACCAGCACGGAATCGAGGACTTCTATGTGGTCGACGATATCTTCAACGTCAATGCGAAGCGCGCTTTGAAACTGTTCGACCTGATCGTGGCCGCGGGGATCAAAATACGCCTCTACTTCGTCAATGGCCTGCGTGCAGACATCACCAGCGAAGCGTTCGTAGGTCGAGCGATCGAGGCCGGCGCCGTCTGGTTCACCTATGCCGTCGAATCGGGCACAGACGAAATTCAACGCCTGGTAGAGAAGCGCCTCGATCTGGAAAAAGCGAGGCGCGTCATCGCTTATACCCAGCGCCAGAACGTGGCCGTGAACGTCTCCACCATGTACGGCTTTCCCACGGAAACCCGTGAACTGGCGCAGCGCACTCTGGATTGGCTAAGCGAACTGCCCAAACCGTCGCTCTTGCCCTACCACTTTTGCCTGCGCTTCTTTCCCGGCTGCGAGATCAATCAGCAGGCGCTCGATGCCGGTTGGGACCCCGGCCGTCTGGAGCTCACCAGCCGGTTCTCCTACAACGATATGCCGTTAGGCACTCCCACCTTATCGAAGCAGGATATGTACGGCATTCAGCTCGAGTACCACCGCCGCTTTGGACTGAGCAATCCCGCCGCCATTGACGGTGCGGTCCGCACCCTCCGCTCCATTGGCTATAGCGATACGGAGATCGTTCACATGTACTCGGTACTGAAGAGGAAAATGATTCACAATGTGGGCGACCTCATGACGGCGGCAGGGAATTGACGCGCTGGTATCAGCACCGTTTTCACAACGTCACCACTCACCGGATCGTCTTTTCCACCATACCGCTGGTCCCACGCTTCCTCCATCCTCCCATCGCGGCCGTAACCGCGCTGATCTTCTTCTTTCTGTTGAAGCGCGAGCGCCAAGCGGTAGCCCGCAATCTGCGCCGGATCTCGGGCAAACGCGGACTCGCGCTGCAGTGGAAGGTCTACCGTGTCTTCTATTCCTTCTGCGACTTCATGGTTTCCTATTGCTACGTCCCCCACGCCACCCACCAGCAACTGCTCTCCATGTTGGTGGAAAAGGACAAAGATAAAGCCCGAGGCGCCGCCATGATCGACCAATGTCTGGCCGAGGGCCATGGGCTCATCGTGTGGACGGCGCACCTGGGGAATTCCGAATTCGCCTCGCGCCTTCTTGAAATGCACGGCCGGCCCGTCAACGTGGCCCGCCTGGTCGAGGACAAACCCGCCGAGATCATGCTGCGCAATTTGATGTCGAACGAACGGCTCAAAATTGTCGATCTCAGCGGCGGCGTGCACGCCAGCCTCGACCTGTTGCAGGCCCTGCGTCGAAACGAAATCGTGGCAATCCAGGGAGACCGCGTCTACCGCCATCACAGTGCCGAGGTCCCGTTCTTCTCCGAACCCGCCGCATTCCCGCTTGGCCCCTTCGTCCTTTCGCAGGTTTCAGGTGCGCCAGTGCTGCCCGGCTTTGTAATTCGCCAGGGTTGGCTGCGCTACCGCGTTCTGATGGATGATCCAATCCCGCCTCCCTCCTCCTCGCCCTCAGCCGAAGCCGGCGATCCCGACCCGCAAGCCGGTTTGCGCGAAGCGGTCGGCTTTCTGGAAAAAACCTTGGCAACCCATTACGATCAGTGGTTGAACTTTTTTGATTTTTGGCCGGTTGCCTCTCGTGACTGATCTCCAGAAGACCGATCTCCAGAAAATCATCGTCGTCACCGGTGTCGGCATCGTCAGCCCCTATGGCATCGGCCTGGACTGCCTGCAGCAGGGCATGTTATCGGGCAAGTGCTGTCTCACGCCGGCCAAAGACGTGTATCCCGGCTTCGAAGGAACCACGGCGCCGGTGTCCGTGCCGCTTCTGGCGGAAGAATCCAACTCCCGCTACTCCCGCACCGATCGACTCGCGGTCGTGGCGGCTCAAGACGCAGTAGCCGGCATCGACTGCGAGAGCAATCTCTTCCGGGAGAGCGGCGTCGTGATGGCCAGCACGGTCGCGGGCCTGACCGAGATTGATCCCGAAATCGCTAAAGATCCTGCCGCCTGGTATCGGCATGGCGGTCTCAAGCGGGCCGCTTCCTATCCAGTTGCGCATGTAGCCGATGCCGTGGGTGATCATCTGGGCATTCGCGGGCCCCGCTGTGCCGTCTCCGTGGCCTGTGCCTCCGGGGCCATGGCAATCGCGCTCGCCGCCAACCTGCTGCTGGACGAAGTCGCGCCCATGATTCTTGCCGGAGGCAGCGATGCGCTCTGTCCATTCACCCTAAGCGGATTTAGTTCCCTGCAAGCCTTGGACCCCAGCCCCTGCCGTCCCTTTGACCAGAATCGCAAGGGCCTGAACCTGGGGGAAGGCGCCGCAGTTTTCGTGCTCGAAACCCTCGCCGGGGCCAAGGCGCGCAATGCCAAAGTTCTAGCCGTCCTGCGTGGATGGGCCATGACCAACGATGCCTTTCATCCCACCGCGCCCCACCAGCAGGGAAGCGGCTTGGCAGAATGCATGCGCCGCGCCATGGAAATGGCGGATGTCAGTTGCGACGAGATCGGCTATGTGAACGCCCACGGCACCGGCACTCCCCTCAACGATGTCGCCGAGGCCAGCGCCTACGAAACCGCCTTCCGCGGACGCAGCCGTCCCATCCCCGTATCTTCGACCAAGTCCTATTTCGGACACTGTCTGGGAGCAGCGGGCGCGTTGGAGGCCGCCATCACGATCACCGCCATCAGAAGCGGCGCGCTGTTCCCGACGCTGCGGCTGACCGACCCCGTCGAAAGCCCCGGCGTAGATTGGCTGCGAGGAGAAGTTCGACGCCAACCGTTGCCGCTCGCCATGTCGGCTTCTGCGGGGTTTGGCGGCAGCAACACCGTGCTCATATTCGGGAGCGTCGGCGCATGACCACGAACTCACCGGCCGTCAATATTACCGGTATCGGTTCCGTGAGCCCCTATGGTCCGCTCGCCGGACGCATCCCGCCGTCGACGGTGGAACCGAGCGCCATCACGGCCTGGACCACCCGCGGACTGCGCCGGACGTTTCTCGTGAGTCCGTTTCGTCCGGCCAGCGTAGTACCGGGCCTGAAGACAAGGCGTCTGGATCGCCTCTCAGCGTGGGCCTTGGTGGCATCTTCTCTAGCCATTCAGGATGCCGGGATCGACCTCACCCAGGTGGACCGGTCGCGGGTTGCGGTAGTCTTCGCCACCACCTTTGGTTGTGTTGAACTGACGGAAGCCTTCTACCAAAGCGCGGTAACCCACGGT
>JBAVVP010000111.1:0-6983 GCA_049697355.1 Terriglobales bacterium
CAGATTATGTTCTTCGTCGAAGCGCGTTTCGACGTTCTTCAGCTTCAAATCTTTTTGCAGGCGCTTGAGTTCTCTTTCCAGTTTCTCGATCTTCTTTGGAGTAGTGCTCTTGTCGCCTTCGAAGTCGGCGCGCTTGGCGACGTCGAGTTTCGGCAATAGTGCGGCGATCTGTTCTGCGCGAATGCGTTTGTTCAGCTTGTCCAGGAATCCCAGATACTCGTTCAGCACGGTGATGAACTTAGTCAACGCCGAGCCTTCCAGCTTGGCGGCGCCTTCGCCGTAGCGAATGATCAGGCCCTCGGAGGCTCGCTTCACCATCACCTTGACGAATTCGTGTTCGTTCTTTATGTACTGGTGCGACTTGCCTTTCTTGATGCCGAATAGCGGCGGCTGCGCGATGTAAACGTTGCTGCGCTTGATCAGCTCCTGCATGTGGCGGAAGAAGAACGTCAGCAGCAGGGTGCGGATGTGCGAGCCGTCCACGTCCGCGTCGGTCATCAGAATGATTTTGCCGTAGCGGACTTTGGTGGGATCGAAATCTTCTTTCGAGATGCCTGTGCCGAGCGCGGTAATCATGGCGCGAATTTCTTCGTGCGCCAGCATCTTGTCGTAGCGCGCTTTTTCCACGTTCAGAATCTTTCCCTTTAGCGGGAGGATGGCCTGGAAGCGGCGGTCCCGGCCCTGTTTGGCGGTGCCGCCTGCGGATTCTCCCTCGACCAAGAATAGTTCGCAGCGGTTGGGATCGCGCTCGGAGCAGTCGGCCAGTTTGCCGGGGAGTCCTCCGCCATCGAGCGCGCCTTTGCGGCGGGTCAGGTCGCGAGCTTTGCGAGCGGCCTCGCGGGCGCGCGCGGCGTCGATGGCCTTATTGATGATCTTGCGGGCAACCGCGGTGTTCTGCTCGAAGAATGCTCCCAGCTTTTCGTTGACTACGGCCTGCACGATGCCGGCGATGTCGGAATTCAGCTTGCCCTTGGTCTGGCCTTCGAACTGCGGCTGGGGCAGCTTGACGCTGATCACGGCCACCAGTCCTTCGCGGACGTCGTCTCCGGTCAGGTTCTCTTTCACGTCTTTGAAAAGGCCCATCTGCTGTCCCGCGTAGTTGATGGTGCGGGTCAGCGAGGTGCGGAAGCCGGAGAGGTGCGTGCCTCCGTCGACGGTGTTGATGTTGTTGGCAAAACTGAAAACCGATTCCGAGTAGGCGTCGTTGTACTGGAGTCCGATTTCGATGTGTACGTCGTCCTTGTCGGCTTCCATGTAGATGGGCTTGTCGTGGAGCGTTTGCTTGCCGCGGTTGAGGTGCTTGATGAATTCCGCGATGCCGCCGTTGTATTTGAACTCGGCGCGCTTGGCTTCGTTAGTCTTGGAGTCGGTCTGGCGCTCGTCGGTGAGCGTGATAATCAGGCCCTTGTTGAGAAACGCCAGTTCGCGCAGGCGCTGCGAGAGCGTGTCGAAGTTGTATTCAAGGGTCGTCGTGAAAATAGATTTGTCGGGGACAAAGTGAACCTTGGTGCCGGTCTTTATTTTGGCAGCGCCCGTCTTCCTCAGTTTGCTGGTGGGCTCGCCTTTCGAGTAAGTCTGCTCCCAGGTGAACCCGTCGCGCCAGATCTCCAACTCCAGTTCTTCGCTGAGCGCGTTGACGCAGCTCACGCCTACGCCGTGCAGTCCTCCGGAAACTTTGTAGGAATTGCTGTCGAACTTGCCGCCCGCGTGCAGGGTGGTCATCACGACTTGGGCGGCAGGAACTTTTTCGCCGTCGATGTCCATGTTATCGACGGGAATGCCGCGGCCGTTATCGACTACGGTGATGGAGTTATCGAGGTGGATGGTGACATCGATCTTGTCGGCGTGGCCGGCCAGCGCTTCGTCGACGGAGTTATCGACTACTTCGTAGACAAGGTGATGCAGACCGAGTTCGCCGGTCGATCCGATGTACATGGCGGGACGTTTGCGCACCGCTTCCATGCCGCCGAGGACTTTGATCGAATCGGCGTTGTAATCTCCGTTGGTGGCTTGGCCGTTCTTGTTCTTGGCGTCGTTATTCTTCGCGTCGACGAGTTCGGTCTGCAATTCTTTCGTGGCCATTCTGCTCCGTAGAAAAGGCCGGATCCCTCACCTGGCTGAAGGGACGATTCCGGGAGTGCTCGGGTGACCTCAACTTATTGAATTTTCTGCTATTTAGCTGTCACCAGAGCTGTATGTATTTTACCACAAATGGGGCTCATTCTGGGGCTGGAATCGAGACCGTAAACCGCGTCCTTTGTTGCCCTTAGGAACGCGGTTTGGAGAGTGCCGCGGGTCGCGCGCAGGGACGAATTTTGAGGAGTCTCCGCTCGGCTGGCTAGTGGTGCAGTTTGTGCTCATCCGGTGCTTTCCTTTGCGCCCTTCGCGAGTCCTTAGCGTACTTTGCGTTAATGATTTCTTTGCCGCCAAGCAAGAAACAGTCGCAATTTTGAAACTGCACCACTACCCTCGGTCGAGCGTGTGCCTCGACGGCACGTGCGCTACAGTATAATCTTCGGCTTGAACGAAATCGCATGACTGACACCAATCCAACCACAGAGGCGTCGGCAACTGAAGCGCCGGCAGCGGCGAACACCGGCATGGAGATTGGCGACATCTTCAAGATCCTGCCTCATCGCTACCCATTTCTCTTGATCGACCGGGTGATCGAACTGGTGCGGATGAAGAGCATTGTCGCGTTGAAAAACGTGACCATCACCGAACCTTTTTTCCAGGGGCACTTTCCCGAGAAGCCGATCATGCCCGGCGTGCTGATTGTGGAAGCCATCGCGCAGGCAGGCGGGTTGCTGCTGCTCACAGAGGTTCCGAACCGCGACGAGATGCTGATGGTGTTCACCGGGATCGAGAAGGCGCGCTTCCGGCGTCCTGTAGTGCCGGGAGATCAGCTGCGGATTGAAGTGGCAGTCAAGGCCTGGCGGATCACGGCGGCTCGTCTCGAAGGCAAGGCGTACGTGGACGGCAAAGTGGCGTGCGAGGCGACGGTGACTTGCCGGCTGGTGCCAAGAAACGTCGGAGCGGCGGAAGTTGAGAGCGGGGAAAAATAAGCTGTCATCCTGAGCGTAGCCGGGCCAAGCGCGAAGCGATTGGCTCGGCGGAGTCGAAGGACCCCTACTCATTCTCAATCTCCCCCGCTGCTGCAGCGAGTTCTTACGGTGGACGATATGGCCCACAAGGGAAGAACAATTTCACGATGTCCATCCATCCTACGGCGATCGTCGATTCGAAAAGCAAAATCCATCCCTCATGCGAAATTGGACCCTATTGCGTAATTGGGCCCGACGTGGAGCTGGGCGAGGGCTGCCGTCTGTTTTCGCACGTCGCAATCGAAGGGCCCACAAAGATCGGTGCGAACAACCGCGTCTTCCCCTTCACTTCGATTGGCATGGCGCCCCAGGACATTACTTATGCGGGCGAACCGACGCGGCTGGAGATCGGCGACCACAACGTGATTCGCGAGTTTGTCACCGTCAACCGTGGCACGGTAAAGGGCGGAGGATGCACCCGCGTCGGTAGCCACAACCTCATCATGGCCTATACCCACATTGCGCACGACTGCCAGGTAGGGAGTCACATCATCATGGCGAACGCGGCCACGCTGGGCGGGCACGTCAACGTGGGAGACTGGGCGACGGTAGGGGCGCTGTGCCCAGTGCACCACTTCGTGCGGATTGGGACACATGCCTTCATCGGCGGCGGCACGACCATCACGCGGGATGTGCTGCCCTTTTCGAAGACGTCCGCCGAGCGCGGGACCCACGCCTATGGACTGAACGCCGTGGGTTTGGAGCGGCGCGGATTCACGAAACAAAGAATCCGGAAAATTCATCATGCGTACCGGGTGCTGCTGGCCTCGAAGCTGAATACGTCGCAGGCGCTCGATAAGTTGAAAGCGGAAGCGGATTGCGGGGAAGATGTAGAGATGCTGATTCGATTTATCGAATCGTCGGAACGGGGCGTGATTAAGTAAAGTGGTCGGTGGCCGGTGGACAGTGGTCAGCTAAAACCTTAAGAGCATTGATACCTTATGGCTGTGCAGTCATATCGGCAACTCATTGCTTGGCAGAAGGCGATGGACTTCGCTGCTGAGGTGTACAGGGCCACACCCACGTTTCCAAAAGCGGAAATGTATGGGGTGACCAGCCAACTTCGCCGCGCTGTGGTGTCGATTCCTAGCAACATTGCGGAAGGTCAAGGGCAGCAGACGACTGGCGAGTTCCGTCAATTCCTTGGACATGCTCGTGGATCTTTATTGGAAACGGAAACGCAGATCCTGCTATCCGATCGTTGAGAGTATCTGGACCACAAATCGACCGAGACTCTCCTCGCTCAGTCAGCTGAGTTGGGCCGAATCCTGAACGGACTGATGAGATCCTTGGAAAAATCATGCCGCTGAGACTGACCACCGACCACTGGCCACCGACCACTGGGAAGCTTGGCGTGATCGCCGGTAACGGCAAGTTTCCCTTCCTCGTTATCGACGCGGCGCGTGCTCAGGGGTTCGAGGTTGTGGTAGCGGCCATCCGCGAAGAGGCTTTTCCCGAGATCGAGTCGCACGGCGCGGCTTCTGTTCATTGGCTTTCTCTCGGCGAGCTGTCAAAGCTAATCGAAACTTTTAAAGCTGAGGGCGTCACCCGCGCCGTCATGGCGGGGCAGGTCAAGCACAAGCAGATCTTTTCCGCCATCAAGCCCGACTGGCGCCTGGCCAAGCTGTTGCTCTCGCTCGGCACGCGCAATACGGACTCGCTGCTGGGCGCGGTCGCGAAAGTACTGGCGGATGAGGGCATCATGCTCGAGAACTCGACCGCGCTGCTCGAACCGCTGCTGGCGAAAACGGGCGTGCTCACCAAGCGCGCTCCGAGCGAGCAGGAACGCAACAACATCGAATACGGACGCGCTGTGGCACGGCGGCTGGCGGAGTACGACATTGGACAAACGGTAGTGATCGCGGAAGGTGCGTGCGTAACGGTCGAAGCGATGGAAGGCACCGACGCGACAATTGAGCGGGCCGGGCTGCTGATGCGGTCGTTGGAACTGGAATCGGAATCGAAGGGCGAGGCGTCGACGCTGAGCCGGGCCCTCACGGTTGTGAAAGTAGCAAAACCAAAGCAGGACCTGCGGTTTGATGTGCCGGTGATAGGCCTGAAGACGATTGAGACGATGGCGCGCGCCGGCGCAAGTTGTCTCGCCGTGGACGCGGGCCGATGTCTGTTGCTGGATGGCGAGGCAATGACGCGGGCAGCGGATGCAGCCGGTATCACGGTGTCCGCGGACTAGTCTCGCTTGACCAGGAGGCATTTCATGTCTGAAGCATCTCGCATTGCCGACCAGCTTCGCCGCGCGTTCAACGGTGACGCCTGGCATGGCGATTCTGTGTTTGAAATTCTCGAGGGCGTCACTGCCGCACAGGCCGCCGCGCATCCTCTCAAGAACGCCCACAGCATCTGGGAACTGGTGCTGCATATTGCGGCCTGGGACGGCGCCGTGCGGCGGCGCATGACGGGCGTCGCGGTGAAGCTTTCCGGCAAGAAAAACTTTCCGCCCGTCCTCGATACTAGCGAGCCGGCTTGGACGAAGACGCTGGAGCATGTTCGACGGGTTCATGATGAACTCATCGACACAGTGGAGAAATTTCCGGACAAATCTCTCAACCAGCAGGTCCCGGGAAAAAAGGGCGTGCACTACACCTTCTACTACATGCTTCATGGTGTGGTGCAGCACGAGCTCTACCATGCCGGCCAGATCGCGCTGCTGAAGAAAATGTGAGTCCCGGCACTGTTGCCGGAATTTGTCCTGATAAAGGGGTAACCTCTGCAATCTGACCTCTGACCTCAGCAATCGCCTCCCTCGGGGGTTCCTGGTTTCACACTTTCCTCTCTGGGCCTGAAGCTGCGACAATAGCGCGTTACTTCTTCGCTGCGGAGCATTCGCCTGAGCCAGGAATTCCCGATCAATGTTGCGGTCATTGGCGTGGGCGCCTTCGGGCGCAATCACGCCCGCGTCTATCAGCAACTGCAGAAAGCGGGCAGCGTGCGGTTGGTCGGCGTGGTCGATCCCGATACAGCGCGCGCCGACGCGGTTGCTGCCGAGTTCGGCTGCAAAGCCTTCGGCTCGGTCGAGCAGATGCTGACGACGCACAGCGAAGTGCAGGCGGCCTCGGTCGCAGTCCCGACCGTTCTGCATCGGCAGGTGGCGAGCGATCTGATGGAAGCCGGTGTAGACGTGCTCATCGAAAAGCCGCTGGCCGTGACCCTTGCCGAGGCCGACGACCTTCTTCGGGTGGCCGCGCAGCATAAGCGGGTAGCGCAGGTGGGGCATCTGGAGCGCTTCAATCCGGCGGTACGGGCTACCCTGCCGCTGCTCAGCCGCCCGATGTTCTTTGAAGTGCACCGGCTAAGCGTGTTCTCTCCGCGCGCCCTCGATGTGGAAGTGGTGCTCGACCTCATGATCCACGACCTCGATGTGGTGCTCACCTTCGTGAAGTCAGAGGTGAAGGAAATCCGGGCAGTGGGCCTCCCGATTCTTTCCGGCAAAGTGGATATTGCGAATGTGCGCGTCGAGTTTGAATCGGGCTGCGTGGCGAACTTTACCGCCAGCCGGGTATCGACCGAGCGCGTGCGTAAGCTGCGATTCTTCCAGCCAGGGCAATACATTTCGATCGATTATGCAAGGCAGGATGTTCTGGTGTTCTCGGTCGGAAACCCAGCCGAAGCCACCCAGCCCAGCGTGAATCCGCGGATCCAGATGGCGAAGCCGCCGATCACGGCGGAGGAGCCGCTGCTGGCGGAGATCAAGGCATTCCTGCAGTCGGTGCGGAACCGGTCGCGTCCGGTGGTTCCACTGGAGGACGGGCGGAGAGCGCTGGAACTTGCGCTGGCAATTCTCGGCGAGATTGGGCGGCACGCCGGACGGATCGGGGTTGGGAAAAGTTAGAGGTGAGAGGTCAGATTGCAGAGGTGAAAAAC
>JBAVVP010000112.1:0-3196 GCA_049697355.1 Terriglobales bacterium
ACCTGACTTGGGCGCGCCCGACTGGCGCGACAACGTTCCCGGAAAACCGATGACGGACCAGCAGGTCACCGATGTTGTTGCCTGGCTTGCGTCACGCCGCGTGCAGAACCCCGGCCAACCTTATTCCGCTTCGAACTATGCGCAGCACCGGGAGTCGAGTTATGTCCACTAAGCCTGTCCTTGTCCAGTCGAGCGACGGTACGGTTTCCCGCCGTGGATTTTTCATGAAGCTGGGAATTCTCTTCAACGGATTTGCGGCCATGGTGTTGGCGGTGCCGGTGGTGGGATTTCTGCTTTCCTCGGTTACGCGCGGGCGCGCGAGCGGCTATCTCTCGTGGGTGCCACTCGGGCCTGTAAGCGACTTCCCTGAAGGCGAGACGCGGCTGGCTACCTTTCAGAATCCATACGTGATGCCCACCGATGGCAAGACCGTAGACACTGCCTGCTGGGTGCGGCACGTTGCAGGTGAGAAGTTCCAGGTCTTCGCCATCAACTGCGCACATCTCGGCTGCCCGGTCCGCTGGTTTCAGCAATCCGGGTTATTTATGTGTCCCTGTCACGGCGGAGCGTACTACCGTGATGGCTCGCGCGCGTCGGGGCCACCGGAACGAGGCCTGTTCGAATATCCCTACAAAATTGAGAACGGCCTGGTCACCATTCAGGCTGGTGAACTGCCTACGCCGGGAGCAGCGATCGCATCTCTCACCGGGGAGAAGCCGCCATGCGCATCATGATTGAAAAGATTGGGGAATGGTTCGACCATCGCCTGCAGCTTGCGGCACCGATTCGTGAAGCCGCCGAACACCCCGTGCCCCGGAACACGGCGAGCTGGTTCTACGTGTTCGGCAGCGCGGCGCTCACCGTCTTTCTTCTGCAACTTGTGACGGGAATTCTGCTGGCACTGATTTACGTGCCCTCAGCCGGCGAGGCATGGAGCAGTTTGCAGGCGTTGAATCATCAGGTCGCCCTCGGCTGGTTCATCCGCGCGATGCATGGATGGGGCTCCAACTTCATGGTGGCGATTGTCCTCATTCACATGGTGCAGGTCTTTCTCTTCGGGGCCCATAAGTTCCCGCGTGAACTCACGTGGGTCATCGGCGTTTTCCTCTTACTGATGACTCTGGGTATGGCGTTTACCGGGCAGGTGCTGCGCTTCGATCAGGATGCCTATTGGGGACTCGGGATCGGGGCATCGATCTCGAGCCGCGTTCCCATTGTCGGTCCCGCGGTGGTGAAGTTGTTGTTGGGTGGGCCGATCATCGCCGGCGCAACGCTGTCCCGATTCTTTGCGCTGCATGTGTTCGTAATACCCGGAATGCTGATTGCTTTCGTAGGCCTTCACCTCTTGATGGTGCTGAAGCTGGGCATTAACGAGTGGCCAATGCCGGGACGCATCGTAAGGCGAGCCACCTACGAACGCGAGTATCACGCACTGACGAAGCAAGAAGGCGCGCCGTTTGCTCCGTATGCGATTTGGAAGGATTTGTTCTTCGCTGGTTTTATCATCCTGGCCATCGCCGCGTGCGCTTTCTACTTTGGTCCATTCGGGCCGACCGGCCAGCCTGATCCGACAATCATCCAGACTGCTCCCAAGCCGGATTATTTCTTTCTGTGGCTCTACGCGTTGTTGTCACTGCTTCCTCCTTCGATGGAGACGCCGTTCCTTCTCACCGGCCCCCCGTTGGCGATCTTGGCATTGATCCTTCTACCTTTTCTGTCCGGCGAAGGAGAAAAGAGCTGGAAGCGCCGGCCGATCGCGGTTCTAACCGTGCTGCTGATTGCCATCACACTGGGGACTTTTACGCGGCTTGCGCAGTTCGCGCCGTGGAGTCCGCACATGAATGCGTGGAGCGGTGACCCCGTTCCGGACCGGTTCATCCATGGCACAACCGCGCTGGAGCGGCAGGGCGCGCTGGTGTTTCAGGTCAAGCAGTGCCGCAACTGCCACTCCCTTGGCGAGACTGGAGGACAGAGAGGTCCCGGCCTAGACAGTGTCGCCGTGCGACTGACGCAAGATCAGCTCATCCGGCAGGTGATTCAAGGCGGCGGCAACATGCCCGCTTATGGAAACAACCTGAGCCCTGCGGAGACCACTGCCCTCGTGGCATTTCTGGAGACGTTGCATCCCGCAGGGCAAGCTCCTGCTCGCGACGCGTCACGTGAGATTGTACTTCGCGATAGCAGCCAGAAAGCTCCCGGCACGCAGCCATAGGATCCGACGATGCCACACACTCATCACGCCGCTTCCGAATCATTGTTGGTGTCCCTGGCCTTGATCGTGGCGGCCTTGATCTACGTGCGGGGGTGGGTCCGTATTCGCAGGGCTGACGTGGACAGCGTTGGCGGCTGGCGCGCCGCCAGTTTTCTGCTGGGACTGTTCATCATCTGGCTGGCACTAGCTTCACCGATAGTCGCATTTGACCACCAGTTGCTGACAGGCCACATGATTCAGCATTTGCTGCTCATGACGCTGGCCCCTCCATTCATATGGCTTGGTGCGCCAGGCAAGGCGCTGGAGCATAGTTTACCGCAGCGATTTGTAGAAGCGTTTCTTGCTCCAAGTACCTCTTGGTCGCCAATGAAGCGTGGCATGAAGCGACTTGGGAATGTACTTGCGAAACCCACAGTCTGCTGGCTGGTCGCCGCGGGTACGCTGATTGGCTGGCACATCCCTTCGTTGTTTGCGCTCGGGCTGCGGTCAGAAGTGTGGCATGGAATTGAGCAGGCATCGTTTCTGATATCGGGGATTCTTTTCTGGTGGCCAGTGATCCGGCCACGGCCCACCGGCTCGAATTGGTCAGAGTGGTCGATCATCTTGTACCTTTTTCTCGCCACCTTGCCGTGCGACATCCTTTCCGGATTTCTTGTCTTTTGCGACCGTGTAGTCTACCCGGTTTATTTCTCATCACCACGCCTACTCGAGTTCTCCGCGCTCGAAGATCAGCAGTGTGCAGGCGCGTTGATGTGGACGTGCGTCACTGTCGTTTATTTGATCGCGGGGACAATTGTCGCGGCGCGGTTACTTTCGCCTCAGAGCTTGCGCCAACACAGGCCCCTGAAATCGGATCTGCCGCTCAGCCCGGCGCCGCAGACGACTCATCAGAATTTGGAGGTTGTCTAAATGTCCGGCAAGTCTCTGGTCATTGTTTTGAATGCGCCAATAATGGGAGGGCATCATTTTACCGCATCCACCGCT
>JBAVVP010000113.1:0-10713 GCA_049697355.1 Terriglobales bacterium
GGAACCTCGAAGAAAGTGCCGTCGGTGTCCGGAGCATTCTTCACCGCAACGTCGTGCGGCAGTGATTGCCGCAAGCCTTCCTTCACGTCCTCGCGGATAGCGTAGGCGAAACGGTCGCTTCCCTGCCGCGACTCATCCACGCCGTAGCGGTCCGAGACCTGGGCCATGGGCGCGACTTTCTCGGTCTCCAGTTCGCTGAGCCGCTCGATATATTCAAGAATGGAATTCAAATCGCGCAACATGCGCGCGCGCTCTTCCTCGGTCAATTCGAGGTTAGCCAGATCGGCGACGTAGGCGACATCTTTGTCGGTAACTTTGACGTCTTCACCACGAATTCAATTCGCTCGACTGGAGTCGCGGAATACTTGTTGATCAAGGCCATATAACGTGGCGCCAGATTGGCAAGCTCCCGCCGCCATCCCGCGTCGGCAACTTCCACTCGCAGAATCCCGCCGGAAAAACTGAGCGCCCGGGTCCGCTCGGCCACCGCACTGCCACACGCAATCGGCCAGGCCAGCAGCGGGCTTTCGCTGGCCGACGCGCGATGAAGAGCCTTGGCGATGATGGTTTCGAGGCCGGCGGAGGTGCGGTTCAAGGCGTGACTCCAAAATCGCGGACGCGATTGGAAGAGATGATTGTAGCATCGGAAAATGTTGCACTCCGCACTATGCGGCGGGGGACGCAGCCGCCGCAACCTTGGCGCGCTTTTTGGCGAGCTTGCGCAGGTGCGTGGCCGAATACAGACTTCCCCGGCAGCGCCTCGCCCCGCATAAACACGGAGCATCCTCGTCGCCGTCGTAGAGGTTGTAGTCGTAGGTCAATTCTTCTCCAGCCTCAATATCGCGCTGTGCGATGATCCACATCTTGCCCCGGATCTGATCGGTCTCGCAGTTCGGTTTGCAGGAATGATTGACGAAGGCGGCCACCCCGTAGCCGTCAATGATGTGTTTGCCGCCGTCGAGTCCGAATAAGTACGTGTTTCCAAAGTCGTCGTAAATTTCGTCCGCCTGTTCGTAAGTGAGCCGTTCGCCCACATATTCCACGATCAGCGTTCCTTTGCGAATCGGCCGCGTGGTGTAGCAGCCGTAGGAGTGTATACGCGACTGGCGAATGATGAGCGTCATAGAGTGTGTCAGATCTTGCTTCTTTCTATCTTTAGCACACCCAGCAGGGGGTCGGGCAAGAGGGGACCGGTCCCCTGCTATCATTTCTGAGGGTCGAGAAATGAAATCACCTTTACCAGGCAGAACGCTTCCTTAATGAGGGATCGACGTCCCCACACCGGCAGGGGTGATTTGCATACCACCCGCTTCTCTGAAAAAATACAGCTACAAACAAAAACGGGGTTCTTGCGATGTCGTATATAGGAAGCTGGGTGCTGATGTTGGCGCTCGGCCTGAGTGCGTATTCTTTCGTGGCCGGTCTTTTGGCGCTGATATTCAGTAAGCATCCCGCTTCGGGGCCAGTCGGTGAGACTGCTCGCCGCGCCGGAATCGCCACCTTCGCCGCCGTGCTGCTGGCGGGCATCGTTCTGGTGCTGGCCGCGTTTAACGACGACTTCTCCATCGCCTACATTTTCCATCACAGCAACCGCGACTTGCCGATCGCCTATAAGTTCGCCGTGCTGTGGTCCGGCCAGGAAGGTTCGCTGCTGTTCTGGTCGCTGCTGCTGGCCGGTTACGGATTCGTTCTCCGCCTGCGCTACAAGACCGATCAGAGGCTCTTCGCCTACGCGTCGGTGATCATCGCCTCGGTGCAGGTCTTCTTTCTGCTGATTCTGAATTTTGCGGCACACCCATTTGCCATCATGCAGGGCGCGCTCCCCGCGGATGGCAGCGGACTGAATCCGCTCTTGCAATATCCCGAGATGGTCATCCATCCGCCCATGCTCTATCTCGGATACGTCGGCTTCACCGTGCCCTTCGCCTTCGCGTTAGGCGCGCTCATCATGAAGTATCCCGGCGAAAAGTGGATTCACATTACCCGCCGCTGGACCATGGTGACCTGGTGTTTCCTGACCATCGGCGTTTTCCTCGGCGCGCACTGGGCCTACGCGGTCCTCGGATGGGGGGGGTACTGGGGATGGGACCCGGTGGAAAATGCTTCGCTGATGCCGTGGCTCACTGGCACCGCGTTTCTGCATTCCGTCATGATGCAGGAAAAACGCGGCATGTTGAAAGTCTGGAACATGTCGCTAATCTTCGCGACCTTCCTGCTCTCGATGCTGGGGACGTTCCTCACGCGTTCGGGTGTGATCAGTTCAGTGCACGCGTTCGCGCAATCCTCGATCGGCACGTGGTTCCTGGTTTTCATCGGATTGACTCTCGCGGTCTGTACCTTTTTCCTGATCCAGAACCGGTCGCACCTCAAGAGCGAGCACAAGCTGGAGTCGCTGGTCTCGCGAGAATCGAGTTTTCTGTTTAACAATCTCTTGTTGCTGGTCGTCTGCTTCACGATATTGTGGGGCACATTTTTCCCGATCTTGTCGGAATTCATTCAAGGACACAAAGTCACGGTCGGGCCGCCCTTTTTCAATCGCGTCGCCGTCCCGGTTGCTTTGCTGCTCATGTTGCTGACTGCGGTTGGACCGCTGCTGGCCTGGCGTAAAACTTCCGTGGAAAGCCTGAAGCGGAATTTTCTCTTCCCCGCGATTGGCTCGCTCGCCATCGGCGTGATGATGATTGTCTTCGGCGTGCGTCCCTGGGAAGATCCGTCTTTCTTCTACGCCACCATGGCCGCCGTTCTCTCGGCGCTCGTGATCTTCACCGTCGTAGCCGAATTCCTCCGCGGAGGCCGCGTCATAGCCGGCAAGAGCCAGCAGAATTTGTTCTCCGCCATGATTCACCTTTACCACCGCAACACGCGCCGCTACGGCGGCTACGTCGTCCACTTCGGCGTGGCGCTGGTGGTGATCGGCATCCTCGGAACACCTTTCAACAAAGAAGTAGAAAAAGAAATGGGCTTTGGCGACAAAATTAACATCGGCCCCTACACGCTGGTCTGCCAGTCGTTCACGCAGGACGACAATCCCAACTACGCCAACGAGTGGGCCATCATCAACGTGTTCCGGGGCGGCAAGCAGATTACGACCATGTATCCCGAGCGCCGCTTCTACAAAGCTAGCGGACAGCCGCAGACGCTGCCGCGCATTTACCCGAGCTTCCGCGAAGATTTTCTTCTCGTGACCGATCTCTATCTGGTCTATGAAGGCAAGAACGACACCACTGGGCGGCCGATCATTAAGGCGCACGTGAATCCGCTGGTGCCCTGGATTTGGATCGGCCTGGTCATCATGGTCTTCGGAACAATCGTTGCCCTGGTACCGAATGCCGCCCCAGTCCAGGTAGCCGCAACTGTGCCGGCGCGCACCCCTGCACACGTAGGGGCGGGTGACTGAAATGAAATTCTGGAATCGAAGATTTCGAGATCAAAAATTTCGGGAAGGGCACGACTTTAGTCGTGCCACACCAACCGCCCAAACCGTCGCGGCTTTAGCCGCCGCGGGCCGAGGAGTAAAGGCACAGGCTGGAAGGCCCTCCCGCCGCGTACTCCACGCCCTCATCCTCACCGCCGTGCTTGTTTTCATGGGCGCCGGAGACGATTCCGCGCGCTTCAAAGATCTCGGCCATCGCATGATGTGCACCTGCGGATGCGGTCAGGTATTGCTGGAATGCAATCACGTCGGCTGCCAGTCCTCCGACAAGATGCGCAATGAACTGCAGGCCGCGCTCGACCGAGGCGATAACGACGACCTAATCCTGCAAGGCTTCGTGCAGGCATACGGGCCGACTGTAATTGCCGCGCCCACCGCCACCGGCTTCAATCGCGTGGCCTGGATCATGCCCTTCGTAGCGCTGGCCTTCGGCATCGCGTTCGTGGTTTACGTCGTGCGCGCGTGGAAGAACCGTCCCGAACCGGCCCTGGCCGACGGCATCACCATCCCGCGCGGCAGCGAACTCGACGAGTTCCGCGAGAAAGCCCGCAAGGAGACCAATTTATGAAGAAGTGTAGCGCGGAGACTCCTGTCCGCGAAAAGCCGCGATCTGGCTGTGATGCTTGCAGTGAGGAGATCGCTCTATGACCCTTTTTGTGTGCGCAGTCGTCACCCTCGCCTGTCTCTACTATGTTTTCTTCTTTCCCGGCGAAGTCTACGCCGGAGAAGAAAAGACGCGCCTCGGCTATCTCCGCGAGCGCAAGGAAGCGGTCTACGAGAACCTGCGCGATCTGAATTTCGAATACAAAGCCGGCAAGGTGCCGGACGCGGACTATCAATCGATGCGCGCCTCGCTCGAAGAGGAAGCCGCCGCGATCATGGCCGAGATCGCCCGACTGGAACAGGCTGCCGGGCAGGTGGTGTAGGCCGCAGTTGTGACAAGTGACAATGTACACTTTACAGTGTATACTCGATGATTAGGAGCTTTAAGCATCGCGGCCTCAAGCGGCTTTACGAGCGGGACGACCGCAGCGGAATCCGGCCCGCCTTGCTGGACAAGGTCGAACGAATCCTCACGGCGCTTGATTCTGCTGTTACGCCGCAAGCTCTCGATATCCCCGGGTATCGCCTTCACCCGCTCAAAGGCGAATGGAAAGGGTTTTGGTCGGTCACGGTGCGGGCCAATTGGCGTATCGTTTTTCGCTTCGAGGGCGCCGATGCCTTTGACGTTGAACTGATTGACTACCACTGAAGGCAAAAAGAGGAGGAGACGCAATGCCCATGAAAAACCCCGCACACCCTGGTCGTATCGTGCGGCATGATTGCCTCGAGCCTTTGGGCATGTCCGTTACCGAGGGAGCGGAGGTTCTCGGCGTCAGCCGGCAAACGCTCAACAACGTCATTCACGGCAAGTCGGGCATCAGCCCCGAGATGGCGATTCGCCTCTCGAAGGCTTTTGGCAGCACACCGGAAACCTGGTTACGGATGCAGCTTGCCTATGATCTCGCGCAGGCCCGCAAGGACGAGGACAAAATTAAGGTGCGACGTGTCCACGTACAGCAGGAAATTCATGCGTAGTCGGCGGAAAGAACGCAATCCCATCGACGTTCGACTTCCGTCTGATTTGGCAGCTGGCCGACTCGACTCCGCTATTAAGCGTGCTTTGAGCGACGAGAAAAACGGTCGAGTCCAGCCGGTCAGGCGGTCAATGGAATGTCGAGTTCCCGGCGGGATCGCGAAGAAATGATCACGGTTCATTCACATATGCGTGACCCTTGCCGGCGCGCGGTACTCACAGCGCTCCTAATCATGCTCGGCGCGAGCATGGCATGGGGTCAAGGGAAAGCCCCCTACCGCAACGTTGTGTTATTGCCGCGTGGGCGGATAACTCGAATTCCGTCTCCCGATGGTCAATGGGGCCTCATCTTCGAATGTCCAGATGCTGGCGATCCTCGAAAACTTTGGATTGAGAATAGACAATCTCACTCGCGACGGCTTGTAAACGAGTACGAACGAAGCCTTGCGATTGGCTGGGCCCCCAATAGTAAACGATTCTTTGTTGAAGATGCATTTGCTAGCAATGAATCGCAATCGTATGTAATTGAACCCGCCACCCTGAAAACAATCGACCTGAGCACGATAATCACAGATAGCGATCGTGAGGCAGGACAATATCTGAAGGCCGGGCATTCATATCTTGCGGCGAAGCGCTGGCTGAGTTCTCATGAGCTGCGGGTGACCTTGTTTGGGCATTTTGATGGGGATGCTCCACCCGGCGTGCTGAGCAGCTTCACGATTAGATATAACGTTGATCTTAGCGGCAAAGCTCGGAAAATCTCGAAGTCGTCAACGGAAGAACCGTATTGATGGCATCTACCTTCAATTCGGTTGAGCTCGCACAAGGAGTTCCATTGAAGAAACTTTCACATTTCCTTTTGGTGGCTGCCGTTCTGGTGATAAGCATCGGTACGGCCGCGGCCCAGACCCTCACCGGCACCGTGACCAACGGCACCACCAACAAACCCGCTGCCGGCGATGAAGTCATCCTCATCAACCTTGCCAACGGCATGGACGTGGCCGCCAAGACCAAAGCCGACAGCAGCGGAAAGTACAGTTTCAAGCTCACCGGAGAACCCGGGCCACACCTGATCCGCGCCGTTCATCAGGGAGTTACTTATCACCAGATGGCGCCTCCGGGCGTTAACACGGCCGACGTTCAGGTGTATGACGTTGCGACTAAAGTCGCCGACCTCAGCGTGACCGCCGACGTCCTGCGCTTCCAGGCGGACAGCGGAACCTTGCAGGGCGTGCGCCTGTTCGTCGTCAGTAACACTTCTTCTCCCGCGAAGACGCAGATGAACGATCACAACTTCGAGTTCTATCTGCCCCAAGGCGCAAAGATTGGAGAAGTCCAGGCCCGCGCGCCTAACGGCCAGCCGATCGCCGCCGACGCTACGCCCCAGGCCGATAAGAACCGATATGCCCTCGCCTTCCCGCTTCGTCCCGGCGAAACGCAGTTCCAGATTGAGTACACGCTGCCCTACTCGGGCCAGATCAATATCGATCCCAAGCCGCTCTACGCCGCCGAGCACGTGGTGATCGTGCTCCCCAAGTCGATGCACTTCAAGGCCGCAACCGGATCGAACTTCCAGTCCATGCAGGACCCCAACCAGGCCGACACCATGGTGGAAGTGGCGCAGCAGGTGAAGCCCGGGCAGCCGCTCGGCTTCAGCCTGCAAGGCAGCGGAACCATCAACGAGTCGCCGAGTCAGGTTGCGTCCGGAGCCGCCCAGCAAGAACAACAACAAGGTCCCGACAATCGCCCCGGTGGCGGACTCGGCGCTCCTATCGACGCTCCCGATGCTCTACAAAAGTATCGCTGGCCGATCCTTGGGGGATTCGCTGTGCTGCTCGCCATCGGCGGATGGCTAGTCACGAAACGGCAATCGGGAATGGCAGGGTCCGGTACCCAGTACCCAGTTCCCAGTTCCGTATCAAGCAGTCGCAGCGCAGCTGGCCGTCCTGCGGCAACAGCAGCAACACCGGCCGCGGCCAACGCTGCGGCCGCGAAGTCGTCGGCGCTGCTTGAAGCGTTGAAGGACGAAATGTTCCAACTCGAAGTGGAGCGGAAACAGGGCAAGGTTACGGCTGCGGAGTACGACAAAGCCAAGGCGGCGCTTGATCAGACGCTGGAGCGGGCGCTGAAGCGGCAGGGATAGCCAAGGGAGGGCCTGAGCACGGGTCGCTGCCGAGCTTGCGCTCGGCCCGGACGGGCGGGGCGCCCGTCCCCACACGAGCCTAAAGGCCCGCGCCACGCATCTAATCGACTGAGAGAATCCTGAGGCATTCTTTATGAGCAACATCTTCAAGACCACACTCCTGCTGACCGCCATGACCCTGCTGCTCATGCTGGCGGGGCGGGCCTTCGGCGGCCAGAACGGCATGCTCATGGCGCTCATCTTTGCCGCCATCATGAATTTTGTCGCTTACTTTTTCTCGGACAAGATCGCACTCGCCACCTATCGCGCCCAGCCGGTTGGCCGCGAAGATCTGCCGCGCGTCTATAACATCGTCGAGCGCCTGGCGCAAAAAGTCAGCCTGCCGATGCCCAAGGTCTACCTCATCCCAACCGATTCGCCCAACGCCTTCGCCACCGGACGCAATCCGAACCACGCTTCCGTCGCCGTAACCCAGGGTATCCTCGGACTGCTCAACGACGACGAATTGGAAGGCGTGCTGGCCCACGAACTTGGCCACGTGCGCAATCGCGACATTCTCATCAGTTCGATCGCCGCCACTTTGGCCGGCGCTATTACCTGGCTGGCATCAATTGCCAAGTGGGGCATGATTTTTGGCGGCATGAGAGGCAGTCGCGAGGATCGCGGCGGAGGCGGAGGCATCGCAGCCATTGCCATGATCTTCCTCGCTCCCTTCGCGGCCATGCTGATCCAACTCGCCGTCTCGCGCTCCCGCGAATACGGCGCCGACGACACCGGAGCCCACTGGACCGGCAATCCCTACGCCCTGGCCAGCGCCCTGGGAAAAATCGAAGCCTATTCCCGGCGCATGCCTCTGGTGGCAAGCCCATCGACCGCGCATCTTTTCATCATTGCGCCGTTCTTAGGTGGGATGAGCTTTGGCAACTTGTTCTCGACCCATCCGCCGACGGCAAAGAGGATCGAGCGCTTGACGGGACGACCGGCGGAATTCATGCAGTAACACGTAGGGACGGACGCACTCGTCCGTCCAGTCGAGCGAAGCTCGACAGTTGCTGACTGAGGGCAGGTCTATGACCGCCGTAACTGCCAGCACTGCAGCCCGCATAGTAGAATCGCCCAGAATGGCTCCCGAAACTCTGGTGGCAACCTCCCGGCGCGCGGCGGAACTCGAGAAGAGTCTGCGGCTCGTCATCCGCGGTAAAGATGAAGTCCTCCGCCTCGCCCTGGTTTCCATTTTCGCCAAAGGCCACCTGCTGATCGAAGGCGTCCCCGGAGTCGGCAAGACCACCCTCGGCCAAGCTTTGGCCCGCGCCATCGACTGCAGCTTTCAGCGCATCCAGTTCACCAGCGACATGCTGCCCTCGGACGTGCTGGGCATCTCCATCTATTCCGCCATCGAGCAGAAATTTGAATTCAAGCGCGGACCGGTGTTCGCCAACGTCCTGCTGGCCGACGAAATCAACCGCACCACTCCGAAAACGCAGTCCGCGCTGCTCGAGGCCATGAACGAGGGACAAGTCACCATCGACGCGCACTCTTATCCGCTGCCGCAACCATTCCTGGTTCTCGCCACCCAGAATCCCATCGAGCACCACGGCACTTATCCCTTGCCCGAGTCGCAACTCGATCGTTTCCTGATGCGGGTTCGCATGGGATATCCCGAAGGCAACGCCGAGCGCGAGATTCTGCGCGCCGAAGCCGGCGCCGCCCAACTCGAAAACCTGCGCCCCGCGCTCAACGCCGCTGACGTAATCGAAATACAGCAAGCCGTGGCCCAGGTCCACGTAGACGAATCGCTCATCACCTACTTGCTGAACATCGTCAACAAGACACGCGAGTCCGAATATCTCTCCCTCGGAGTCTCTCCCCGAGGCTCGCAGATGCTCTACCGAGCCGCCCAAGCCATGGCCTTCCTCGAGGGCCGCGATTACTGCACTCCCGAAGATTTCAAACCTCTGGTCGTCTCCGTCTTCGCCCACCGCGTAGTAGTAAGTTCGCTCTACACCTCGACGCTGAAGAAGTCCGAGCAATCCGAACAAGTGCTGCGCGAGATCGTGGAGAGCGTGCCGGTGCCGGTATAGTTGTCGGTTCTCCGTTCTCAGGTCTCAGTACATGCCTCTCAGTTCTCAGCGATTTTACTGAGAACTGGTTTTGTTGACTTGCCCGGCGGCCAGCCTTACGATGCTCGCTCGGGGGTCAGAGCCAGGAATGATCGGCAAAACGATCGGGCACTACCGCATCCTGGAAAAACTTGGGGGCGGCGGCATGGGAGTCGTATACGAGGCCGAGGACCTCAGCCTCGGACGCCGCGTTGCGCTCAAGTTTCTCCCGCAAGAGCTGGCCCGCGACCCCCAGACCCTGGAGCGTTTTCGCCGTGAAGCCAGGGCCGCGTCGGCTCTGAACCATCCCAACATCTGCACCATCCACGAAATTGCCGAGGATCAGGGCGAGCAGTTCATCGTCATGGAGATGCTGGGTGGCCAGACCCTGAAACACCGTCTGCTGGCGGGCGCGCTGCCACTCGAGCAACTGCTCGAAAATGCCGTCCAGATCGCCGATGCGCTCGATGCCGCGCACAGCGAAGGCATCGTGCATCGTGACATCAAGCCTGCCAACATCTTCATCACCAGGCGCGGCACCGCCAAGGTACTGGACTTCGGCCTGGCCAAACTGACCGGGAAGCCCGAAGTCTCGTTAGGCGAGGGAGCGACGATCGAAGCCGACCTTACCAGTCCCGGCAGCACCGTCGGGACCATCGCCTATATGTCGCCCGAGCAGGCCCGTGGAGAGGCGCTCGACCGGCGCAGCGATCTGTTTTCCTTCGGCACCGTGCTCTACGAGATGGCTACGGGCCGCATGGCCTTTAGCGGGAACACGTCGGCGCTGGTGTTCGATGCCATCTTGCACAAGGCTCCCGCTTCGCCCGCGCGAATCAATCCCGATCTGCCGGCCGAACTGGAACACATCATCAATAAGGCTCTGGAAAAGGATCCCGCCTTGCGCTACCAAAGCGCCGCCGAGATGCTGGCCGATCTCAGGCGCCTGCGCCGCGACTCCAGTTCGGCGCAGGTAAAGGCCGCAACCGATGCGCAGCCCGCCCAACGTACGCGGAAGATGCTGTTTGCAGGTGTGGGCGCCGCCGCACTCCTCGCGATCCTCGCCGCTGCCTTCTTCATCTTCCGCGGCCAGAGCGAGAGCAAGGAGATCTCCTCCATCGCGGTGCTGCCTTTCGTCAACACGGGCAACGACCCGAACACCGAATACCTGAGCGACGGAATCACCGAAAGCCTGATCAACAGCCTGTCGCAGTTGCCGAACCTGGCAGTCATGGCCCGGTCTTCCGTATTTCGCTACAAGGGACGCGACATCGATCCGCAGACGGTGGCCAAAGATTTGAAAGTGCAGGCGGTGGTGACCGGACGCGTCGTCCAGCGCGGCGACCAGATCGTCGTCAGCTCGGAATTGATTGATGCGCGCACCAGCCGCAATCTGTGGGGAGACCAATACGACCGCAAGATGTCGGACCTGCTCTCGGTGCAGCAGGACATCACCGGCGCCATC
>JBAVVP010000114.1:0-27672 GCA_049697355.1 Terriglobales bacterium
GATCCGTGCATGGCGAAAGGGCTGACCCGAGTCTCGCCTTGTAGATCACGGCTGTCAAGGGCTGGCAGGGGTGCGTATCGTCGAAAGAATTCATTAACCACCAAGGACACAAAGGTCCACGAAGGAAACCCCAAAAGGTCCACCTTCGTGGACCTTTGTGTCCTTGGTGGTTATCGAATCTAGACCCTGATGGGGAGCGCGCCTACATAACCAGATTGCGCGCTTTGCCGAGCAAAACCGACATACGTTCAGACTTGGAGACGAATGCCGATCCTCCCGCGGACAAGGCCTCATTTTCGGTGACAGGATCGTCGAACGCGCTGTAGATGATGACCGGCACTTCCGGCATCACCCGTTTCAGCACACGGGTGGCGTCGAGGCCGTTCATTACCGGCATGGAGAGGTCCAGAAGAATCAAGTCGGGGTGCAACTCCTGAGCTTTTTCAATTCCCTCCCTTCCGTTTTCCGCATCCCCGCACACAGCGAAGTCCTCTTCCTGCTGGAACAGTTCACGCAATCCTCGCCGGATATTCAGATTGTCGTCCACGATCAGAACGGTGTGAGTCATACAGCCTCCGAAGACCCTTGGCAGGCTGCTGGCCGCGCCGTGACGAACAGGCCGGCGGACGGCACGAGGAAGGGTTACCTCCGACGTTACGCTTGCCGCCGCGAGAGTAAATCGGGTAAACACTGTACGATGGCGCACATTATTGTGTGCGATGGGAACTATTGCAAAAGCAAGGCAAACCAGCATTTCTTCCCGGCAACCTTGGAAAGAGAGTATCCTGAGAGTGTCTCTTCTTGCATCCCTCCGCCGCGCGCCGATCCTGGCGACGGTTCCCTGCGAAATCAGACAATTCTGCTGCGCTTGGAGCCGTCATGGTCAAGAAGCCACGACCGCCTACAAAATTCTCTGCCAAGCCGCTCGCCGGTGACGGTGACGGAAACCACATCCATAACAAGATCCTGCTCGGCCTCCCACCCAAAGAACGCGAGATGCTGTTTCCGAAATTGGAATTAGTTCGCCTGAAAACTCACCACGTGTTGCATGAGCCGGGCGACAGCTTGAAATCCGCCTATTTTTGCGATACCGGGTTGATTTCCATTCTCAGCGTCTTTCCGGACGGAAAAAGCGTAGAAGTGGGTTTGGTGGGCAAGGAAGGTTTTATCGGTTTGCCGCTGGTTGCCGGGTTTCGCACCGCTCCCACTCGGGCCATAGCCCAAATTGACGCTACGGCCTTTCGCGTGGACGGCGAAACGTTGATGGTAATTCTCCGCCAGTGCCCCGAACTGGAACGGCGCCTGCAGCAGTTTTCGCAGATCATGGCTGCCCAGGTAACCCAGATCGCAGCCTGCAACCGTCTCCACGAGGTCAATGAAAGGTTGGCGAGATGGCTGTTGATGAGCGCCGACCGCGTGGGATCGAATTCGCTGCCGCTGACGCAGGAGTTTCTCGGCCAGATGCTGGGAACGCGCCGTTCCAGCGTGACCGTAGCCGCCGGAATGTTGCAGAAGGCGGGCCTAATCGCGCACAGTCGCGGCGACGTGAAGATTGTCGACCGGCCAAGGCTGGAAGAAGCCGCCTGCGACTGCTACGGAATCATGCAGCGTCAAATCGAGGACTGGCAGGGTGATTCGAAATAGTCTCTCTGTGCGCCAGCGCACATTCAAGAGTTCGCCTCGGGATTGACAGCCTCCACCGATCGCGGCTAAATTACATCCACAAACTTAGCAATTCCTTCCTGATTTTGGGGTGCATGCATTGTGTGGGGGGTACGCATCCGTGGCTACAATTCTCTGTATTGACGATAACCGCAACATTCTTGAGATCCACCGAGCTCTCCTGGAAAGCAAGGGATACAGGGTCGTAACCGCAATCGACGGCCCCACCGGCATCGTTCTCAGTCGCGAGCAATCCATCGACGTAGTCGTGCTCGACTTCAACATGCCGGGCATGAACGGTAATGAGGTCGCCCAGGTGCTGGCGCAAGAGCAACCAACTCTGCCCGTCGTGATCTGGAGCGGCTATCCCGAGGCGATACCCGAGCCTCTGCGGTGGTTCGCTTGCGCTGTGCTGCACAAGAGTGACGGCCTTGAACCTCTGCTTTCTGTGGTCGAGAGCCTGGTTGAGGCAAGCACATCGATCGAAAAGAGGATACCGGCTCGAAGGGCGGTAGGAATCAGCGAACGGCTTAGCGCGTAGCTTCCAGTTGTTATGGGGCAATATTATTACGCTGTTCCCTTTGGAATTATGCCTTTGACAAACCCACGTGGGGAGGGCAAGTTTATGGGGCGTTCCAATCTTCTTCCCATCGGTACTGGCTTAACCGCCGCATGGAAACAACTCTACGCAGCCGCGGTTTTAGAACTGGACGATGCCAAATTGCCCGGCCGGATCGCCAAAGCACGAGCTGCGATCCGCGATAGAACTGCAGATTCGCCGACCAATTCATCAGAAGAGGAACGCCGTGAGCTTAGCGACGCGCTTCGGATATTGCACGTACTTGAGGAGATGTCCACGAAATACAGGCCTGCCGCATAAGAGGCGGGCTGGCCCACCTTTCCTTAATTACCAACGCTTTGAGGCTGCCCCACACTTGCGTTCTTTGCAAGGGTGGGAATGCTGCGTCAGCCCATCACGCCACCGGCACACCGCGCCATTTCAATCAGAACGGCTGTTGTTCGTTGCCACCACGGCCCTGCTCCAGCACTTACAACTGAAGGTGATGAAGCGAAGATATCCACTGCCGTAGGCGCGGCGAAGACGGGCGGGCATGTCAAGGCTCTCTTTTTTGACGGAAGGGCCTAAAAGTTGTGGCGAAGCTCCTGCCCCTTTTTGTGACAATTCCCACCCTTGCAAAGAACGCAAGTGTGGGGCAGCCATCAAAGCAGGCGGCGCCAGCGGAGAGCTACGAACTCCTTCGCAGATTTGCTAGTTCGCATGGCCCCGCCCCCGAGACTTACTACGCTTTTTCGTCCTTGTGCCGCAGCCATTCGATAAACATCTGCTCTTTGGGTTTGTCGTAGGCCATGAGCAGGTGGCGGATGCTGCGCCCGCTGACAAAATGACAAACTTCTTCGGCCAGATTCTTGGCATGGTCGCCGGCGCGTTCGAGAGACTGCGTCATGAAAATCACCTGCAGGCTGGAGTGGTGCGCGACGTTCTCCGGATTCTCGATGTGGCGCAGAAAGATGATATTGCGCAAGCGGTCCATCTCGGCATCGGCGCGAAGTACGTCGATAGCTTTCTTGACATCCCTTTGGGAGAAAGACTGACCGACGTCCGCCAGCATTTTTTCCAGAACTGTAGCCATGTGGGTCAAGTCGCGCGCATCCTCCGAATCGATGCGGGCGCCCGCAGCTTGCGCGCTGGTGGCAAAGCTCAACAGCAGGTCGCCAATGCGCTCCAGTCCAATCATGACTTTCATGCACGCGAGCAGTTGCCCGGTCGCCGCCTCCGGGACGCGGGTGATGGTTGAGGTCACGCCGATATCTATTTCCACATCAATGGCATCAAGTTCTTTTTCGCACTGCCGGATGGCGTTCAGGCGCGACATAGATCCAGTAGCAATGCCTTCGGCTGCGATGGCCGCGGCTTGGCGCGCAAGTTCGCACGCCTCCACCGTTCGCTGCACCAAGCGGGTGTGCGAGGGTTCAGGCGGAGGCGTTCTGACGCTGGCGGTGCTCATAGGCAAAGCTACCCTGCCCCTTTAGATGCCGGATCCGCTCTGGTGGAAGCGAGCAATCGACCCAGAGTGGGATACACAATCCCAGCAAAATCATAATTCCTGGTGTCGCGAAACAGGTTACAAGGCAGTGAATTTCTGGTTGTTGCCCAGTGAAAAGTTACGCCGAATCGGCCTCCGAAGCGGTCAAAGTGAACAAAAAAGTCGAGCCGTGGTTGAGTTCGCTCTCGGCGCGAATCGTTCCTCCGTGCGCCAGAACGATGTGCTTGGCAATGGCGAGTCCCAGCCCCGTGCCCCCCGATTCCCGCGAGCGCGCTTTATCGACGCGGTAGAAACGCTCAAAAAGCCGCGGCAGATGCTCGGACGAAATTCCCGGCCCGAAGTCCCTGACGAAAAATTCGACGAATTCGCCGCCGCTCTCGGCCGCGCGGGCCCCGAGAATCACTCTCTTCCCCGACGCCGCGTACTTGAACGCGTTCTCGATCAGATTAGAAAAAATCTGGTGGATCGCTTCACGGTCCGCATTCACCTGGCCGGCCGGAACCGAGTTCTCAATCGCCAGTTCGACTCCATAAGAGCGCGCCACTTCCTGAAAGCTTTCGAGCGCATCCTGCAGCAGTTCGTCGGTGCCGACCCGCTGGATGCTGAAGCGCTGCTCTCCCGATTCGACGCGGGTCAGGGTGAGCAGATCTTCGGTGAGACGCGACATGCGGGCCGCGTTCTTGCGGACGATTTCCAGAAACTCGCGCACGTGATTGTCCGCCAGAGGACTATCGAGCAACGTCTCGGTGTATCCCTGGATGGAAGTCAGCGGAGTGCGCAGCTCATGGGAAACGTTGGCGATAAAATCGCGGCGGCTCTTTTCCATGCGCTCGGTCTCGGTCAGATCGCGCAGCACCGCGACGGCGCCGCCTCCCGGCATAGGGGCAGCGGTGACATCGAAGGTGCGGCCGGAAGCGATGGTGTTCGAGCGCGCCGACCTGACCACCTGGTCGCGCGCCGCTTCTTGAATCGCCGCGAGAAAGTCCGGGTCGCGGACACTGTCGATTAACGGTGCATTCAAGCGGGGCAGATGAAGCAGCAGACGGTTCATGCCCCGATTCGCCCACTGCACGCGCCCGTCGATATCGACCGCAATCACGGCGTCCTGCATGCTGTTGAGAAGGGTTTCCAGTTCGCGCTGGCTGGTTTGAACGCGGGCGTAACTTTCTTCCACCCGGCGCGCCGTTTTATCGAGCGCTGCCGCCACCTGCCCGATCTCGTCCGTCGAAGCGGACGCGATTCTGGCCGTCAGATCCCCGCCGGACACGCGCTCGGCAAAAGTCACGATTCGATGCAGACGCCGGCCAACATAGTGGGACGCGAACGCCGCCACCAGCATCGCGAAAACGAAAGCGCTGAGCGATCCCCAGAACAGGGCTACGGCCAGCGGACGATCCGAGGTTTCGGTCTCGGCCAACGGATACGCCATGCGCACGGCGCCTCCGGAAACCGGCGCCGCCACATACAAAAAAGGAACGCCCAGAGTATGGCTCTTACGTTCATCCACTCCGACCTTGCCCGCCAGGGCGGCAGCAAACTCCTTCCGGTGCTCGGGATTCTCCATCGAGCCGGCATCGGCCTCCGAATCAGCCAGTACCTTGCCGGTGGGATCGATGACGGTGGCGCGGGCTCCTGCCGCCTGGCCCTCCTGGGCTGTAATGTCGGCCAGGGAGTGTTGCCGGTCCGCCTCGACGCGATAGGCGAACATCAAAGTCTTCTGTTTGAGATTGCGCTCGATTTGCTCGCGGAGGGTGCGTTTCCAAATCCCGTGCACGGTCAACTGCAGCGTGATCGCGGTTACGCCAATCACCAGCAGAAATACAAACATCAATTTAACGAAGATGCGGCTTCTCAACGCGCGACCTCAAAGCGGTAGCCCGCGCCCCGTACCGTCTTCAGGTAACGCGGGTTTTCCGGATCGGGCTCAATCTTTTCACGGATGCGGCGCACATAGACGTCGACCGAGCGCGGCGTGACATAAGCTGTGTCCCGCCAGACCGAGTCGAGCAACTGGTCGCGAGTGAAAACGCGCCCCGCGTGCCGCATGAAGTGGTCGAGCAGCCGGAATTCGGTGGCCGTGGTTGGCACCTGCTTCCCGCGAACCGTCAACGTCATCGCGCCCGGGTCGATGTGGACGTCGTCAATCTTGGTCGGCTGCGGCGGCAGCGGCCGCTCAAAACGTCGCAGCACCGCCTTCACCCGAGCCACCAACTCGCGCGGGCTAAACGGCTTCGGGATGTAATCGTCGGCCCCCAACTCCAGCCCCAAAACGCGATCCGCCTCGCCGCTCTTGGCGGTCAGGAAAATCACTGGCACTGGCGCCAGCGACACTGACTGCCGTATCTGGCGGCACAGTTCCAGCCCATCTTTTCCCGGCACCATGATATCCAGCAGAAACAGCGCCGGACGCTGCCGTTCGGCATCGGCCACGACCAGATTGCCAGTCGAGTAGAGTCGCACGCTGAAGCTCGCACCTTCAAGATGATGGCGAACCAGGCGGGAAATATCCGGGTCGTCTTCTACTACATAGATGGTCGGTTTCACGCGATCCATTGTAGCTGGGAAGTGTTTCAATTCGATACCAGGAGCGGGTCGGACAACTTGGCAACCGTGTTCAAGTGCGATTCGTATCAGGGCATGCCTTCAGGCATGCTGCAGACGCCACGTTGAGAATGCGCCTTCAGGCGCTGCGTCGGGGGACTGGAGGTTCGCCACGGGACCGTTAGCGCAGCCGCATTCCCGCCTCGGCAGAGAAATCCATCGCCACAAATTCGCGGCGCAGAAATTTCGGAAACGCCGCCGCCGCGATCATGGCCGCATTGTCGGTGGAAAGCGCCCGCGAAGGAAAGAAAACCGGGAGCCCCTCGATCCCCGCCTCGCGCTCAAACGCGGCCCGCAATTCCCGATTGGCGGCCACGCCTCCGCTGACGAACAGAGTCCGAACGTCATACTCGCGCGCCGCCGCCAGCGTCTTCATGACCAGATCGTGGACCATCGTCCGCTGGAAAGAAGCCACCAGGTTGAGCGTCTGCCGGTCGCAGAGTCCGCGGATGTCTTCCAGCGCCGGTTTGCCAATACCCGCAAGCGCCTGGCGGCGAGCTTCAATCGCAGGCTTCAGCTTCTCGGTCTCAACGTACCGCAGAACCGCCGTCTTGATTCCGCTGTAGGAAAAATCGAACTGCGGCCGGCCGTCTTCGGCTCGTGCTTGCTCACCCTGTTTGTAATCGCGCCGGTCGCGATGTTTGATCTGCGCCATCTGGAACTTGACCGCTTGCGGATCGCCATGCGGCGCCAGCCGGTCGATGATCGGTCCTCCGGGATAGCCGAGGGCGAGCAGCTTGGCGACTTTATCGAACGCCTCTCCGGCGGCGTCGTCGCGTGTGTGGCCGATGTTCTGGTAGGTCCAGAGATTCTCCTGCACCTCGGCGAGATAAAGATGCGTGTGGCCGCCCGAAACCACCAGCGCCAGCACCGGAAAATGAAGGTCGCCATTTTCGCTTTGCCGCTGCTCGAGCAATACAGCGTGGATGTGTCCCTCCAGATGGTTCACGGCGATCAGCGGCTTGTCGAGCGCGAAAGCGAGCGCCTTGGCAAAGCTGATGCCGACCAGCAGAGCGCCCGCCAGTCCCGGACCTTGCGTGACCGCAATGGCATCGACGGACTCATAAGTCTGTTCCGCCTCCGACAATGCTGCGCGCACCACCGGAACAATCGCGCGCAAGTGCTCGCGCGAGGCGAGTTCCGGAACGACTCCGCCGTAAGGCTGGTGAGTGGCAATCTGCGAAGCTACCACATTCGACAGAATCCGCTGCCCCGAACCGACTACAGCTGCACCCGTCTCGTCGCAGGAGCTCTCGATGCCGAGGATGTGTGCGTCAGGCATAATTAGCTGTCAGCTTTCAGCCATCAGCTATCAGTTTCTAGTTTAGACGACTTGCGGTTGGTGTTGCTTTAGCTGATGGCTGAATGCCGAATGCTGAACGCCAAACAACACGCGACGGAAGTCGTCCGCATCCTGCGCGAGCGCGGACACCAGGCCTACTTCGCCGGGGGATGTGTCCGCGATCTTCTTCTCAGCCGCGAGCCCGCCGACTACGACGTTTCGACCGATGCGACTCCGCAGCAAGTGATGCAGATCTTCCCGCAGACCTTCGCTGTCGGGGAGCAGTTTGGAGTCGTGCTCGTGCCGCTCGGACGCGATGATTACAGCATGACGGGCGAGGACGCCCGTCGCTCCATCGGCGCGCGGGGAGCCGTCGAGGTCGCGACCTTCCGCTCGGACGTCGCCTACTCCGATGGCCGTCATCCTGACGAGGTTCGTTTCAGCAAAGACCCACGCGAAGACGCGCAGCGCCGCGACTTCACCATCAATGGGATGATGCTCGATCCCTTGGTGTTCGATACAACAACCAACGGGATTCTGGATTTCGTCGGTGGCCGCAACGATCTGCAAGCCGGAATCATCCGCGCCATCGGCGATCCCGAACGCCGCTTCGCCGAAGATAAACTGCGTATGCTCCGCGCCGTGCGTTTTGCCGCACGTTTCGATTACACGATCGATCCCGCAACCATGGCGGCAATTCAAAAGTTAGCGCCTCAAATCCACCAGGTCTCCTGTGAACGAGTGCGCGAAGAGCTAACGAAGATGCTCACTGAAGGCCGCGCCCGACGCGCCTTTCAACTGCTGGATTCGAGCGGCCTCTTACCAGAAGTCCTGCCGGAAATCGCCGCCATGAAGGGAGTGGAGCAGTCGCCACAGTACCATCCCGAAGGCGACGTGTTCGTCCACACGCTGCTTCTGCTGGAAAAACTCCAGGCCGGTGCGTCGGGCTCGGTGTCAAAGACGCTCGCCTGGGGAGCGCTGTTGCACGATGTAGGCAAGCCGCCAACCTTCCGGGTTGCGCCCGACCGCATCCGCTTCGATGGGCACGTGGACGTCGGCGTAAAGATGGCCGCCGAAATCTGCCATCGCTTGCGCTTTTCGAACGACGAAACTAACCAGATTCTGGCGCTGGTCGCGAATCACATGCGCTTTGCGGATGTCGAGCGCATGAGCCAATCCACACTGAAGAAATTTCTCCGCCTGCCTGCTTTCGACGAGCATCTGGAATTGCATCGCATCGACTGTCTTTCCAGCCACGGCCAACTCGATTCCTATGAGTACTCGCGCGAGCAGCTGCGTTCCTTGCCGCCCGAAGCGATTCGCCCCAAACCGCTCATTACCGGGCGCGACCTGATTGACGCTGGTTACGAGCCTGGCCCGCGCTTCAAAGAGGTGCTGACCGCAGTCGAGGACGCCCAACTGGAAGGCCGACTCACATCGCGCGAGGCGGCGATAGAGTTCGTGCAGCGAGAATTTCCAGTGTAAATGTGGCGCGGGCGCCCCCGCCCGCATACCGGCACCGTTCGAATCTTCAATTGACTCCGGCCTTTCGCGGACAGGAGTATCCGCGCCACACAAACCTAGTTCTCGTTCTGGTCGCGGTCCCGGGACGTCGTTTGTGCCGAATCGGCTGCGCCTGGTATGGGCTTTTGCAGATCGATCTCCGGCAATCCCGCTTTCTTCAGTTCATGGTTCAGTTCTGGAATATCTTTCGACTTGAGTTGTTCCCACGCGGACAACTGCTGCTCCAGCGCCTTCTCCAGTTCCACGAACGTTGCGGTTTGCTGCGTGGTCGGAGCGGCGTCTGCGGTATCGAGAGCGCTGACGAGAGTGTTGAAGCCGCTGTTCAGCCGCGCCAGGCTGCGGCCTTCGGGCGTGCTCAGGTAGCTGGTACCGTAGCCGCCTTCCTCTCCCTCGATCGCCGCGGCTCTTGCGTCGAATGCAGCGACAGCTCTTGCCACCAGTGCGTGATCCGAGAGCGGCCTCAACTGCGCCCGCACGCTGCGCACCTGTTGCAGAGCTTCGTAATCGTCGTGAAGCGCGGCGGCAATTCTGCGGTCGAGGTCGAAATGCTGAGCCAGATCCTCCGGCAAGGTCTTCACCCGCGGATCCATCCGAATGCTCAGCGGCTGGGTGTAGCTTTTGCCGCCAACGGTGAGTACAACTTTGTATGGGCCGGGCAACACGGTGGCGCCGAGCGGATAGAGCGGCGTGTCGTGATAGATCGCCGACATCGGGTAGTCGCGTGTCAATACCTCAGGGGCAGGGTAGGTCAGATCCCAGACGAAGCGGTGCATCCCCGCCGCCGCCGATAGCGATCGCGACGGGCGCGCCCAGTACATGGGAACGTCGAAATCTCTTTCGTTGACCGGCTCGGGCTTGTCCGTGCTGGAGAAACGACGGATCAATTTCCCGTTTTCATCACGAATTTCGATGATGACGGGCGCGGAAGCGGCGTTCTTGAGCCAATAGTCGATCATCGCGCCATCCGGAGGATTCTGTCCGGCAGGTTCTTCCGGCGGCAGGGGCGTGTCGGTGTTGTTGTTGCGGCGCACGCGATAGGCGAACTGCGGGGTAAAAAGATGCGCGGGGGCGTGCGCAATCTCAGGGCTGAACTGGCGAAGCGGCGTGATGTTGTCGAGGATCCAGAACGAACGCCCGTGGGTTCCGACGACTACATCGTCCTGATGAACGACAAGATCGCGGATCGAAGTCGGCGGCAGATTAATCTTCAACGACTGCCAATGGTCTCCATCGTCGAATGACACGTACACGCTGCGTTCGGTTCCGGTAAAAAGCAGTCCCTTGCGTTCCGGATCTTCCCGAACCGTGTTGACGGGCTCGTTCTCGGGCAGGCCGCTTACGATCTTCTGCCAGCTCTTACCGCCGTCGTGCGTGCGATAGATGTAAGGGCGCAGGTCTTCGAGCCGGAAGCGGTTCACTGCGGCATAGGCAGTTGAGGTATCGAAATGTGACGCGTCCATCTGCGCGAGCTTGCTCCAGGGCGTCAGTTCTTGAGGCGTTACGTTCTGCCAGTGCTTGCCGCCGTCGTGCGTTACCTGAATCAGGCCATCGTCGGTGCCGGCCCAGATCAGGTTGGCGTCTTTCGGCGATGGAGCAATTGAATAGATCACGCCGCGATGCTTGCCCTTCGCGGGATCGGCCTCGACAAACGGGCCGAGCGTCGCCGGCACACCCGGATCTTCGCGTGTCAGGTCGGGGCTGACGATCTGCCAACTGTTGCCGCCGTCGCGGGTTTCAAACAGGACATTCGAGCCTAGATACAACACATGCGGATCGGCCGCTGAGAAAATCAAGGGCGCGGTGCGATTGAAGCGATACTGTCCGGTCCGCAGAACGGCTGGCGAAACGTCGCGCGTCTGCCCGGTGTTGCGATCGAACATTGTAACCTTGCCGCCGTAAATCAGATTGGGATGCAGGGGATCGGGCGCGACGTACCCGTATTCTTCCGTCCCGACCGTGGTCCAGTCGCGGAAGGTGATCTCGCCGAAGTCGCTGCGGCTGGCAGTGCCGACGGAGCCGCTTTCCTGCTGGCCGCCATAGACCCAGTACGGAAACTGGTTGTCAGTGATTACATGATAGAACTGCGCGGTGGGCTGGTTGTACCAGGAACTCCAGGATTGGCCGCCGTTGACGCTGATGGTCACGCCCTGGTCTGCGGCCAGGGCGATAATGTCGGGGTTTTCGGGATTGATCCAGATGGTGTGGTAGTCGTCGCCTCCGGGCGCGCCTTTGATGGCCGTGAAGTTCTTGCCGGCGTCGGTGGAGCGGTAGGTCGAAGTATTGGCCACGTAGATGACGTCTTTGTTTCGCGGATCGACGCGCACGCAACCGAAGTCGTCGCCTCGTCCCCAGACCCGTTCTTCGTCGTTTACCTGCTGCCAGCTTTCGCCGGCGTCGTCGGAGCGGTAGATGCCGCTGGCTTTCTTCGCGTTCACCCAGGCATACATGCGGCCGGGATCGCTTGGAGAAACCGCAGGACCGATGCGGCCGATGCCTTCGGCAGCGCCGGGCAATCCTTTGGTGAGCTGCCGCCAGGTGTTTCCGCCGTCGGTGGATTTGTAGAGACCACTGCCCGGTCCGGTGTAGCCGCTGCCGGTTGTCCACGGCGGGCGGCGCGAGGACCACATACTGGCGAAGATCACCTGCGAATTATGGGGATCGAAAACGAGGTCCATGCCTCCGACGTTTTCGTCTTTGTAGAGAACCTTTTGGAATGTCTGGCCGCCGTCGAGCGAACGGAAGATGCCGCGCTCGGGGTTCGGGCCGTAAGGATGTCCCTGGGCGGCAACGAAGAGGCGATTGGGATCCTTGGGGTCGATGACGATGGCGGCGATTTGTTGCGCGTCGCGCAGCGCGCCATCCCGTTGACCCAGATGCTGCCAGGTGCGGCCGGCGTCGGTTGATTTGTAGACGCCATCACCTACGGAAAGATCGGGGCGGCGCAGGCCTTCACCGCTGCCGACGTAGATCGTGTTCGGATCCGATGGCGCTACGGCAAGCGCTCCTATCGAACCGGTCGGCTGGTCATCGAAGATCGGATTCCAGGTGCGGCCGAAGTCGGTCGTTTTCCAGACTCCACCGTTGTTCGGCGCCATGTAAAAGACATTCGGCTGGCCGGGAACGCCGGAAATGGCCACGGTGCGTCCGCCGCGAAACGGGCCGATCATGCGCCAGTGAAGGTCCTGATACATTGCTGGGTCATAGGGCTGGGCGGAAAGCGCGAAGGGAAAAATGCAGAGCGAGGCGACCAGAATCCAAGAGATGCGTTGGTTCACGATTGACCCTCGAAAGAAGGCTAAGGATAAACCACGGCAGCGGGGATTGGACAGCGCAGTTGCCAGAGCGTTACGGACTCGCTTCCAAGTTGCCCGTCAGGCAGGCTGCTGGTAAAGGCCGATCACGTTTCCCGCTGGGTCGCGGAATCTCGCCGTGATCTCGGGCGCATCGGCGCCGATGGACTGGACGATCTCGCCCCCATGGGTGACGATGGCGTCAAGCATCGCGGCCACGCTGTCGACCATGATGTAAAAACAGAAGGCCAGGCTTGGCGCTTGGTGGGCGCCCGAGTACCCAGGCGCCGCTGACTTCACCGGTTGTGTCATCGAAGGCGGTGCTGCCATCGCCGCGTTTTCTGATGTTCCAGCCAAAAACTTCTTGGTAGAAGCCAGCAGAACGCGCAACATCGGTGGCGGGAAATTCGATGTAGCAGATTTTACCGTGCACAATCGTTGGAGGCATCGGTCTCTTCCTCAGGGCAGTGCGATTTTAACGGGCCCGGCTTGCGCCTGACAACCTTACGCACCCCAACCAGGTGGCGCGGTCGATCCGCACACAGCGGAAGGAGGTCGAACTCCGTCTTGACAATAGTCGTTATAACGCATATTATCTGGATTGGATGAAGAAGGCGATTCAGGTGGAGAAGCAGCGACGGCGCCCGGCCTGTCCCGAGGAAGATGCCTTCCTGGAGTTGCTGCGCACCACCGACATGCTGTCCCGCGGCCTGATCCCGGTTCTCAAGACTGAGGATCTCTCCGCGACGCAGTACAACGTGCTCCGCATCCTGCGCGGAGCGCCCGAAGGGCTCCCCTGTGGCGAGATTGCCAGCCGGATGATTACGCGGGATCCGGACATTACCCGCCTTCTGGACCGTCTGGAAAAACGCGGCCTGATCGGACGCTGCCGGGAAACCAGGGACCGGCGAATGGTGATGGCCCGGATCACGCCCGAGGGCCTGAAGGTGCTGGCCCGCCTCGATGAGCCGGTGCAGGAAGGCCATCGCAGGCAATTGGGCCACCTGGGGCGGGATCGGCTTCGGGCACTTGTCGAACTGCTGCGCTCCGCCCGAACGCAAGTGATGTGATTTTTTTTGCAAATATATATGTTGCAACGATTATCGTCGTAACGCATCTAAAACTGGGAAAGGACAACCACCATGAGCACACTGGCTGCACTGCAAACGACTACCGCAACTACAACCACAACCTGGAACCTTGATCCGTCTCATTCTGTTGCCGAGTTCAAGGTCAAGCATATGATGATCTCCAACGTGAAGGGGCAGTTCGCCAAACTTACGGGAGTGTTAACTCTGGACGGATCGGACCTGACCCACTCCCGGGTCGCGGCCGTGATCGAAGCGGCCTCGATTGAAACGCGCGATGCGCAGCGGGACGGGCATCTGAAGAGCGCCGACTTCCTCGACGTGGAGAAGTTCCCCACGCTGTCGTTCAAGTCCTCGCGCATCCGCCTCGTGGGAGACGGAGAGTTGGCCGTAGAGGGCGATCTGACGATTCGGGGCGTCACACGCAAGGCGATCTTCTCCGTTGAAGGGCCAACCCCGCCGACGAAGGATCCATGGGGCAACACCCGGGTTGCGGTATCGGCGACCACCAAGATCAACCGCAAGGATTTCGGCCTGACCTGGAACGCGGCGCTCGAAACCGGTGGCATTCTGGTTGGCGATGAAGTCACCATCAGCCTGGACGTGGAATTCGTGAAGGCTTGAATTATCCGGACCTCCAGGTGAACCATTCAAGCCACGTGCTTTCTGGCGGCAGAAAGGAAATGCTATGTCACTCCGCCCAATTAAACAGATTCTTGAAACGAAGCCCACAATCGAAGGCGCCGGCGTGAAGCTGCAGCGCGCTTTCGGTTTCGGCAAAACCAAAGATTTTGATCCTTTCCTGCTGCTGGATGACTTCCGCAATGAGAATCCGGCAGATTACCTTGCGGGATTTCCCTGGCATCCACACCGCGGGATCGAAACCATCACCTATGTGCTGGCGGGCTCGGTGGAGCACGGCGATAGCCTCGGAAATAAGGGCAAAATGACGGCTGGCGACGTGCAGTGGATGACTGCCGGCAGTGGCATCCTCCACCAGGAGATGCCCAAGGGCGATCCGCAGGGCCGCATGCACGGTTTCCAGTTGTGGGCGAACCTGCCGTCGTCGTTGAAGATGACCGACCCGCGCTATCAGGACATTCCGGCGAGCGCGATCCCCGAGGTCACCGATGACGACGGCACCCACGTGCGCATCATCTGCGGCGAGTTCTGGGGTAAGCGAGGACCGGTGGAAGGTGTTGCCGCCGATCCGAATTATCTCGATATCTCGGTGGCGCCGCGCCAGCGGAAGGGGCTCAAGATCGAGACTGCGCGCAACGCCTTTGCTTACGTGTTCGCGGGCTCTGGCGCGTTCCGCGACTCTTCGGAACCGCGCGCGGTTCTTACCGAGCAGGTCGCGAAGCCGGACGCGCTGCCCGTCTACGATGTCGGTAATCATTCGCTGGTCCTCTTTGACCGCGGAGACGAGATTGTGGTGCAAGCGGGTGATGAGGGCATCCGATTCCTGCTGGTGTCAGGCAAACCGATCGAGGAACCGGTCGCATGGTATGGGCCGATCGTGATGAACACCCAGGAGCAACTGCGGCAGGCGGTGGCCGAGTTACAGGATGGCACTTTCATCAAACACCGTTGACCGGTGCTGAACATGAACAGCCCTGCGTGACGTTGGCCGCGCAGGGTTTGCCTTTCTTATGCGCTGACTCTATCCGACGACGGGAGCGACGGCGGGCGCGTTCGCGAGATAGCGGCGCAACGCATCCTGCCATTCTGGCAGGTGGATGTTGTAGGCGTGCAGACTGTCAGGCGACAGCACGGAGTAGGCGGGGCGGCGCGCCGGACGCGGGAATTCGGCTGTGGTCACGGGTTTGACGGTGGCCGGCAATCCGGACATGCGCACGATTTCGGCGGCAAACTCGTACCAGGTGCAGTTGCCGGAATTGGTGACGTGCACGATTCCGCGTGCAGAGGCGCGGCAAAGCTTGACCAGTGCGGATGCGAGATCGACCGTGAACGTCGGGCTGCCACGCTGATCGTTGACTACCGAAATCTGAGGACGGGTTGACGCCAGCTTGAGAATGGTTGCGGGGAAACACTTGCCGCCGTGCCCGAACAGCCAGGAAGTGCGGGCGATGCAGACCTCGGGCAGAATCTCGAGCAGCCGCTCCTCGGCGCGAGCTTTGCTCTCGCCATAAACGCTGGTTGGATTTCTGTGATCGCCGGTTTGGTACGGCGAACGTTTACTGCCATCGAAAACGTAGTCCGTGCTCACGAACAGCAATCGCGAGCCGGCTTCGCGGGCAGCCTCGGCCACATTGACGGCGCCGTCGCAATTCACGGCGAAGGCGAGGTCGCGGTTTCGCTCGCAGCCATCCACGTCGGTGTAGGCGGCGAGCAGAAGAATCCATTCGGGACGGGAATCGCGAACTAAGTTGCGAACGCGCGCGTGGTCGCGCAGATCGGCGTCCCCGACGGAAAACGCGGTGAGCTGCTCACCGGCCAGCGCCGGGACCAGATCATGGCCAAGCAGTCCGGATGCTCCAAACAAAGTGACACGCATAGCGGCATTGTAACTGGGAATTCAGCCCCTAAAGGGGCGTTTGGTTTCGGAAGAGTTGCGGTATCGCTGAAGCGATACCCTGATACGAATCTACTCCGTCCCAGTCGATTGCGGAGTCTGTACTCGGCGGCGCAGGGCGTGCAGGATGAGGGATCCGCTGATGCCGAAACAGACCACGGCGGCAAAGGCCACGAGATCGAGCGCGCGGCGCGTCATTCGGAGGTAATCCGCGAACAGCGACGCCATGGCACAGAGAATGCCGAGGGTGTTGAGCCAGAGGGGAGAATGAATCGGAAGATCCCGGCGAAACCAAACCTGGAGGAGCAGCGCGGCCAGTCCGATGGCGGCCACCACCACCAAAGCGACCGGGCTGAGAAACGCATTGGGCGCGGTATAGATCACGACCAGGGCCAGCGCCAGGAGAAGCAGGCCGGAGGCGATCACGGTCCATCGGCGCGCGACTTTCGATGGGGACGGGGACGCGGAATTCGTCACCGGGCGGTCTCCTCGCCAGTTCGCATATCGCCATTGTATGCGCCGGCATTGAGTTCTGCGTTCCGGCGGCCGTGGTGGGCCAGTGTCGCGTCCCGGAAAATACCAGCTCTATGCATTCGATTTATGATGAGACACATCCATGCTGCCGACCCCGCCACTGACGCCGAGAACACTGCTCGAAGCGGTCGCCGCAATCGGAACTGCCGGCAGTCTGTTCTTCTATTTCCTCTCCGCGCTCGGGCTGGCCAGTTTCCTCAACGACCGGCGCAAGAAACTCAACGAGCCTCCGCAGCCAGAAAACAGCCTGCCTCCAGTCTCCATTCTCAAGCCTTTGAAGGGTGTCGATCCCGAGATCTGGGAAAGCTTTTGCAGCCACTGCGAACAGGACTATCCGCAGTTTCAATTGATCTTCGGCGTCAGCGATCCCGCCGATCCAGCGATTGATGTGGTGCGGAAGCTCCAGGCAAAATATCCCAACCTTCCGATTGAGCTGATCGTCTGCGATCGCGTCCTCGGAGCCAATATCAAAGTCAGCAATCTGGTGCAGATGTTACCCGCCGCGCGCCACGAAGTCCTCCTGATCAATGACAGCGACATCCGCGTGCCCCCCAGCTATTTGCGGGAAGCGATCGCGCCGCTCAGGGACGCGTCGGTGGGAATGGCGACCTGCCTCTACCGCGGTGCCGCCGCCCCGACCCTGGGCTCGCGCCTCGAAGCCTTAGGCATCGGCACCGACTTCGTACCGGGCGTTTTGAGCGCTAGATTTCTCGAGAATGGATTGCGCTTCGGATTGGGCTCCACGCTGGCCTTTCGCCGTCGCGACCTGGAAGCCATCGGCGGATTCGAACCCCTGCTCGACTATTTGGCCGACGACTATGAACTCGGCCGCCGCATCGCAGCAACGGGGAAGAAAGTCGAACTCAGCGCCGCGACCGTCACGACATTCCTGCCAGCCTACACGCTGCGGCAGTTTTTCCAGCATCAACTGCGCTGGTCGCGGACCATTCGGGATGCGCGTCGCTGGGGATACGCCGGGCTGCTTTTCACCTTCGGCCTGCCTTGGGCATTGGCAACGCTGCTGGCTGCCAGAGGGGCGGCGTGGGCGTGGGGACTATTCGCGCTGACGTTCGCCGCGCGGATGACTGTCGGATTCGTCGCCGCAGCGGCCGTGCTCCACGACCGCCAGATTTTCCGCAATATTGTCTTGCTGCCGCTGCGAGACCTGATCGCGCCGCTCGTTTGGGCAGCAGGTTTTATGGGCGACCGCATCCACTGGCGAGGCGAGTTGTTCGGCCTGAAAGACGGCCGCCTGAGCAGGATTTCCTCATAAACAACGGCGGTTCGTATCAGGGCATCGCTTTAGCGATGCCGAAAGTTCTGCTCTGGGAATGCGCCTTCAGGTGCTGTCAGTCGAACGCCAGCGAACCGATCAACGCGAAGGCATCGGCTGATTGGCGAAAATAATCTTGCCCCCGCGGCGCGCGACCTCATACCGCGGCAATCCTTGTAGTGCCGGTGGCTGATCCTCTTCCGCCCACAAAAAAACGCGATGCGGCCCCTTCCACATCTCGACAAACGAAGCCTGCGTTTCAAAGACCCTCGGCGCTCCCGGAAACTGCGTACCGTACCACATGTTTCCGCCCGGCGCGCGCAAACTGTGCAGTGGAATCCCGGTGTAGAAATTCAGCGACGACGCATTTTCATACAGCCCTATCACCACGATCTGATCGCCGGGCCGGTACTGTTCGCGAATCGCCATTGCCAGGTCTTTCGACGAAAGAATCGGAGAAAAAATGCCGAACGCAATCCGCACGCACGCCAGCAGGACCACCATCATCGCCGCCAACGCCGCATTCCCCGCTCCCGCCCGCCCGCGACGCCGCAGAAGCCAGTTGGCGAGCGTTCCCAGCAGAAATGCGAGCGAGAATCCAAACAACGGCACGCGGAATGCCCCCATTGCCTGTGGGGTCAAATCGAGAAAATGCCCGAACGACAGCGCGTAGTCTTGCGGATGTTTCCGCAGCAGGTCCGACAGATCCGTGCCCGGCGCCGGCGCCTTCGAGAACATGAGCAGCGCAAAGCCAACCACCGCGACGATGACGCCGGCCACGAGCAGCACCGCCGACGAATTCCGCCCGCTGCGCCGTTCCCGGCTATCCGTCGCCGAAGTTCTCTCCCGTTGCAGCCATCCGCCCACGAGCAGCGCCATCCCCGGAATGGCTGGGATCGTGTAGTATTCCTGCCGCGTCGAGAGGCTAAAGAAGCCCACGATCACCACGTTCCACAAGAAAAATAAAAGATACGCGCGCTGGCGCCGCGTCATCCGCGCGCGGAATTCGCGCCACCGCCGCGGCACTTCCCGCAGCGACTGCGGAAGAAACACAGTCCACGGAATCAGCCACAGAACCAGCAAAGCCCAGAACAGCAGCAGCGGAACCGTGTCGTAGTCGCGCGGAACGCGCCGGTTCAGAAAACGCAGGATGTGCTCATTGACGAAATAGAACCACAAGAATCCGCGGACCTGGCCCTGCGCCGGATTTCGCAGCGCCGCCAGAATGTGCCAGGGTGCGGCGATCGCGAAAAAGACGGCCGCGCTCGAAAGCAAACGCAGCTTGAGCAGGTGCCGCAAATTCCCCGTCAGCAGCAGGTAAAGCCCGATCGCTCCCGCCGGGAACACCAGCCCGATCAGCCCTTTGGTAAGCACGTTGAGCGCACAGACGGCGGCGAGCCCCCAGCAAACCCAGCGCCCGGGCTTCGCTTGCTCCGGCTTCGGTTGTTCCAACGACACCAGAAAAAGCCAAAACGTCAGGGTCAGCCAGAGCCCCACCGGCACATCCGGAATCAGAAAGCGCGTAAACAGGTACGGACCGAGCGCGGTTGCCAGCACCAGCCCGGAATCGAATCCGCCTTCGCCGCCCAAGGCCCAGCGCCCCAAACCGTAGGTGGAGAGAATCATCGCCAGCACGCCCAGCATAAGCGGAAGGCGCGTGCTCCACTCGCTGACGCCGAACAGCGTGTAGCTAGTTGCCACTCCCCAGTACATCAGCGGGGCTTTTTCCAGATAGCGGATGCCGTTGGCATACAGCGTGACCCAGTCGTGGCGCTGCACCATTTCGCGCGCCGCCTCGGCATGCACCGTGTCGGCATCGTCGAGCAAGGCGGGCCGCGAGAGTCCGGCCATGTAGATGACCGCCCAGAGCGCAATCAGCGCCAGCACGCAGACGCGCCAATCCGAAAGCAACTCGTTCGGACGGGATAGGCTCTCAGTTGTCGGCGGATCGAGATTGCGCGCAGGGCCAGAATTCATCGCGGAAGGATTCATTATACGAGAGTGGGGGACGAGGCTCCGCCACCACACAAACTTCAGTCGGCGGCGACCCTGCGAGAAACACGGCCGCCCGCTACTTCGCGATAAATCTCGAGGATTCTCGCCACCGAGTTCGTCCAGGAAAATCGCTGCGCCTGTTCGTAGCCGCGTTGTTTCATGCGCTCGCGCAGCGCCGGATCCAGCAGCACGCGCTGCAAAGCCCGGCGAATTTCAAACACGTTTTCCGGATTCACCAGCAGCGCCGCGTTCCCCGCCACTTCCGGCAAGCTCGATGTGTTCGAAGTGACCACCGGCGTTCCGTGAGCCATCGCTTCCAGCGGCGGCAATCCAAATCCTTCGTAAAGCGATGGAAAAACGAAAATCTTCGCGACATCATAAAAGATGCGCAGCACTTCGATGGGCACAAATCCTAAGAAGCGCACGTCGTGCTGCACCCCGCTCCGCACCACCGTGCGCCGCAGCCGCGGATGGCTCGACAGATCGTCCCCGATGATGATGAGCTTCAGATCCGGGAACTGCTGTTCCTTTTGCAGTTCGCTCTTCAGCGCCGAAAACGCTTCAATGATGCGCACCACATTCTTGTGGGGCCGAATCGCGCCCGCATACAGAATGAAGGGATAGTTCACCAGATAGCGCTGGGCAATCAGTTCGCGATCCGCGTCGGTGGCGTGGCCGCGCAGAAAGCGTTCGTCAATCGCGTTATAGACCACTTCGATGCGGGCATCGGGAATCGCCAACAGTTTTTCGATTTCGTTCTTGGTGAATTGCGACACCGCAATCACGCGCGCCGCCTTGCGCAACACGCGCCGCGTCAGGTAAAAGTGCAGGCTGCGCCGCAAACTGGAGGCGTTGCGCGATCCATACATGTGCTCGAGCAGATCGTGCACGGTCAAAACATAAGGACAGCTCAGCCCGCGCGGAATCCAGTACAGGTGCGGGATGTGAACCACGTCGCACCCCAGGCGCTTCACAATCGCCCGGAAATCGAGATTCCCTTTGAGGGTGTCATCGCCGCCGTCCAACGCCACCGCGTGGAAGTTCGGCGGCAGCGCGCCGCATTCGGCCACCTTCGCCGGCGATCCAATGAGGAAGTATTTGCTGTCGCGGTCCAAGCGCGCCAGCGTGCGGACTACATTCCGGATATAGGTGCCCACGCCGAATTCCGTCATGCGACGGATATCGATGGCTACTTTCACGAATGAAATTTAAACACAGAGGACACGGAGAACACAGGGAATTCGCTGGATTGCTATTGCCACGCTCCCGTTCCATGGCCAAGAATCACGGCTCGCGGAGCACCGGATAAAAATCACGGCCTATAATCGGCATGACGTTGCCGCCACGGCCCAGAATCCAGGAGCTTTTACTGCGATGCAGCCGGCGATCCCATTCTTTCAGCACTCGGTCGAGCTCGCGGTACGAGGCTGGCTGCATGCTCCCGATGCGCCGAACGGCGATGCCCTGATCCTGACGCACGGCGCGGGTTCGGACTCGACGGCTCCACTGCTGGTAGCGCTCGGCGAGACTTTTTCTGGACAGGGCTACCTCGTTCTGCGCTGCGATCTGCCCTACCGTCAGGAGCGGCGCACCGGCCCACCGTTTCCGGGAAATGCGGAACGAGATCGCAAGGGTCTTGGCAACGCGGTCGCTGCCTTGCGCAAGAATGTCACGGGCCGGATCTTTCTCGGCGGCCACTCCTACGGGGGGCGCCAGTCGACCATACTTTGCGCCGCCGAGCCAGAGCTTGTGTCCGGACTCCTCCTGCTTTCGTACCCCTTACATCCACCGCGTAAAAAGGAGCAACTCCGCATTCAACATCTGCCCAACTTGCGCACTCCGAGCCTGTTCGTGCACGGAACTCGCGACCCTTTCGGAAGCCCAGAGGAATTGGCCAAGGCGCTGGAACTGATCCCAGCCAAAACCGAGTTAATGACGGTGGAAGGCGAAGGTCACGACTTGGGGTTCAAAGGGAAGACGGAAAGGAAGGAATTGCCGGGGAACATCGTCTCAAGAACTATGGCTTTCTTTGCGGATGCTCAGAGATAGACCTTAGCTGACGGCTGAGTGCGGACGGCTGACAGCTAATTCACCCAGCCCGATTTCGATCCACCATTGGTTTTGTCGTTCTCGTCGGGGGGCACGTAGTTTCCGTGCTCGTCGAAGGTGACCTTGCGGTCGTGATCTCGCATATAAACTTCAAATTTTCTTGCCGCGCGCCGCCTCTTCCAGCGGTAGTAAGAGTTGCGCACGCCGAAATAGCGTTCCGACGCCGCATAGCTGAGGCCGCGAGAAGGCAGGAACTTCACGAACAGGAAGCCGAAGAGCAATCCGCCAAGATGGGCGAAGACCGCGATTCCGCCTTGCGATGGCTCAAAGACTCCAATGATCGTGATCACGACAAGGATTCCAACCAGATATTTTGCCTTGATCGAGAAAGGCAGCGGAAAGAGAAACATTTCCTGATCTGCATAAAGAATTCCAAAGGCCATCATCAGCCCAAGAATGCCCCCGGACGCACCCATTGTTTCGGTGCGTGGATTCGCCCCGAGGAAGTGGGTGTAAGAGACAGCAATCGTCACCACAGCAGCACCCACAACGCAGAATGTGTAGCACTCGATGAATCGTCGCGGTCCCCAGTCGCGTTCCAGATATGCGCCGATAAACCAAAGCATGAGCATGTTGAAAAACACATGACTCAAGCTCTCGTGCAGCAAAGAGTACGTTACCACTTGCCAGACTCTGCCACGCATCACTTCAACCGGGATCAACGCCAGCCACTCCCGCATCAGAACGATGACGCCCGGGGAAAACCTGAGCATCACAACCTGAAATAGGTAGATCCCCGTGCAAGTCAGGATGATGCGTTTCACCCATCCTGCAAATGGAGGGAAACTGAACGAGATAGTTTGTCCGCGAGGCACTTTATCTTTCTGGCTCCGGCACAACCGGCAGACTGCGATGTCCCGCCGCGTCGACCGCGCGCACAGCGAATATCACATTATCCTTCGAAACCTTCAGGGTTGCACGCGCACCGCTACTAACCGTTTGGGCGTACTCCCAATCGGCCGCGTTCGTCGAGCGCCACACCACCTCGTAGGCGGCTGCTCCGGCCGAAGGTTCCCACGTCAAAGTCGTGTCGTTATCGAGGTTCTTGGTCAGCATTTTTACGTTTGCCGGCGGCGCTGGAGCCGATGCCAGCGAGGCCAGAGTAGCCGCGTTTAGCCGCGCCACATGCGCCACGTAGTCGAAGTCGATGAACTTCGGCAGGTCGCCGTATTCGATGCCATTGGCGTCATCCTTACGAACGTTCTGATGCTGATGGTTATAGTCTTCGCGGAATTCGGTGAAGCGTACGGCGGCGAAGCCCTGCTGATTGAACGAGTAGTGGTCTCCTCCGCGCAGAAAGCGGTCGAGGCGGAAGATAAGAAGGGGCTTGACGCCAGCATCGTAGGAGCGCCCGACGTCGGCAATATAACGGGCTAGCTCGCGCGAAACGGAGTCGCTCTCCCCGCCGAGCATCCGAATTCGGCGAGTTTCAGCCTCCGTCGCAGCTGCCGGCAATCCTTCCGAAAACACCCGCACCACGCTCGCATCCTGGTCAGCCCCGAGGTTCCCGCCTACGATGTCGTTGTTCAAAACGGCTTCGAGTTTCCACCCATTCTGCTTGGCCATCTGGGCGAAGTGCTTGCTGCCGTACAGACCCTGCTCTTCGCCGGCGGCGGTCAGAAAGATGATCGTCGCTGGAAACTTGATCTGCGCCTTGCTCAGAACCCGGGCGCATTCCAGGCTCACGGCGGTGCCGCTGGCGTCGTCGTTCGCTCCTGGCGCAGGGTCGGTCCCGTTAAAGTTGTCGCTGTTGCGCGAGTCGTAATGGCCGGTAACCAGCACGATGCGATCGGCCTGCTGCGGATCGGTTCCGCGCCAAACCGCATAAACATTAGTGATTACTGTCGGTTTCGGGATGCGGTCGGCGGGCGGCTCGGTGAAACTGTCGGTCTTCACTTCGAGGCAACCACCGCAGTCTTTGGAATAGCGTTCAAACTCGGCCTTGATCCACTCCCGGGCCGCCCCGATTCCCTTGCCTGCCTTAATCGATTCCTCGTCCTGCGCGGAGATCGTCGACCGGTTTCCGAAGCCGACCAGCTTTTCAATCGTCTGCCGGATACGGTCCGCGGAAACCTGCCGGATCGCCTCGGCGATGCGCGGATCGGTGTGCCGGTCCGCCGCCAGACGCGGCGGTTCCTGAGCCATTTCCTGCGCCCGGCACAGGGGACCGCAAGACGCCAGCGCCAGGGCAACCATCACGCCTGCGGCCAGGTTTGTGGAAAAACAGCGAAAACTCACAGATTCGGCCATTGCGGAATTTTTCTGGTTAGCCACTTGACCTTTTCCTCACGAAGAAACTAAATATAACAGGGTACCCCGAGTGTGGAGGAAATCATGGTGTACTGTCCTGAATGCGAGACGGATCTCGACATCGACGAAGATGAAGTCGATGAAGGCGCGGTCGTCTCCTGCCCGGAGTGCGGTACGGACTTCGAGGTGGTCACGGTGAATCCCGTTGAATTGAAAGTCGTCGGCGAAGACGAAATCGAAGATGACGAAGAGGACGATGAAGACGTCGACGACGAAGACGATGAGGACGAGGATTCCTGAACAACTCCGCACATTTCCGGGTGTTCCGCCGCTTGGCCGCGATGGCTTTGCCGGCTGCCGTGTTCCTGGTGTCCCTGCTTGCGCCAGCGAGCGCGCGGGGCAGCGGCCGCGAGAAGCCGAAGCCTTACGCTCTAATCTTCGGCACGGTTTGGGACCCGGACGGGCACCCGCTCTATGGGATCAAAGTAAAGATCCGGCGGGCCACTGACAAGGCCAACAAAGCCCGCTGGGAGCTTTATTCCAATCACACCGGCGAGTTCGCGCAGCGCCTGCCCGCCGGCACCGCCGACTACATCGTTTGGGCGGATGTCAAAGGCGTCAAGCTTTCCTCGGGCAAACAGTTGAAGCCTGGCGCCGAAGTCACTGTTCATATCGACAACGACGAGCGTTCCGACATCGGTCTTCATTTAGACTGGTAGGAGCCGCCGTGCGGTTCGAACGGCAGCGATGAGATACTTATGAAGAAGGCGACGCTCGCCGCTCCACTGCTGGTTACGCTGCTGTTTGTTTTGTCGGCATCAGTCTTCTCAACATTCTCCCTGGCGGCTCCAGCGCAGTTGTTTGGCCGCGATTCGAAGAAAGACAAGACCCGCCTGCTCACGGGCAAGGTGCTCGACAGCGGTGACAGTCCTTTGCCGAACGCAGTCGTGTATCTGACCAACACTCGCACCAGCGCTGTGAAAACCTACATCGTGGGTCCGGACGGCACCTACCGTTTCCCGGCCCTCCAGCCCACCATCGATTACGAAGTGTATGCGCAGTACAACAAGCGCAAGAGCGGCACAAAAACGGTCAGCCAATTTGACGATCGCCAGCAGGTTTACATCGATTTGAAAATCGACACCAAAGCCGGCAGCAAATAAGTCGAGACCAAGAAAAAGGCCACCGCTTAGGGTGGCCTTAAATTCTGGATGCGCTTGGAACCTAGTTGCTGTCCCCGCCGGCTCGTTTCCACGAGATCAAGTCGCCGATGGTGGTGCTGGTCGAGGAGGAGGCCGGGTGCTTGTAGGATTCGACCTCCTGGCGTGACGCTTCTTCGCCGACCGCCTTGATGCTGAGGCCAACTTTCTTTTCTTCCTGATTCATCTTGATGATCTTGAACTCGAACTCAGCGCCGGGTTCCAGATGCATGGGCTGCCCGTTGCCATCGACCGCTTCCGAGTTGTGACACAGACCTTCGATGCCTTCGGCAATCTCGACAAAGGCTCCGAAGTTGGCCACGCGCAGCACCTTGCCATGCACGATGTCGCCGATGCGGTGCTGTGCGAAGAACGAATCCCAAACGTCGGGCTGCATCTGCTTCACACCGAGCGATAGACGCCGCTTGTCCGGTTCAATGGCCAGGATGACGGCCTTGACCTTGTCGCCCTTCTTCAGTACCTCAGATGGATGCTTCACGCGGGTAGTCCAGCTCAAATTGCTGACATGCACCAGCCCGTCGATTCCGTCTTCGATTTCAATGAAGGCGCCAAACTCGGTCAGATTGCGCACCCGGCCCTCGACCGTCGCTCCCACTGGATATTTGTCGTGCAACGTATCCCAGGGGTTGGAGGCGAGCTGCCTCATGCCCAGCGAAATCCGGCGCTCGGTCGGGTTCACGCTTAAAACTACACAGTCTACTTCGTCGTTTACGTTGACGAGCTTCGACGGATGCTTCATCCGTTTCGACCATGTCATTTCGCTGACGTGAACCAGGCCCTCGATGCCCTGTTCCAGTTCGACGAAGGCTCCGTAGTCGGTGACGCTGATGACGCGTCCGTGGACGTGCGCGCCCACGGGGTAACGGTGCTCCGCATCGAGCCACGGGTCGGGGGTGAGCTGCTTGAAGCCGAGCGAGACGCGCTGCTTGTCCTTGTCGTACTTCAGCACCTTCACCTGAATCTGGTCGCCGACGTTGACCAGATCGCGCGGGTGCGTCAGGCGTCCCCACGACATGTCGGTGATGTGGAGCAGGCCGTCAATTCCGCCCATATCCACAAACGCGCCGTACTCGGTCAAATTCTTGACGATGCCGGTGAGCACGCTGCCTTCCTGCAGGTGCTCGAGCGTTTTGCCGCGCTTTGCATTCTGCTCTTCTTCCAGAAGCTGCTTGCGCGAGACCACGATGTTGCCGCGCTTCTTGTTGAGCTTGATGATGGCAACTTCCATCGTCTGGCCCTTCATGCCATCCAGATTCCGGATGGGACGCAGGTCCACCTGCGAGCCTGGCAGAAAGGCGCGCGCGCCCTGAATGTCGAGTGTCAGTCCGCCCTTGATGCGCTCCACGACGACGCCCTTGATCGGCTTCTTGTCGTTATAAGCCCGCTCAATCTCGTCCCACGAGCGCAGCCGCTGCGCCTTCAGGTGCGAGAGGTTCACGTAGCCCTCTTCGGTTTGGCCCTTTTCCCGCAATACGTCGATCTCGGCGCCGGGCTGGAACTTTGGATTGCCCTCGTGATCGAGAATTTCCGTAAGCGGCAACATGCCTTCGGATTTCGCCCCGATATCGACGACGACGTGGGTCGCGGTCAATTTCACGACCGTGCCCTTGATGACGTGGTCGTCGCCAACCGCTTCCTCGGTTTCGGTCTCAAAGCTCTGGAGGGCGGCGGCGAAGTCATCGCTGGCGGCCGCCGCATTCTCGTGAGTCTCAGAAGTGGGCTCTTTAGGAGCTTCGCTTTCAGGAACGTTGTTTTCAGGAACGCCGTTTTCAGGAACGTCAGGGGCGGAAGCCAGTGGTTCCGCGGAAGAGGGTTGTGCTTGCTCGGGAGCGTCTACTACGGCCGAGCCGCCGGTGTGGGAGTCGTTGGAAGATGTCATGGTTTCAATGTTGGATTCAGGATTGCGAACGGTGGTGTCGTCGAACAAGTTCATAGCCTCTGAGTCGGCGCGCGTTTGTGCGCGACATGCGGGACGTGGCCTTGCGGACTGCTGGTGTGCTCTTTAGTTTGCGTTGAGGCCGACCTGGCGGACGACCCTAGGACAATTCCAGCTGGTTCGAAATCACGTCCAACAAGGACTCTCTGACTATAGCAACCGCGTTGGAACAGTGTCAAACACGATTCGGGCCGTTGAATACCACAATTCTTATTCTGTTCACAATAGAAATGCTCTGGGAATTCACCGCCGAGACGCCGAGTGCGCCGAGACGAATCAAGGGTTTAACCACAAAGATCCCAGAAC